>NZ_JBBCVH010000005.1:0-377414 GCF_037147555.1 Microbacterium sp. MMO-35
GGGGAAGCGCCGAAACTGCGACCTGGAGGGAGGAATCGCGACCTGAAGGGATCTGCGGGGGCGGTGGATCCGCTCGGGTCGCGATAAGTGTCCTTCCGGTGGCTGGGGAAGAACCGAAACTGCGACCTGGAGGGAGAAATCGCGACCTGAAGGGATCGGCGGCAGACCTGGCATGGCCGCGTCGCTGGCGGAGCCGAGTCAGATCAGGCGGACGTCGACGCCGAGGGCGGCATAGGTCGACAGAGCTCGGCGATCGCAGGAGAGCAAGGTGATCCCCTCCGTCCTGGCGGCCAGGCCGACCAGCCCGTCTCGTCGTAGACGGCGCCGCCGGCGATCCCCGCTTAGGCGAAGAGCGGCACGGCGCCGACGGCGATGCTCGGCGGAAGCGCGACGGAGCCCGGAAACTCCCGAGAGATCAATCGTGCGGCATGCGCGGCCGTCAGTCTGCTCGAGTCGGGGAGTCGAGTCAGCACGGAGAACGTCTCGACCATGGCGTGTCCGGCGAGGCCGAGGACCAGGGCACACGCTCCCGCGGTGGGGGATCGGCGCGCGGCGCGGTCAGCTGCCGCGCTTGCGCGAGACCCAGACCACACCGGCGCCCACGGCGATGATCACGACGGCGATCGCCGCGATGTAGACGGCGACGCCGCCGTAGCCGCCGACGTTCGCCGGGTCGAGGAAGGGGTAGGGGTACCAGCCGCGGGCGCCCGTGCGGGGGTTGATGATGAGGTTCGCGCGCACCAGCGTGTACACGGCCCACACGATCGGGAAGATCGCGGTGATGGCGACGACGCCCCAGCCGAGGCGGCGTCGACGCGGCGCGAGGAGCACGTCGGCCAGCATCAGCAGCGGCCCCACCACGTGCATCATCTCGTTGGCCCACTCCACGGTCGAACCCTGCGGGAGTTCGATGCCACGCAGGAGGGTGTTGTAGACGATGCCGGTGACGATCATGTAGGTCGACCCGCACGCGAGCAGGATCGCGATCCCGCGCGGCTCCGGCTCTTCCGAGAGGGTCCCCGATGCTCCCGAAGGGCGAAGGCTCCACACCGCCACGATCACGAGCATCACCGCGGCCCAGATGTTCGACTCGATCGTGAAGAAGCTGAGGAAGTTCGCCACGATCGTCGGGAGGTGGGATCCGTAGGGCGTCGTCGCGTGCAGCGCATTGCCCATCGTCACGACGAGCTGGTTGATCACGGCGGCCAGGATCGCTGCTGCCCCGACCAGCCGCACGATCGCCCACGGCTTCGTGGCGATCGCGAATCGGGCGGGACGGGACACGGCGCCATCGCGCGCGGGGGTCTGCATTCCTTGACGATAGCGGGGCGGCCCGGGCGGCCGGGGCCGCAACGGGGGATGGCCGGTTCCGCTCGGCGTCCCGCGGAAAGTGACCTCAAAGGTCCGATTGGTCAAATATCGGTGTCAGGTGTGTATAGCCTTAGGATTCGCTGGGTGCGCCGTCAATGCCGACGGCCCGGATTCGTGGAGTGCCTGTGGTTCGCTGGGCTCGTCTAGCGGTGCTGTTCGTGGTGGCTGTTCTCGCTTTGGTCGTGGGGGTGTTGTTCGCCGAGTCTGCCTCGGCGACGGCGGTCGCGGGATCGGTGGTCTCGCCGGAGGGGCCCGATGCGCCGGACGATCCGCATGGAAACACGACCAAGCTCGCGGACATGACCTTTGTCTACGACGCGTCAAGCCAGCACGTCGGTACGACGTATGCTGACGGCACGACCGTCAGCATTGCGAGAGATGCGACCGGACGGATTGCCGCTCGCACGGTGGGCCCGGCGGGGGCGGACCCAGCAAAAACGACGAAGTACCTGTATGCCGGTCCCGGAGACGCGGCATGGGGCCAGATCGCCGGGAGCACGGTCGCAACGAGTGCGACGCTGCCGGGCGGATTGAGCCGGACGGCGGTCGGGGCCACGGTCACGTGGTCGTTCCCCGATCTCCTCGGCCACGGGCTCATCACCCGCACCGGCACCACGACGGGCGCCATGCTGATGTGGGATCCGTTCGGCCAACCCGTTGACCCTGCCACCTTCGCACTGGGTACGCCCGCGACGGATGACGCGGCGCAAGTGTCCGGTGACACACTATGGCATCAGAGCGCGTTGAAGCCGGCCGAGTCCGCTGGGTCCACCTTGGTGATCGAGATGGGTGCCAGACTCTATGTCCCCGCGCTTGGCCGGTTCTTGCAGGTCGACTCGGTCGAAGGTGGCGTCGATAATGCCTACAATTACCCAACTGACCCCGTCAACGCCAACGACCTTACCGGCCTTCAGGCGCTTCGGGAGTCCATTGTTGACAATGGCCTTCTTGTTGCTGGTGTGGTTGGGCTATTTGCACTTGTTTGTGGAGTGTGCGCGATAGTTGGTGCTGTGGGCGCCGCCGTTAGTGTCGGGATGGGGGTGTACCGGGTGAGTACCGGGCGCCCGGAAGGTGTCGTAGACATTCTCAGTGGTGCGACAGGTGGGGTATTGGGCGCGGCGGCGCGAGCTGCCAAATCGGCGGCTGCCACGGCGCGCACCTTGACCGCCCGAAAGGTGACGAGGAAGTTCAACACCAGGACGGGGTGGCAGGGGTTCAATAACGCCGCGTCAAAAGCGGACGATGCGGCATTTTGGTTCGGCGCAGCGGAGACAGTGCGAGGTGCGGCTTCGGCCATTTCCTCAACTTGGGTGACAAAGAGCATAACTCTCGCGAATAGGCGCGCCGCTGGGGGGAGAACGATTGCATACTGACCGACCGACTGCCAACTTTCTTCGGGTCTTCTTTCGAAGGCTCGCGATCGGCGCGGTCATCATTGTCATAGTGGTGGTTATACCTCCGACAACGGTAGCGGCGAAGATCTCGGCGTTTGTCGTTCTCCCCATCTTGTTATTAGTGGTCCAGGCCATTGAGGAACTTGTGAGGGCGAGACGGCGATCGATCGGTCATAGCCCGCTGGTGCCGTTGCACGTGAGAAACGAGCAAGATGTTCGAGAGCTGCGTGACGTGGCCGATCGGCTGCTGTCCTTCGGCGGCGATTCATCGGCATTTCGTTCCTCGGCCCAAGTCTCCGACCGGCTGAAAAGACTCAAGGCAAGTGCGTCAGGGCGAGCGGCATTGGACGACTTGCTCGAGGACCCCTCGCCCGTGGTGCGGATCATTGTGGCGGAGGCCGTCATGGATTGGGATATGCCTGCCGCGCGACGCGTTCTCTCCGACATCGTCGCGGAGCCTGCCTACTATGACTGGATCCTCGAACGTGCAGCGTCTGATCTCGCTCGTTGGGGTGATAGGAATGGGGATTCGTAGGCGACTGGTCAGCAGAGGTAGGCAGCCGGGCCGATGAATATGGCGCGAGTGCAGACGCTCGGAGCGGAAGGGGTGGTGTGACTCCGGAACTGGATCCTGAGCGAACCCTTGGCATATCCTTGGGATTCGCTGGGTGATGGAGGTGCCGATGCGTCGTGTTCAACGAGTGGCCATGGCTGTGGTCGCGAGCGGCGCCGTCGTGCTTGGCGCGGCGGTCGCGAGTCCGGCGTTCGCCGACGAGACGCCGCCGCCGATCGACATCGGCGACCTGCCTGCGCTTCCTTCTGAGCCGGTCATACCCGACGAGCCGCAGGTACCGGAGGGGGATTCGTATCCGCTCGCGCCGTGGCCCTACCCGGAGATCGGCACGTCGCTCGAGGCACCGAACGCTCCAGGACCGCGGCCTCTGCAGGTGCCGCCGGAGGCGTTCCGGCAACTGGAAGCACAGCGGGCGCAGCTCATCGACAGGTACGGCTCCGTCGAGGCGGGCGCCGCGGCCGAGGGCATCGACGTCGCGTCCCTGGAAGCGCCGGCACCGGTGCCGGCCGTGGTCGACACCAGGGCGATCGAACTCCGTCGACTCGCCCAGGAGCTCCACCTGAAGGTGCCGGCGAGCTGGACGTGGGCCGCGGGCGCGACCACGCTCTGGATCCTCTGACCTCGACCGTGCAACAGCGCGGCCCGCGGATCCCATCGCTCAGGGGTACTTCGTGAGCGCCTTCTGGAACTCGGCGGCCTTCTTCTCGCTCAGCATGTAGCGGCCGACGATCGCGAGCTGCAGGCCCTCCAGCGGCTCTCCGGTGCGCTGCGACGTCTGCTCGCGCGAGGTGCGGTACTCACCGGTCACATCGTTCGCGAGGTCGGTGATGTCGGCGTAGAACCAGCCCGGATCCGGTTCGTCGTCGCTGAACCACTCCCAGTCCACCTGGGTCTGAGGCGTCGCGCCGCCGTACATCTTCGAGATCATCGTCGGATCCACACCGCTGGCCGGGTCGTTGAACGCGACCATGCCGCGCCAGCCGTGCTGCACGATGATCGACTCGATCGTCCGCATCACCTCGAGCTTGTGGGCGTACCCGGTGACGGGGGTCGTCGTCGCCCAGGTGTCCGACGCGAACCGCACGAGCATCGACTCGCCGCCGTAGCCGTTGCGCTCCGGGCGCTCCTGGGCGTCGGCGGACTTCACCCACTGCAGCCCGTACTTCGCCGTCAGCTGCGTGCGCACGTCGGTCATCGTCTCGTCGGCCAGCGCCTGCAGGCCCTCCAGGGACTGCTGGTTCAGGAACGTGCTCGGATCCTTGTCCTTGATGCCCGGGTACGCCTCCCAGAGCTTCTGCTTCTCGGTCTTGTGCCCGTCGTAGGATCCGGTCGCGGCGACCCGCACGGCGCTGAGCGCCCCCATCGTGCCGACGTTGAGTACGAGGGAGATGGTCAGGGCGATCGCACCGAGCGCACGGCCCGCCCGGGTCGCGACCGCGGCGACCGCGAGGCCCAGCACCACGAGCTGCAGCACGAGCATGGTCGCGCCGAGGAAGGCGTCGGCCGCGCCGATCGCGAGCAGGATCAGGGACGTGATCACGAAGACGATCGACGCCGCGAGGGCGATCCAGCCGAGGGGGCTCCGCTTCTTCTGCGACGGGGTGCGCTCGCCGGGGCGCCGCGTTTCGTCTCGGTCGCCTGCGGCGTCCTCGCTCAACGACCCCGGGAAGGGGGCCGGGCCTGCGGTGCCGTTCGCCGACCCCGGGACCGGCGCGACCACGGGACCGAGCAGCGCGCGGCGCGCGCCGCGGTAGCCGCCGGGAGGCGGCATCGGCGGGGCTCCGGTCGAGTCGGACACGTACCGGGGCGGATCGCTGCGCTCTACCATGGCTTGTCCGTCCCGCTGCTGCCGCCGTCGTCGGTGCCGCCCTGCTGGTTCTGCTGTCGCTCCTGCTCGCCCTGCTGCAGCTTCTTCTGCAGTTCGTCGAGCTTGCTCGGGTCGGGCGTCGGCTGCTGCGGGTCCTGCTTCTGGTCGGGGTTCTGCTGCGGATCCTGCTGCTGCTTCTGCTGCTCGTCCTGCTGCTTCTGCTGCAGCCGATCCTTCTGGTCCTTGTTCGACTGACTCATATCGCGCTGGGGATCCGGGGACTGCTGCTGCGCCTGCTCGCTGTCGCACTCCTTCGGGCGCTCCGCGTTCACCTGCAGCGCCCGGGCGTAGAACTCCAGGGCGGTGACGTGGTCTTGATCGTCGGCCGCCGCATCGCCCTCACGTTCGAGCACCAGCGCCAGGTTGAACCGCACCGCGCACACCTCGAGTCCGTGCGCGAGCTTCAGCGACTCCTCGAACTTCTTCTGCCCTGCCGCGAGCTTGCCCGACTCCGCGAGCCCCACGCCCTGGTCGAACGGCGCCTTGTAGGGCTCGAACCAGTTCGCCGGGTTCAGGTTCTCCGCCGCGCTCACCGACCCGGTGTAGTCGCCGGCGACGTACGCGGTGATCGACTGATAGGCGAAGGCGTACAGGCTCACCAGCTTTCCGACGAACAGCACGGCGACGAGGATCAGCGGGAGCGAGCACCAGGCGATCCAGCGGCGCACGGCACGGCGACGCCGGTTCGCCGCGAGGAGCAGCGACGGGACATCGCGACTCCGACCGAGCGGCGTTCCGTCCCGGTCGCGTGCGGCGTCCTCGCTCGACGACCCCGGGTGGGGGTGCTCGCTCGAAGACTCGGCCGGGGCGGGGAGGACGTGGCTCATGCGTCACCTCCCTGCCTCGGTCGCACCGAGAGCCCGCGCATCCGCAGGATCAGCATCGTTGCCCGGGTGATCTCGGCGCACAGCAGCGCGGCGATCACGAGCGCGACGATCCAGCTCAGGTCGGTCGGCTGGGTGAGCGGGTCGTCCTCCCGGTACGCCGTGGTCGAGGTCGGCGCAGGCGGCAGCTGCGCCTTCTTCTCGGCCGTGCGATGCTCGTAGCCCACGCCGAGCTCGCCCGCGATCTGCTGCAGGTTCTTCTCGTCGATGCGGCTGAGCGCGTCGGATCCCTGGTACTGGATGTAGTCGCCGGAGCCCGAGAGCGCGCCCGTGGTCTCCCGCATCGGACCGCCCTTCGCCGTGCCGTAGCCGAGCACCTCGCCGCCGGAGACGAGCTTCTTCGAGGTCGCGAACGACTCGGGCGAGGTCGAGACGGTCTGCTCGCCGTCGCCGAGGTAGAAGACCATCCGCGCGCGGTCGGGTGCCGCCTTCTGCGCGCTCTGCAACGTCTGCGCGAGCAGCTGGTTCGCGATGCCGATCGAGCTGCCCTTCGACTGCCGGGTCACCTCGGGCTGCAGCACGTCGACCGCCGAGATCAGCGCGCCGGTGTCGGTGGTCAGAGGGAGGCGCAGCACGGCATTCGCGTCGAACGTGATGAGCGCGAACCGGGCGCCGGGGTACGCCTCCGCGATGCGGCGCACGTCTTCCCGCACGCCCGCCAGGCGGGTGATGTCACCGGCCGAGGCGGTGGATCCCTGCGCGCCGTCCCAGTCCTCGGCGACCATGCTGGCGGTGGTGTCGACGGCGATCACCACATCCGTGGCCGACGCGAGGGTGCGAACCTGACCTCCGGGCACGCTCGGGCGCAGCAGCAGCACGCCGCAGGCCAGCACGAGCAGGATCCGGAGGATCCACAGGACCGGGCCCGCGCCGGCCCCCGCCGACGACCGCGTCTCGTCTCGGGCGCGCTCCGCGCGTCCTCGCTCGACGACCCCCTGCTGTGCGCCTCGGGAGGAGACGCTGCGCACGAGCATCCACACCGCGGCGCCCAGCACGGGCAGCACGAGGAGGATCACCAGGAACGGTGCGATGACGGGCTGGAGGATCACAGGCGCACCCTCCACAGCAGCACGACGAAGCCGAGGGCGAGCATGGTGAGCGCCGCGATCCACAACTGCGGCACGTCGGTCCAGATGACGGTGGCCTGTCCCTTCAGCTGGGATGCCTCCTGCTTCTGCACCTGCGCGATGATGTCGCCGACGGTCGTGGTCTCGCGCAGCGCGTAGGCCTTGCCGCCCGTCACCGCGGCGGCGTCGGCCAGGCCCTGTGAGCCCTGCTGGTCGATGCCGTCGACCGGATTGATCGTGTAGACGCGGATCTTCTTCGACGCCGCGTAGTCGGCCGCCTCCGGCAGCGTGACGATCGGGGATCCGTTCAGCTCGTTGTCGGTGGCGAGGATGATCGAGCGGGCGCGCTGCTGGTCGGCGTGGTCGAAGCGCATCACGCAGGAGGCGAGGCCGTCGCCGATGAGCGAGGCGCCCACGCCGTTCATCGTGCCGACCCACTGCTCCGGCACGGCGGTCGAGTAGTCGAAGCCCTTCATCAGGCTGCGCAGGCGCTCTCGGATGAACGCGTAGTCGTCGGTGAGAGGGAAGACCTGCACGGCCGAGCTGTTGAAGATCGTCAGCCCGATGCGCTCGCCCTTGAACCCGTCGGCGAGCTTGTCGAAGATCGACACGATCTCCTTGTCGACATCGGTCATGGATCCGGAGACGTCCAGGCACAGCATGATGTCGCGGTTGGTCGACACCGGCTGGATCGTCTTCTGCGCCACCGGTCGCGCCGCGACCACGCCGGCGAGCACCACCGCGAGCATGCCGAGGGCGACGATCCCCGCGAGCGCCGCCTGGCGCCGCCGCACCGCGCGACGGAACGCCGGCAGCGCGCGGATGCGCTCGGCCCGGGCGATCGGGGCGCCGTGGTCCGCAGATCCGCCGCCGCGCCCGCGCAGCCCGAGCAGCACGCCGAGTGCGATCGCGAGCAGCAGCGCGCCGGCGACAGCGAGCAGGATCCAGGCGTTCGCTAGTACCACGTCGTCACCACCGTGCGGGCAGCCTCGGCGCCGACGAGCGGGTCGATGGGGGCGGTGCGCCGGAAGATGCTCGGATAGTAATTGCGTCCGATCGCGTCGATGAGCGCGGGGTGCACGCCGAGGCGCACCAGGTCGTCGAGCGCCAGCACCGGCGCCTCGATGCCGCTGTACTCGTTGACGAACCCGCGCACCGTGCGGCTGAGATCGAGGTTGGCGCGACGGGCGTCGGTGGCCCCCGCGCGGTAGTCGGCCTCGATCTGCGCGATCGCCCCGAGGTATTCCTGGCGCAGCACGGTCGCGACGTCGGCGGTGAGCAACGGGACCGGGCCCGGGGAGGCAGCCACGGGGACCGCGCGGCGTGGTCGGGTCAGCACGATCACGAGCCACGCGGCTCCGGCGAGCAGCACGAGCACGCCGATCGCGAGCAGGATCCAGCCCCCGCCGTACTGGGCCGGCGGGTACAGCTCATCGGTGCCGGACATGAGACCTCGCATCCAGCATCGCGAGGAGACCGGCGACCGCCTCGTCCTGTGCGCCGAGGGCGACGTGCGTGATCTCCAGACGCCGCAGCAGCTCCCGCGTGCGCGCGGCGTCGGCGGCGTCGGCCGCCTGCAGTTCGGCGGCGAGCTCGGCGTCGCCCTGCAGGAACTCGGGGATCGCCCAGTGCGAGGCGACGTCGCGACGTGCGCGCTGCGGGAGGCGCGGCGACGCGCTGCCCGCGGGGGCGTCGAGCGAGGACGCGGCGCGCGAAGGACCGGCCGGGCGCGCTGCGAGCACCGGATCCGCGTCGTGCAGGGCGATCCAGAGCACGTCGTGCTGCACGCGCAGGCGCCGCAGCAGCCGCTCCGTCTCGTCGGACACCGGGGCGTCGTCGGTGACCACGACGACGATCATGCGCCGGGAGATCGTGCGCGCGACGTACGACAGCAGCGCGTCGCGGTCGCTCGGGACGGAGGCGGCGCCGACCGCGCGGTCGATCTGGCGCAGCGTGTGCTCGAGCGCGGCCTCGCTGCGGCCGATCTCGCGCCGCCGCACCCCGTCGGCGTCGCCGTTCACGAGGCAGAAGTCGTCGCCGTGCCGCAGGGCGAGCAGCCCCAGCACGCCGACCGTGAGGATCGCCAGATCCTTCTTCGGCCGCTCGTCGTGCGCGAGAGCGGCCATCGAGAGGCCGGTGTCGACGACGAAGAGCACGGTGTGCATGCGGGTGGCGAGCGACCGGCGCACGACGGCGGAGCCGAGCCGCGCCGTCGCCTTCCAGTCGATGTCGCGGATCTGGTCGCCGTATTCGTAGGCGCGCAGGTCGTCGAAGTCGAGGCTGTGCCCGCGCAGCAGTGACGCGTAGGCGCCGTCGAGCGCGTGCGTCGACTTGCGCGTCGAGTCGATGAAGAGCTTGCCCTTCACCGGCGTCAGCAGGCTGGCCATGGTGTCCTCCGGTTCCTGAGCCTGTCGAAGGTCAGGGGGTGGGCACGGCGCCGAACACGGCGTCGATGACGTCTTCGCTGCGCACGTTCTCCGCCTCGGCCTCGAAGGTCAGCAGCACGCGGTGGCGCAGCACCAGATGGCGCAGGTTCCGGACGTCCTCGGGGATCACGTACGAACGCCCGGCGAGCAGGGCGAGAGCGCGCGACGCCTGCAGGAACGCGATGGATCCGCGCGGGCTCGCGCCGTACTTGATGTACCCGCCGAGGGTCTCGCCGATGTACGGAACCGGGTTCCTGGTGACGTAGACGAGCGAGACGATGTAATTGCGGATGGCCGGATCCACGTACACCCGCGACGCGATGTCCTGCAGCTGCTCGACCTCGGCGAGCGAGATGGTCGTCTCGGCATGCCGGTCGGGATCCAGAGCACCGGAGTCGATGCGCGCGAGCACCTCGAGCTCGTCGGCGGGACTCGGGTACTCGACGATCTCCTTGAGCAGGAAGCGGTCCATCTGCGCCTCGGGCAGCTCGTAGGTGCCCTCCTGCTCGATCGGGTTCTGCGTGGCGATCACGAGGAACGGGCGCGGAACCCTGTGGATCTCGCCGCCGATCGTCGTCTGCCGCTCCTGCATCGCCTCGAGCATCGCCGACTGCGTCTTGGCGCTGGAGCGGTTGATCTCGTCGAGCAGCACGAAGTTCGCGTGCACCGGACCGAGCACCGTGCGGAAGGATCCGTTCGCCGCGTCGTAGATCTGCGTGCCGGTGATGTCGCTGGGCAGCAGGTCGGGCGTGCACTGGATCCGCTTGAAGTCGGCCTTGACCGTATCGGCGAGGGTGCTCGCGGCCGTGGTCTTGGCCAGGCCCGGCACGGACTCGAGGAGGATGTGGCCGCCGGCCATGAGCGCCAGCAGCAGGCTGGTGCGGAGGCGCTCCTGGCCTACCATGCGGGCGGAGTACGCCTTCGACACGATGTCGAGGATCTCGCGGGCGCGGGCCATCTCGGCCTCGGTCGGGGCGGGCTTCGGCTCGGTCGGGACGTCGGGCGTCGCCGGGGCGGTGGACGCCGGCGGGACGGAGGGTGCGGCCGGAGCGGTGGACGCGGGGGCGGCGCTCGCCGCTCCGGGCACCGGTGCCGTCGGGGCTGCGGGGGGAGCGGAGGGCGCGGCCGTCGCGGCGGCCTGCTCGCGACGCGTGCTCGGTGCGGGCGGCATCGGCGGCGCCGGAGGGATGATCGGGGCGCCCGTGGCCGCGGGCGGAGGCGGCGTCTGCGCGGCGAACGATCCCGCGTCGTTGTTCTGGCTCACGTGCAGCTCCCCCTGGTCCGTGTCGCGCGTCGACCACGCGCACCTCTGCCAGCGTAACCGCCGAGGCCGCGCCCGCCGCCTGTGCGGCATGGGGAGGACTCCCCATGCCCCGGGGGCGGCGCATCCGTGCAGCCCGGGCCCCGAACGGTGCGATCGCCCACCGCACGGGTTGTTGCCGAGTGCACCGGATCCGCGCGTGAACACGCCGTGCGGTGGGCGCGTTCCCGTGCATTCGGCGCTCCCCGCCCGGCTTTGCCGCCCGCCCCCTCCCGTACCCCCGGAGACCGATACCACGGGGTGACGTGCCGGGCGGTGTGAGGTCGTAGCGTGGATCCGACCGCATTCGACCGCGGAGAGGGGGCGGCATGACCGTCGAGGATCGGCAGGATCGTCGACGTCCGGCGCGCCGCCGGTTCGGGATCCTGGCCCTGCGCGTGGCGCCCGGGCGTGCGAACCTCGCGATCTGGGCCCTCGCGATCGCGTGCGCGCTGGCTCAGCTGGCGGTCGCCGTCTCGTTGGGCGTCACGCTCTACCGGATTCCGCTCGCCGCGGCCCTCATCCTGTCGCTCGTGCAGGCCGCGGCCATCGTGCTCGCGCTGTTCGCGCCCGTGTGGGCGACCCTGCTGGCTCTGATCGCGGGCAACGCGCTCGCCGGGCTGGCCGCAGCGACCCCCGATCAGCCGTGGCCGATCGCCGTGTCCACGATCGTGGCGAACACGCTGGTGTGGATCGGCGTCGCGCTCCGGGCGCGCTGGTGGCTGCCCGCTGCCGGGTGGGCGTTCAGCGTGCTCTCCGCCGTCATGGTCGCCGTCGACGCGCCCGTGAAGGCGGACGACGGCCGTACGATCGCCGACCTCGTCGTCTTCGCGGCCGTCACCCTCGGCGCCGTCCTGGTCGGCGTCGGGATCCGCAATTGGTCGCTGCTGCGTGCGCAGTTGCGGGCCGAGCGTGCGGCGACGGCCGTCGAGCTGGCCCGCCGCGAGGCCGTCGAGGACAAGGCGCGGATCGCCCGCGAACTGCACGACGTCGTCGCGCACGGGATGTCGGCGATCCAGGTGCGCGCCGCGAGCGCGCGCTACCGGATGCCCGATCTTCCGCCCGACGCCGCCGCGGAGTTCGACGAGGTCGCGGCGACGGCGCGGTCGGCGATGAAGGAGATGCGCGTGATCCTCGGGCTCCTCCGCGACGAGGAGGGGGAGGCCGAGCACGCGCCCCAGCCGGGCCTCGCCGACGTCCCCGAGCTGATCGCGCGGGCCGGCGACCTCGGTCCGGTGTCCGAGCGCGGGACGTGGGAGCTCACGGAGCGGGAGCAGCAGGATCCGATCCTGGGCCTCGCCGCGTACCGCGTGGTGCAGGAGGGGTTGAGCAACGTCGCCCGGCACGCCCCGGGCGCCGCCACGGAGGTGGTGTGGACGCAGACGCCGGCCGAGCTCGGGATCCGCGTGCGCAACACGGCCCCGGCGGGGCCCGCCGAACCACGCGCGGACGGGGGCGGGCACGGACTCCGCGGAATGCGCGAGCGGGTGGCGACGATGGGCGGCGCGGTGCACGCGATCGCCCAGGACGACGGCGGATTCGTGCTGCAGGTGCGGATCCCGAGGGAGGAGCGGTCATGACGACGGTGCTGATCGTCGACGATCAGGCGATGCTGCGGGCGGGGTTCGCCGCGATCCTGCAGGCGCAGGACGGGATCGACGTGATCGGGCAGGCGTCCGACGGTGCCGAGGGGGTCGACGAGGCCCGGCGGCTGCGCCCCGAGGTCGTGCTCATGGACGTGCGGATGCCGAACCTGGACGGGATCGAGGCGACCCGGCGGATCCTCGCTGCGGCGGAGCGAGACGGCCGTGCGGCGCCCGCCGTGCTGGTGCTGACCACCTTCGATGCCGACGAGTACGTGCACGAGGCGCTGCAGGCCGGCGCCAGCGGGTTCCTGCTCAAGGACGCCCTGCCCGAGGAGCTCGTGCAGGCCGTGCGGGTGGTCGCGGCCGGGGACGCGCTGCTCGCTCCGCGGATCACCCGGCGGCTGCTGGAGCGGTTCGCAGAGAGCCGACCCCGGACGAACGGCGCCGAGCTGCGGCTGAAGGGCCTCACGGAGCGCGAGCACGAGATCCTCGTGCTCGTCGGCCGCGGGCTGTCGAACCGCGAGATCGCGACCGACCTGTTCCTCGCCGAGCAGACCGTGAAGACGCACGTCAGCCGTGTCTTCGCGAAGCTCGGGCTGCGCGACCGGGTGCAGGCGGTGATCCTCGCCTATGACGCGGGGCTGGTGGCGCCCGCGGGGTGACGCCGCAGGCTCAGCTCGTCTGGGAGACAGCGATGCCGAGCGCCGAGAATCCGACGACGAGGACGAACACGACGATGATCGCCCAGACCAGCAGGATCAGGCTCGAGATGATCACGCCCGTCAGGGCCATGCCCCGGCCCGCAGGCTCTCTGCGCAGACCCGCGATCCCCAGGATCAGCGCCGCGATCGGCACCAGGAACGTGAACCCGAACACGATCGAGACGAGGGCGAGGACCATCGACGCGATGCTCATGCCCTTGGGCTCGGGCGCCGCGAGATAGACGGGCATCGGGTAGTACGACGGACCTCCGGCCGGATTCTGCGCCATCGGATACGGCGGCGGTCCGGGCTGCGGGTCCTGCGGATAGGTCATGATTCCCCCTGGTCTGCGTGTTGCGTGTTCCTGCCCCTCCTTCCTAGCGCACCCGGGCGGAACCCGTGCCCGCCGTCGCGAACCTGCGACACCGGTTCAGAGCCCTGCGACACCGGGTCAGAGCAGTGCGGCGACCTTCCGCGCCGCCTCCTTGGCGGATCCGGGGTTCTGGCCCGTGACGAGCTTCCCGTCGGCGACGGCGTACGCGACGAACGGGAGGCGCGCCTTCTCGTAGAGTGCTCCGCGCTTCTTCATCTCCTCCTCGGCGTTGTAGGGGACGAGCTTGTCGACCCCCGCCAGGATCTCCTCCCGCCAGGCGAAGCCGGTGAGGTGCCTGCCCTCGACGAGGAGGCTGCCGTCACTGAGGCGGACATCGAGCAGCCCGCAGTATCCGTGGCACACCGAGGAGACGATCTTGCCCTGCTCCCACAGCTCGCGGGTGATGCGCTGCAGGCCCTCGCTGCCGGGGAAGTCGTACATCACGGCGTGCCCGCCGGTGAAGAAGATCGCGTCGAAGGCCTCCGCGTCGACCTGCTCCGGGCTGAGGGTGTCCTCGAGCAGCGCCATCCGGGCGGGGTCCTCGTGCCAGGCCTTCGCGACCTTGTCGTAGGCGGGGAACTTCAGCGAGCGGGGCTCCAGCGGCACCCGCCCCCCGGCAGGACTCACGAGGGTCTGCTCGAAGCCGTGCTGCTCGAACACCTCCCAGGCGTGGGCGAGTTCGGACAGCCACAGCCCGGTCGGGTGGGTCGGGTCGTCGTAGTGTGCGACGTTCGTGACGACGTGCAGGATGCGGGCGGTCATTCTTCTTCTCCTCGGAGGCTGTCTTCTCGCGTGGTGGGCGGATCAGGATCCGGACGCCGGGACTCTCGCGGCAGAACCCGCTGCGAGCAGCGCCCCGATGGTCGCGCGGACCCGCTCGGCGACCTCGTCGAACGGCTCGGGGCGGAGCTTCCCGTCCAGGTGCAGGAAGGCGAGGCCGTGCGCGGCGCTCCACATGCCCGTCGCGATCGCCGGAGACGGGATGCCGGGGAACAGGCGCTCGGTGACGCCGCCGAGCAGGGCGTGCAGTCGCTCGGCGGCCTGGACGCGTTCGCCGTCGGCGGGGTCGCACTCGTTGCCGAACATGAGACGGAACACGGCGGGGCGGCGAAGTGCGAATCCGACATAGGCGACGCCGAGGGCGCTGAGCACGTCGACCGCGGTCGCGTCGTCGGCCAGAGCTGCGAGACAGTCGGAGAGATCGCCGGTGAGGTCGGTGAAGCCCTCGACGGCCACCGCGGCGTCCAGCGCCGCACGATCGGCGAAGTGCCGGTAGGGCGCCGTCTGAGAGACTCCGGCCCGGCGGGCGACGGCGCGCATCGAGAGCTGCTCGCCGTCCTCCAGGGACGCGATCGCCGCGGTCAGGAGCGCCGCCCGCAGGTCGCCGTGGTGGTAGGACTTCTCGGAAGTTGACACTGAACACTTCCCTCTCTACGATCATGTGTGCGGTGCAAACATAGCGCACGGAAGGCGATGGGACAGGGATGCAGACGATCCTGGGGGCGAATGGTCAGATCGCGATCGAGCTGGCGCGGGAACTGGACCGCGCGGGCGCCGGAGAGCTCCGGCTGGTCAGCCGCACCCCGCGAAAGGTCAACGAAGCGGACGACACGCGCAGCGCCGACCTCCTCGACGCCGAGCAGACCGGATCCGCCGTGGCGGGGAGCGAGACCGTCTACTTCACGGCCGGTCTGCCCGCCGACACGGCGCTCTGGGAGGCGCGGTTCCCGACGATGCTCCGCAACGCGCTCGACGCCGCGAAGGCCGCGGGAGCCCGGTTCGCCTACTTCGACAACACCTACATGTATCCGCAGGACGCCCGGGTGCAGACCGAGGACACGCCCTTCGAGCCGGTCGGTCCCAAGGGGCGCGTCCGCGCCGCGATGGCCCGGATGGTGCTCGACGAGATGGAGCGCGGCGACATCCCGGTCCTGATCGCCCGCGCCCCGGAGTTCTACGGCCCGGGTCGCACGCAGAGCGTGACCAACGCCCTGGTGATCGATCGCCTCGCGGCGGGGAAGCGCCCGCTGGTGCCGGTGCGCGACGACCGCAGGCGCTCGTTGATCTGGACCCCGGATGCGAGCCGCGCGCTCGCCCTGCTGGGCCGCACGCCCGACGCGTACGGGCAGACCTGGCACCTGCCCGTCGATCCGCAGCGACCCGCCTACCGAGAGTTCGCCGACCTCGCGGCGGCCGCCTTCGACCGCTCCTCCGGGTACACGGTGGTGCCGGAATGGCTGCTCCGTACCGGCGGCATGGTGAGCCCGCAGGTGCGCGAGCTGCAGGAGCTCCTGCCGCGCTATCGGCATGACAATCTCTTCGACTCCGGCAAGTTCCTGGCCCGCTTCCCGGAGTTCCCGGTGACGACGTATGCCGAAGGGCTGCGAACGATCCACGCGGAAGCGGCGTCGCGCCGGGAGAACCGAGCATCGTGATACTCCGGTAGGGGGTGGATCCGGCTCCGCAGCGGGACGCGAAGGCGCAGACCTGCCCGCGACCGTAGGGGAATGGCACTCCTCACCCCCGTTCTCCCCGTCGCCGCGGTCGCGCCCGCGCCGTCCGCTCCGGTCACCCCTGCCGGAGCCCGCCCCGCACGCGACACCGCGGTGGATGCCGTGCGCGCCCTGCTGCTGGGCGTCGTCGTGCTCCTGCACGCCCTCATGGCCGGAGTGAGCGTCGCCGCCGACGGATCCCCGATCCTGCGCAACGCGATGGAGGGCTGGGACGGATTCGCCCCGCTCACCTGGATCCTGCAGATCATGCCGCTGTTCTTCGTGCTGGGCGGCTTCGCCTCGTACACGCAGTGGACGCGGCAGCGGGCGAAGGGCGCGACCGCCGGCGACTACGTGGCCGGGCGTGTGCGCCGGCTGCTGATCCCCGCGGTGGGCGCGATCATCGCTGCCGCCGTGCTGCTCGCGGCGCTCGTCGTCGCCGGGGTGCCGGCGGACGTCGTGGCCACGGCGGGATTCCGGATCGGCCAGCCGTTCTGGTTCCTGGGCGTGTATCTCGGCTGCTCGGCGCTGGTGCCCGTGATGGTGCGACTGCACGAGCGCCACCGCGCGCTGACCTTCGCCGCGCTCGCCGCGGGGGTCGTCGCCGTCGACATCGTGCGCGGTGCGACGGGCGTCACCGCGATCGGCCTGCTGAACATGGTGTTCGTGTGGCTGCTGCTGCAGCAGCTCGGGTTCGCGGTCGCCGACGGATCCCTCGACCGCCTGCGGCGGGGAGCGCTGCTCGCGGTCACCGGGGTCGCCGCCGGCGCCGCCGCCGTGCTCATCCTCACCGGCGCGGCGCCCGCCGATCTCATCGCGGCGCTGAACCCGCCGATGGCGATCCTCGTGGTCGTGGGCGTCGCGCAGACCGCGGTGTTCCTCGCGCTGCGTCCGCGACTGCGGGCGGCGGTCGCGGGTCCGCGCGCGGCCGCCGTGGTCTCGTGGGTGAACGGCCGGGCGATGACGATCTACTCCTGGCACATGCTCGTCGTGATCGCCCTGGCCGGGATCCTGCTGCTCGCGCACGTCGGCCTGCCGGCACCGCTCACCGCCGCCTGGTGGGCGAGCCGACCGCTCTGGTTCGCCGCGGTGCTGGTGGCCGTCGCGCTCGTCGTCGCGGTGACCGGCAGGCGCGAGGCCGCCCGCGAGTCCGCCGCGGCCCGCGCGGGCCGGATGCGGGCGACCGGGGCGACGCTGACCGGAGTCGCGGGGGTGGTGACGATCCTCGTCGGCGGATCCTCTCCCTCGGCATGGGTCGTGGGCGCGGTGCTCGTGCTCGGGGCTCTGCGACTGGCCGGGGGCCGTGCCGGGCGTCTCGCCTAGGGCCGCGCCTGAGCGGGCGGGCGCCGGCGCAGGCGCGTCACGAGCACGCCGAGCAGGCAGAGCGCGCCGCCGACGAACATGAGCGGCGTCGGCACCTCGCCGAGGATCAGCCACGACAGCATGATCGCGATCGCGGGCACCACATAAGTGGTGGCGGAGGTCTGCCCGGCCGTGCTGCGCTGCAGCACGTACGCCCAGGTCGTGAACGCGATCGCGGTCGGGAAGATGCCGAGGTACACCACCCACAGGGTCGCGTCGAGGGGCGCGGTCTGCAGCGCCCCGACGAGGCTGCCGCTCCAGGGCAGCAGCGCCACGGTGCCGGCCGCCGCACCGAGCCAGGTGAGCGTGGTCGCGTCGGAGCCCTGGCTCAGCAGATGCTTCTGCAGCAGCGTGCAGCCGGCGTACATGACTGCGGCGAGCAGGGCGAGCAGAAGACCGGCGATGTCGAGGGCTCCGCTCTTGGTCGAGGAGTTCAGGCCGATGAGCACGACTCCGCCGAAGGCGATCGGCGCCCCGATCAGCAGTGGCTTCGGGAAGCCCTCGCGCAGGAACAACCCGCTGAAGACGACCACCATGAGCGGTGCCAGGTTGACGACCATCGCCGCGGTGCCGGCGTCGAGGGTGTGCTCGGCGGCGTTGAGTGCGAGGTTGTAGACGCAGAACCAGCCGACGCCCCAGACGGCCACCAGCAGCCAGTGCCGCCGCGGCGGCAGGCGGATCCCGCGGCGCAGCGCGATGACGGTGAGCGCCACGGTCCCGACCGCCATGCGCAGCAGCGCGAGCGCGCCCGGGTCGAAATGCGGGCCGGCGCCGCGGATCCCGATGAACGCCGAGGCCCACAGGACGACCGTGACCACGGCCGCCGTCAGGACGAGGGCCCCGTTGCGGCGCGGCGGGGGGACGAGGGCGCCCGCGCCGTCCGCCGGTTCGCGCTTCGGTCCTGCCGTGGTCTCCGCCATCCTCCGATCGTCGCAGGGGCCGCCGACATCGGTCGAGACCGGCGACAGCCATCGCCCGCCGACATCCCGCCATGCGCCGGCGGCGCCGTCAGATCGCGTCGCGTCGCGCCTGGATCGGTGCGCCCGGGGTGCCGTCCGTGTAGACGGCCGTGATGATCGGATTCCCGATCCCGAGGTCGATCGCCCCGGCGCCGACGGTGATCGACGCACGACCGGCCGCGTCGAAGGTGACGGATCCCGCCGCCGCGCCGCCGTACGTGACCGCCGCGGTCGAGCCGGGCTGGCCCGAGAGCATCAGCGTGTAGCTGCTGAGGATCCTGATCCCGAGCAGGTTCACGGTCTGATTCGCGACGATCCCGGTGAAGGCGAGCGGCGCGGGGGCCGGTGGCGCAGGCGTCGGCGCGGGCGGCGCCGGGTCCGGCGACGGCACCGCGGGGACGGGAGCCGGGGCGGGCGGGGCCTGCGTCGGGGACGCTACGGGGCCCTCGTCGGCGGAGGGCGTTCCGGGCGCCGGCGACGCCACGGCGGGGACGGGCGGGGCGCTCGTCGCGGGGGGCATCGCCGGGGCGGATGTCACGGCGGGCGCCGGAGGGCCCCCGTTCTCGAGACCGCGCTCGACGAGGGGGTTCGGGGCGGCCGGGGCGGAGATGTCCGGACCGATCGCCGCGGGGCCGTCCGGGGTGCGCAGGAACGAGAGCCCGGTCGCTCCGAGGGCGAGGCAGAGCAGCGCCGCCGCTCCGGAGATCCACAGCGCCGTCCGCCGCCGAGGGGGCGCGGTCGCGGCGGGCTCGATCGGGGCGGCGGAGGGAAGAGGCAGGGGCACCGGAAACGGGGAGCCGGGCTTCGCCGGGGGAACCGTCAGCGGTGCGGCGAGCAGAGGCCCCGCCGACGGCTGCGCCGTCTGCTCCTCGCGATGCAGGCGCGCTTCGCGCCGCGTGGCTGCGGCGGGCGCGGCCCGTGGGCCCGCGGGCGGCTGGTCCGTCGGCTCTGTCATCGGTGTCTCCGGCAGCGCTGCTCCCGATCGACACGGCGCGTCGCTGCGGATCTCACCCTATCGGCCGGCCGCCGTCGATGTTCCCCCGTCGCGAACTCGGTCGGACCCGCGCGCTTTGAGCGGGTTCGCCGACGAACAGGCCGAATCGACGGGGTTCGCAGCGGGATGCCGAAGCGAGGGCGAGCACTCAGCGTCAGGCGTTGCCCCGCGGTCATCCGGTGTACGCCTCGGCGAGGGAGGTGCGGCCGACGCGGCGGGCGGGCTGGTGCGTAAGAGGCGGCGCTTCAGCGAGCGTCGCGGCGCTCCTGATCGACCATCGCGGCGAGCTCGGGGAACCCTCGGGTGACGGTCTGCCACAGCAGTGCCTCGTCGAGGCGGTCATAGTGGTGCACGACGAAGTCCCGATGCCGCGCCGCCGCCCGCCACTCCGATCGCCGGAAACGCTCCGGATCGGCGTGGATCAGCCGCTTCGCGAGATCGCCCACGCGGTTCGACAGCGCTTCGAACGCCAACGGCAACGCCGGATCCGCATGGAAGTCCTCCTCCCCGCGTTCGGCGAGGGCCGCGGCCCGGTCGAGGATCAGCGCCAGGTCTTCGAGCCAGCGGCCGATCCGCTCGTCGTCGTTCACAGCGGAACGGCCTCGGCGAGGATCCGGGCGTCGCGCGTCGCGTCGACCGAGGTGCTCGGCAGCGCGGTGACGGGCACGCCGAGCACCGTCTCCGCATCGAGCTCGAACTGCGCGATGTCGAACAGGGTGGCGTCGGCGTCGGGGGTGACGAGCAGGTCGACATCGCTCCCCGCCCGTTGCTCGCCGCGCGCGATCGAACCGAACACGCGCACCTCTCGAAGATGCGCGACGCGGGCCAACCGCTCGAGCACGGATCCGTACCGCCGCAGCTCTGCGAGGTCGATGCTGCGCGATTGCGGATCCAGATGCAGGAAGCGCTCGTAGGAAAGCAGCACCGCCTCCGGACGCCGGTGCGCGCCGATCACCACGGGATCGGCGTCGGGGTCGTCGCGGAAGGCCGCCAGGGCACGCGAGAGGCCGATGCGGGCGTCGGCCACCGAGCTGACATCCATCATTCCTCCTTGTACATCTCCCTGTACAAGTATTGGACTCCGAGGCGTTCGGATCAACAGCGGATCCGCCGCGCAACGCGGCCCGGACCCCCTCCGATAGACTGGCCCCGCCCGATCGGGCCAGCTCATCCGCCGGTGCAATCCCGGCGAAAAGCACGGCGGCCACCGGCCGCACCCAAGGGGGATGCACCCATGCCAGGAATCGTGATCGTCGGCGTCCAGTGGGGCGACGAGGGCAAGGGCAAGGCCACCGACCTGCTCGGCGAGCGCACCGACTGGGTCGTCAAGTTCAACGGCGGCAACAACGCCGGACACACGGTGGTCGTCGGCGACGAGAAGTACGCCCTGCACCTGCTGCCCTCGGGCATCCTCTCGCCCGGCGTCACCCCGGTCATCGGCAACGGCGTCGTGATCGACCTCGAGGTGCTGTTCCACGAGCTCGAGGCGCTCGGATCCCGCGGCATCGACACGTCCCGGCTGAAGGTGAGCGCCAACGCGCACATCATCACCCAGTACCACCGCACCCTCGACAAGGTCACCGAGCGCTTCCTCGGAAAGCGGATGATCGGCACCACCGGCCGCGGCATCGGCCCGGCCTACGCCGACAAGATCAACCGCGTCGGGATCCGCGTGCAGGACCTCTTCGACGAGAACATCCTGCGGCAGAAGGTCGAGGGGGCCCTCGACCAGAAGAACCACCTGCTGGTGAAGGTCTTCAACCGCCGCGCCATCGCCGTCGACGAGATCGTGGACGACCTGCTCTCCTACGCGGAGCGGCTGCGTCCGATGGTCGCCGACACCGGGCACCTGCTCGACGACGCCCTGCAGCGCGGCGAGGTCGTCGTGTTCGAGGGCGGCCAGGCCACCATGCTCGACGTCGACCACGGCACGTATCCGTTCGTGACCTCGTCGTCGGCCACCGCGGGCGGCGCCTCGACGGGATCCGGCGTCGGTCCCGGTCGCCTGGACCGGATCGTCGGCATCGTCAAGGCGTACACGACGCGGGTCGGATCCGGTCCGTTCCCCACCGAGCTCTTCGACGAGCAGGGCGACTGGCTGCGCGCGCGCGGCTTCGAGTTCGGCACCACGACCGGGCGTCCGCGCCGCGTCGGCTGGTACGACGCCCCCATCACGCGGTACGCGACGCGCGTGAACGGCATCACCGACCTCGTGCTCACCAAGCTCGACATCCTCGACGGACTCGACCAGATCCCCGTGTGCGTCGCCTACGACGTCGACGGCGTGCGCTTCGACGACGTGCCCGTGAACCAGAGCGACTTCCACCATGCGAAGCCGATCCTGGAGTACTTCCCGGGCTGGCAGGAGGACATCTCCTCCGCGCGCACGTTCGAGGAGCTGCCGAAGAACGCCCAGGACTACGTGCTCGCCCTGGAGAAGATGTCCGGCACGCGCATCTCGGTGATCGGCGTCGGCCCCGAGCGCGACCAGGTCGTCGTCCGGCACGACCTCGTCGACTGACACCCGCGGGACGGACGGCGTGCCGAGCGCACGGAAGGCTGCCGAATGCACGGGCTATCGGAGTGAACGACCCGTGCACTCGACAGCATCGGGTGCACTCGACGAGAGAGTGAGGGAGCGATGACGCGATTCTGGGTCGGCGGCTACGGCGTCGACATGGAGGGACCGGCTGACGGCATCGGGCTGCTCGCCGTCGATGAGGGACACGGTCCGACGACGCTCGCCTACCGCGGTGCGGTGGCGCCCGCCCCGTCGCCGTCCTGGCTCGCACAGCATCCGACCCTCGACGTGGTCTACGCGGTGCTCGAGGGATCCGGCGAGGTCGCCGCGTTCGCGCGGACCGGTGAGAGTGCCCTGCGCCCGGTCGGTCGTCCGGTGGCGGCCGGGCAGTACGTGTGCCATCTGGCGGTCGCCCCCGACGGACGGTTCCTCGTCGCGAGCTGCTACGGCGACGGCCGCGTGGTGCGGATCGGGCTCGACGCCGACGGCGGGCTGGTGCCGGCGGCGCGCGACAGGGCGGCCGAACTGCGCGCGGCCCTGTTCGGCGAGGATTCGGACGAGGCGTCCGGCGAGGGCGATGGCGATCCGGCGGCCGCCGTCGACCCCTATGCCTCGGATCCGAACCGCCTCGACCCGAACGGCGACCCCCGGGTCTCGCACGCCCACGCCGCCGCGTTCCTGCCCGACGGGCGGGTCGCGACGACCGACCTCGGCTACGACCTCGTGCGGATCTGGCGTCCGGCGGCGTCCGGGCTGGCGCTCGACCACGAGGTCGTGCTGCCCCGGGGATCCGGCCCGCGGCACATGGTCGTGCATCCGAGCGGGCACCTGCATGTCGTCACCGAGTACTCGTGCGAGCTGTTCACGCTGGCCGCCGACCGCGAGGGTCGCTGGGGGCTGATCGCCGCGACCGCGGTCTCGGCGATCGCGACGCCCGGACACGACTATCCGTCCGAGCTCAGCCGCTCCCGCGACGGCGAGACCCTGTACGCCGGGGTGCGCGGCAGCAACACGATCGCGGCGCTCCGGGTGCGCGGATCCGGCGAGCGGGTCGAGCCCCTCGCGCTCGCCGACGCCGGCGTCGACTGGCCCCGCCACCATCTCGTGCACGACGGCGCGCTGCTCGTCGCGGGACAGCGCTCGGACGAGATCAGCGTGCTCGACCTCGACGAGCGCACCGGGGCCCCGGGCCGGATCCGGCACCGCACTCCCGCCCCGGCGCCGACGCACCTGCTGCTCGCGCGCTGAGGCCGGATCCGTCGGCCGGCCCCGCCGTCTTGGAGGATCGGCTCGCCCGACTGCGCGATCGGGACACCGGCCGCAAGCGCTCGCTCGCCGCACGGGAGTACGCGCTCGGCATCGAGGCCCTGCATCGGTTCACCGCGGGCGAACCGCTCTGGCGCGTGCATCAGGCGGTGTTCGGGGTGCTTGCGCTGGAGTCCGACCCGATCGACCCGCGGCTGTGACGGCCGCCGCGGCGCCGATCCCGAGGGGCGCACGGACCCGCACCCGCCAGGCCCTATCCTGAGACGCAGCGGTGCCGGACGGGTTCCGCAGTGCAGTGACGCGAGGTCAGGGGGGCGACGTGGCCGAGGGACGATCGACTCCGGTGCCGGGCACACCTGATGCCGTCGCCGGCACGCCGGACGGCGGGCATGACTTCACGACCGCGGGAGGATCCGCGGGCCCGGCCAACGCGACCGCATACGACCACGCCGCGCTCCACGCCCCCGCGCCGCAGACACCGGCTCTCCGGGGTCGACGTCGGGCCGTGCTGGCCTGGTCGCTGTCGGTCGCCGGAGTGCTGCTGCTCGCGGGTCTCGCCACGGTGCTGCAGCTCACCGCGAACCTCGGCTACGACCAGGCGCGCACGGGGCTGGCCTCTGCGGTGTCGACGCAGAGCGACGAGGCGACGCACAACGATCGCGTCCGCGCCGTCGACGACGAGTCGGCCCGCGCCGCCGACACGCTGCTGGCGGTGACCGATCCGGCACTCGTCGGCGACGCGGACCGCGCCGCCCTCACGGCAGCGCGGGACCGGGCGCAGAAGGCGTCGGCCGCGGCCATGTCGCTCAGCGCGACACCGGTGCCGGAACCCGGCGCCAAGCCGTTCTGGTTCTGGGAGCTGTATGCGCGCACCGCGCGGCTCGACGCGGATTCGCGGGCGATGCGCACGCTGGGGTCGGCGCTCGGCCGTTCGTCCGAGGAGCTCGGATCCGCGACGAGTGCGCTCGACAAGACCGGGGTGGCGGTGGCCAACGCGGCGGGCGGCCTCGCAGCCCAGATCGAGAACGACAACCGGCCCTCGCCGAACGCGGGCGTCCTGGCGATGCGCGACCTCGCCGCGAAACTGGTCGCGACCACCTCGTTCGACGAGGAGGTGGCCCAGGGCTTCCGCGACTACGCGGCGAGCATCCAGAAGGTGCGGGACGGGCACGCCGCGACGCTCGCCGCGGAAGCCGGCCCGCTTCAGGGGGCGCGCCAGGAGATTGAGGACTTCGCGCGCGGGCTCGCGCCGGGCGTGCTGCTCGACTTCGAGTGGGCGGACCGGGTGAACGACCTCGGCGGCGACAACGGCTATCTCTCCGGTGAGACGGTCTGGCCCACCACCTGGGGGCAGTACGCGACCATCCGGCTGTCGAACTCGGTCGCCGAGGACTGGCCGGGCCCCTCGAGCCACGCGCTCGTCGCGCACGAGGTCGGGCACGCGATCACGACGAAGTGCTGGGGGATGTACGACACCACCAACTCGCAGACCGTCGAGGCCTGGGCGACCGCGTGGGCGATCAGCATGGGTTTCACCGACGAGGGCAACGGCACCCAGGCCTACGGACCCCCTCCCCAGGAGCTCATCGACAAGGCGGCCGCCTGCCGCTGAGCCGTGACGCGCGGACCCGTGCGACCTAGACTCGCGCTATGACCCCTCCGCCCTCGGCGTCCGTCGGCCAGGTCGTGGTGCTGCTCCCGCGCTGGCCGGATCCCGTCCCGCCGGCCGATCTCCCGATCCGAGGCGCGATGCGGCCGGGCGCCCGCGCGGTGTATGTGGTGCTCCTCCTGCTCGCGACCGCCGTCGGTGCGGGGACGCTCATCCCGCTCTGGACCACGCCGACCCCCGGGGTCTGGTTCTCGGTGCTGTTCACCGCGTTCATCGCCGCACTCGTCGTGGTGCTCTGGTTCGTCTTCGCCGGGGCGCTGGCGAAGAGCGCCCTGAGGGTGCGAGCGCTCGCCTGCTGGCGTCAAGCGTCGGGCCGCATCGAGCGCGTCGACGGCACGGTCGTCGCGCGCACGGTCTCGACGATCGAGGACGGCGGAGTCGACCGTTTCGAGCTCGCCGTCGAGACGGCGACGGGGGTGTCGTCCGCCGTCTGGGAGCGCCCCACCGCACGATCCCGGATGCTCCTGCAGACGGAGGTGCCGGGGGTGGGCGCGACGGTGCGCGTGTGGCGCATCCGGGGCGCGGGTCCCGAGGATCCGCTGGTCGTGGAGGTGCTGGATCCGTCGGTGGTCACCTCCGGACAGGGGGCGGGATCCTGACGATCCCGTAAGAATGCGACGCCCGTGCCACCCGGGTCTGGGAGGGTGGGACGGACCCGTCCCGACGAAGCACGACGAACGGAGCGCAGATGACCGACGAATACGACCTGATCGTGCTGGGCGGCGGCCCGGTGGGGGAGAACGTGGCCGACCGGGCCGTCCAGGCGGGACTCACCGCCGTGATCGTGGAGGGCGAGCTGGTCGGGGGCGAGTGCTCGTACTGGGCCTGCATGCCCTCCAAGGCGCTGCTGCGCTCGCCGCAGGCGCTGCGCGCGGCCCGGCACGTCGGCGGCGCGGCCGAGGCGGTCACCGGCGAGCTCGACGTGCGTGCGGTGCTCGACCGGCGCGACTCCTTCACGAGCCACTGGCAGGACGACGGCCAGGTCGCCTGGCTCGACTCGGCCGGAATCGACCTCGTCCGCGGGCACGGGCGCCTGAGCGGGGAGCGGAAGGTCGCCGTCACCGCGCCAGACGGCGGCGTGCGCACCCTCACCGCCCGTCATGCCGTGGCGGTCAGCACCGGATCCGATGCCGCGATCCCGCCGATCCCGGGACTCCACGAGGCGAATCCGTGGACCAGCCGCGAGGCCACGAGCGCCGAGGAGATCCCGGCCTCGCTCGTCGTCATCGGCGGCGGCGTGGTCGCCGTCGAGATGGCCACGGCGTATGCGTCGCTCGGCGCGGAGGTCACGGTGCTCGCCCGCAGCGGGCTGCTCGGATCCGTCGAGCCGTTCGCCGCCGGACTCGTCGCCGAGGGCCTGCGTGCGCTCGGCGTCGACGTGCGCACGGGCGTCGTGACGAAGAGCGTCGCCCGGGATGCCGACGGGGTCACGGTGAGCACGGACGGCGGCGACGTGCGCGCCGCCGAGATCCTCGTCGCCACCGGTCGCACGCCGCGCTCGGGCGACATCGGCCTGGAGACGGTGGGCCTGCCGGCGGGCCGATGGATCCGCACCGACGACACCCTGTGCGTGCCCGGCGTCGACTGGCTGTACGCGGTCGGCGACGTCAACGGCCGCGTGCTGCTCACGCATCAGGGCAAGTACCAGGCGCGCGCGGCGGGCGACGTGATCGCCGCCCGCGCGAAGGGCGAGCCCGTCAACGACGCGCGCTGGGGGCGGCACGTCGCGACGGCGGACCACGCCGCGGTGCCGCAGGTCGTGTTCTCGGAGCCGGAGGTCGCGGCCGTGGGCCTCACCGCCGCGGCTGCCCGTGAGGCGGGGCACCGCGTCCGCGAGGTCGAGGTCGAGTTCTCCTCGGTCGCCGGCGCGTCGCTGCACGCCGACGGCTATCAGGGCCGCGCGCACATGGTCGTGGACGAGGACCGGCAGGTGCTGCTCGGGGTGACCCTGGCCGGATCCGATGTCGCGGAGCTCATCCACGCCGCGACGATCGCGGTCGTCGGCGAGGTTCCGCTCTCGCGGCTCTGGCACGCGGTGCCGTCGTATCCGACGATGAGCGAGGTGTGGCTGCGCCTCCTGGAGGCCTACGGCCGGGCGTCTGCCTGAGCCCCGGATCCGGCGCCGGGAATCCGGAACGCGACGTGGCTGTTCCCGATGTCGGAGGCTTGGCCTACTGTCGGAAGGGCGCCGCGGCGCCGCACGCCGAGAAGAACGTGTCGCATCGATTCCCGAGGAGGGACGAGCATGCAAGCAGTATTCGAAGGACGGATCATCGCCAACGCGGATGACTCAGACGTGGTGATCATCGAGGGCAACCGGTACTTCCCGCCCACCTCGATCACCGAGGGCGTGCTGCAGGAGAGCCCGACGCCGTACACCTGTCCGTGGAAGGGCGAGTGCCAGTACTACTCGCTGCGCGTGAACGAGCAGGAGCACAAGGATCTGGCGTGGGCGTATCCGCACCCCTACCCGACCGCGATCGAGCGGGTCGGGGTCGACTTCTCGGGCTACGTCGCGTTCGACCGCGCCGTGGAGATCCGCGAGGGCGACGTGCCGCAGGAAGGATCCCTCCCCTGAGGGCGCGCGGCCGATGATCGAGTTCCGCTCCGTCACCAAGACGTTCCCCGACGGCACCCGCGCGGTCGATGACTTCAGCCTCGTCATCCCGGCCCGTCAGACGACCGTGCTCGTGGGCTCGTCGGGCTCCGGCAAGACCACCCTGCTGCGCATGATCAACCGCATGGTCGAGCCGACCTCGGGCGCCGTCGAGATCGACGGCGTGAGCGTTCTGGACGGGGATCCCGTGGCGCTGCGCCGGCGCATCGGCTACGTGATGCAGAACTCGGGACTGCTGCCGCACTTCAGCGTGATCGACAACATCGCCACGGTGCTGCGCCTGAACGGCGTCGCCCGGCGCGAGGCGCATGAGCGCGCACGCGAGCTGCTCGACACGGTCGGGCTCGATCAGGCGCTCGCGGAGCGCTACCCGAGCCAGCTCTCCGGCGGGCAGCAGCAGCGCGTCGGGGTGGCCCGAGGGCTCGCCGCCGACCCGAACATCCTGCTCATGGACGAGCCGTTCGGCGCCGTCGACCCGATCGTGCGCACCGAGCTGCAGCAGGAGCTGCTGCGTCTGCAGCGCGAGCTCGGCAAGACGGTCGTCTTCGTCACGCACGACATCGACGAGGCGCTGCTGCTCGGCGACCGGATCGTGATCCTCGACAGGGCCGCGCGCATCGTGCAGCAGGGCACCCCGGACGAGATCCTCACGGCGCCCGCGGACGAGTTCGTCGCGGCGTTCATCGGCGCGGACCGCGGTCGGCGCGCACTGCACCTCAAGCAGACGCCGCACGGCACGGTCGTCGTCGACGCCGACGGGCGGGCGCAGGGAACCCTCGTGCAGTCGCCCGCCGACCTCCTCGACGCCCATCCGCCGCGCGCGACCGACGAGGTCGACTGACATGACCTGGATCATCGACAACCTCGGGCTCATCGTGGGCCTCGCCGCCGTTCACCTGCAGCAGAGCGTGATCGCGCTCGTGCTCGGGGTCGTCGTCTCGGTGCCGCTGGGATGGATCGCCTGGCGCTACCGGCTGGTGCGCGGGCCCGTGATCGTGCTCACCGGCCTCCTCTACACGATCCCCTCCCTGGCGCTGCTCATCCTGCTGCCGGCGCTGCTGGGCTACTCCGCGATCAGTCCCACGAACCTCGTCGTCGCCCTGACGATCTACAACATCGCGATCCTGGTGCGGGCGGTCGCCGACGGGCTCGACTCGGTCGACGCCGACGTGCGCCGGGCCGCGACCGCCATGGGCTACGGCTCCGGACGGCGGTTCTGGACCGTCGATCTTCCGCTCGCGGGCCCCGTCATCCTGGCGGGCGTGCGCGTCGCCGCGGTCTCGACGATCGCGCTCGCGACCGTCGGCATCCTCGTCGGCGTGCAGAACCTCGGCTATCTCTTCACGAACGGGCTCGATCGACGCCTCATCGAAGAGGTCTTCGCCGGCGTCCTCGCCGTGATCGTCCTGGCGCTCGTCGTCGACCTGCTGCTCGTGCTGATCGGCCGGCTGGTGATGCCGTGGCAGCGCGCCGCCGCGAAGCGCCGCGGGCGCGTCGCCTCCTCCGCGCTCGGCGCCTCCGCAGGGGTCGACGGCGAGGTCGTCGCCGAGGAGGTCGCCGCATGAACCTCTTCGTGGACGCGATCCGCTGGCTGCTCGACCCCGAGCAGTGGACCGGATCCTACGCACTGCCGGTGCTGCTCGGGCAGCATCTCTTCTACACGCTCGCCTCGGTGCTGGTCGCCGCCGTGATCGCGGTGCCCGCGGGCTGGGTCATCGGGCACACCGGGCGAGGGCGCGAGATCGCCGTGGCGATCTCCGGCGCCGCGCGGGCGATCCCCTCGTTCGGACTGCTGATCCTGCTCGTGCTGCTGTTCGGCGTGCTGCAGGTGCCTGCCGCGGCTCTCGTGACCTTCGTGCTGCTCGCGATCCCCTCGCTGCTCGCCGGGGCCTACACCGGCATCGAGGCGATCGATCCGCGCGTGGTCGACGCCGCGAAGGCGATGGGGATGACGCCGTGGCAGGTGTTCTGGAGGGTCGAGTTCCCGCTCGGGCTGCCCCTGCTCATCGGCGGTCTGCGCGCCGCGACCCTGCAGGTGATCGCGACCGTGACGATCGCGGCCTGGGTGAACCTCGGCGGCCTCGGTTACCCGATCATCCAGGGCATCCCGCTCGGCCGGTTCGACCAGGTGCTCGCCGGGGCGCTCCTCGTCGCGGCGCTCGCGCTGATCGCCGACCTGCTGTTCGCCATCGCCCAGCGGGCCGCCGTGCCGGCGGGCGTCCGCGCCGGCGACGCACGCTCCGGAGAAGAACCCCGCGGGCGGAGCGCCCTGCGCGCCGCCCGCACCTGACCTGCATCGACCCTCACCACAGCACGGACTCCCCACCGAAGAGAGGCACACCATGTTCACCGCCCGCATCACCCGCATCGCCGCCGCTGCGTCGGTCGCGGTCGCCGCGGCCCTGGCGCTCAGCGCCTGCGGCTCCAGCAACCCGCTCGACAAGCCCACCGAGACGAACGGATCCGGCTCCTCCGACACGATCGTCATCGGGTCCCAGGCCTACTACTCCAACGAGATCATCGCCGAGATCTACGCGCAGGCCCTCGAGAAGGACGGCATGAAGGTCGATCGCAAGTTCAACATCGGCCAGCGCGACGCCTACATGCCCGACGTGAAGTCGGGGGCGATCAGCCTGTTCCCGGAGTACACCGGCAACCTGCTGGAGTACCTGGGCGGCAAGGCCGACACGAACAGCTCGGACGACGTCTACGCCGCGCTGAAGAAGGCGCTGCCGTCGGGGCTCACCGCCCTGGACTACGCCAAGGCCGCCGACCAGGACACCTACACGGTGACGAAGGCCAATGCCGACAAGTACGGTCTGGAGTCGATCGGCGACCTGTCGAAGATGCCCGCGCCGGTCACCGTCGGCGCCGCGCCGGAGTTCGAGAAGCGCCCCTACGGCCCTGCCGCGGCGAAGACCGACTACGGCGTGGATCTCGCGTTCTCCGCGACCGGCCAGACCACGCTCGAGGCACTGCAGGCCGGCACCGTGCAGGTGGCGGACATCTACTCGGCGGATCCGGCTTTCGCCAAGGGCGACCTCGTCGCGCTGAAGGATCCGAAGAACCTCATCCTGCCGTCGAACGTCGTGCCGATCGTGAGCGCGAGCGTCGCCGACAAGGTCTCGAAGGCGATCAACGCCGTCAGCGCGAAGCTCACGACGGACGAGCTGGTCAAGCTCAACGTCCAGAGCACGGCCGACAAGAAGCAGGCCACCGACATCGCCAAGGCGTGGCTCAAGGAGCAGGGCCTGAGCTGAGCTCCGGCCTCGGACGAGGACGGCCCCGGGAGCGGATCCCGGGGCCGTCCTGCGTCCGGGATCGCGGAGCGCCGCGGCCGCGTGCCGCGTACAGTGGCGGACGTGACCGCTCCGAGCCTGGACCATCTGCGCACGTTCGTCACGGTGCACCGGGTGGGATCGCTCACCCGTGCGGCGCACCTGCTCGGGCTCTCGCAGGCGACCGTCTCCGCGCATGTGCAGGCGCTCGAAGCCGTCGTGGGATTCCCCGTGTTCGAACGCGGGCGAGCCGGCGTGACGACGACGGCCAAGGGCCTCGAGCTGGCGCGACGCGTGGCCGCGCATGTCGACGCGATCGAGGATGCGTTGCTGTCGCCGGCTCTGGGCGGCGACCCGGTGCGCACGGTGCATGTCGGCGGCGCCGCGGAGATCCTCTCGGTGAAGGTCGTGCCACGCCTCGCTGAACTGCTCGCCGCCGCGGGCGGGCCGATCCGCCTCACCTTCGGGCTCCCCCCGGACCTTCTCGACGCGCTCGTCGGCGGCGCGCTCGATCTCGTGGTGAGCGCGGTTCCGCCGGGGCGCGAGGGTGTCACGGCGGAACCGTTCTATGACGAGGAGTTCGTCCTCGTGGCCGCTCGTTCCTGGGCGGGCGGGATCCCGGAGGACGTGCCGGTCGTCGCGTACGCGGCGAACCTGCCGATCATCCGTCGGTACTGGCGCAGCGTCTTCGACCGTCCTCCCTCCGGACTGCGGGTCGCGGCGGTGATCCCCGACCTCCGCGGGATCCGTCGCGCGGTGCTCGACGGCATCGGGATGTCGGTGCTGCCCCGCTACCTCGTCGACGAGGACCTGGAGGACGGTGCGCTCATCGCGCTGGACGAGCCGCAGGTCGCTCCACTGAACACGCTGTACCTCGCCACCAGGAGCGGAGAAGCGCAGCGCATCCCGGAGGTCGCCGCGGTCGCCGCGGCCCTGCGGCGGATCATCGCCTGAGGTCCCCGGAATCCCGATCGGTGGGTTCGATCATCCGATGGGGGCGTGCCGCTGATGCGGAGGAGCATGGACGTGTCGAAAGGACCCACATGTCGAAGATCCTCATGGCCGTGACCGCGGCCGATTCCCTCACCCTCGCCGACGGAACGGCGCACCCCACCGGATTCTGGGCGGAGGAGCTCGTCGTCGCGCACCGGGAGCTCACCCGCGCCGGTCATGACGTCCTCATCGCCACGCCCGGTGGACGCCCCGCGCCGGTCGACCCCGGATCGCTGAATGCCGACGTCGTCGGCGACGCGACGCGGGTCGAGGAGTTCCGGGCCTACCTGGAGACGATCCGGGCCGACCTGGAGGCGCCCGCCGCTCTCGGCGACATCGTCGCCACCGACTTCGCCGCCGTCGTGCTTCCGGGAGGCCACGGTCCGATGGCCGACCTCGCCTTCGACGAGGATCTCGGGCGTCTCCTGGTCGCCGCCGATGCTGCGCAGCTGCTCATCGCGCCGTTCTGCCACGGGCCGGCGGGGTTGCTCAGCGCGACGGCGCCCGACGGCCGGTTCGCCTTCTCGGGTCGCACCCTCACGGTCTTCACCGACGAGGAGGAGACCACCGGCGGGCTCGGCGAGAACACCCCGTGGTTCGTGGCGACGACGCTGCGCGACCGCGGTGCGACCGTGGAGGGCGGCGCCCCCTGGAGCTCGCACGTCGTGCGGGACGGCAACCTCATCAGCGGCCAGAACCCGCAGTCCAGCCACGCGGTCGCACAGACGCTGCTCGAGGCGCTGAACGCCTGAGCCCGAGCCGCGGATCCCGCGAGACACCGCTTCTCGCATGAGATCTGGCGCCAGGCGTGGCATCTCATGCAGGATCGCGGGTCTCGCGGGACCTGGTTCAGCTCTGCGGCGCGAGGTGCCGGGCGAAGAACCTCCCGGCGTCCTCGCCGGCGTGGGCCGGGACACCGGTGTGCCCGCCGAGGTTGGCCTGCAGCGTCTTCTCGGCGGATCCGAACGCGTCGAACACGTCGAGCGAGCGCTGCCGGTCGTTGCCCTCGTCGTCCCACTGCAGCAGCACGTGCAGAGGGGTCGTGACGGCGCGGGCCTCGTCGAACATGCTCAGCGGCACGTAGCTGCCGGCGAACAGGCCGGCGGCGACGATGCGCGGCTCGACCCGGGCGAGCCGGATGCCGATCGCGAGCACGCCGCCCGAGTAGGCGACCGGTCCGCCGATCTCGGGCAGGGCGAGCAGCGCGTCGAGGGCCGCCTGCCATTCGGGCACGGTCCGTTCGACGAGGGGCAGCACGAGCCGGTCGATGACGTCCTCGCCGGGCCGTTCGCCGGCGTCGAGCGCGCGCATCAGGTCGGCGCGGGCGCCCTGGAGCTCGGGCAGCGCGGGCCGCGCACCGTTGCCGGGCATCTCGAGCGCGACCGAGGCGAAGCCGAGATCGGCGGAGGCGCGGGCGCGGCCGTCGAGACGCGGGCGCATCCGGTCGAGCCCGGGCCCGCTCGGGTAGCCGAGGAGGATCAGCGGGACCGGGTGCTCGGCGGAGGCGGATCCCGGCAGCCAGAGCACGCCGGGGATCCCGTCCAGCGTGAAGTCGCGCTCGACGATGTCGTCGTCGCGCTGCCGCAGGGCTGTGAAGGTCAGTTCAGAGGTGGAGTTCATGGTCGTGCCTTTCGGGAGTGCGCATGCAGGGCGCTCCCGGACGACCTATCGTCCGACCGTGACCCCGATCAGGAGCACCCACGTCGATTCGTTCATGGGGACCACCTCCTGTTCTCGTGCCAGCACGGCGTAGGCGACAGTAGCACCTCATCCGCTGTCCGTCGAGCCCCGTCGCGCGGGATCGGATCCCGCCCGGTGGATCCGATCCGCGACCCGTGCCGGCCCGAGCGGGACACCGCCGACCTCAGTCGAGCGCGCTCATCACATGCTTGATGCGCGTGTAGTCGTCGAAGCCGTACTGGGACAGGTCCTTGCCGTAGCCGGAGTGCTTGAAGCCGCCGTGGGGCATGTCCGACACGAACGGGATGTGCGTGTTGATCCAGACGCAGCCGAAGTCGAGGTCGCGGGAGAAGCGCAGCGATCGGGTGTGATCGGTCGTCCATACCGACGCCGCCAGTGCGTAGAGGACGTCGTTCGCGAACGCGAGCGCCTCGTCGTCCTCCTCGAAGGACTGCACGGTGAGCACCGGTCCGAAGATCTCGTTCTGCACGGCCTCGTCGTCCTGGCGCATGCCCGAGACGATCGTCGGCTCGAAGAAGTAGCCGGTGTCGCCCTGCCGCTTGCCGCCGGTCTCGATCACCGCGTGCGCGGGCAGGCGGTCGACGAAGCCCTGCACCTGCGCGAGCTGCGCCGCGCTCGACAGCGGGCCGAAGAACACGCCGTCCTCGTGCGGAGCGCCGGTGCGGGCATGCGTGCGCACCCGCTCGACGAGCGCCTTCACCAGCTCGTCGTGCACCGACGCGTGCACGATGACGCGGGTCGCGGCGGTGCAGTCCTGACCGGCGTTGAAGAAGGCGCCGGTGACGATGCCCTCCGCGGCCTTGGCGATGGAGGCATCGGCGAAGACGATGGCCGGCGCCTTGCCTCCGAGCTCGAGGTGCACCCGCTTGACGTCGGCCGCCGCCGACTCGGCGACCGCCATGCCCGCTCGCACGGATCCCGTGATCGCGACCATCTGCGGCGTCCTGTGCGCGACGAGGGCGGCCCCGGTGGTGCGATCGCCGAGCACGACGTTGAGCGTGCCGGCGGGCGTGTGCTCCGCGACGATCTCGGCGAGCAGCAGGGTGGTGAGCGGGGTCGACTCCGCGGGCTTGAGCACGACCGTGTTGCCCGCCGCCAGCGCGGGGGCGATCTTCCACACGGCCATGTTGAGCGGGTAGTTCCACGGCGTGACCTGGCCGATCACGCCGATCGGCTCGCGCCGCACGTAGGAGGTGTGCCCGGCCATGTACTCCGCGGCGGCGCGGCCCTCCAGGCTCCGCGCGGCCCCGGCGAAGAAGCGCAGCTGGTCGACGGACTGGTCGATCTCGTCGGCCACGAGGTTCGCGCGGGGCTTGCCCGTGTCCTGCGACTCCAGGTCGGCGAACTCCTCGGCGCGTGCGGCCATCGCGTCCGCGATCCGGAACAGCGCCAGCTGCCGCTGGGCCGGGGTGGTGTCGCGCCAGAGGGGGAAGGCGGCGGCCGCGGCGGCGTAGGCGGCGTCGATGTCGCTCTGATCCGAGATCGGCGCCTGGCCGTAGACCTGCTCGGTGACGGGGTCGATGAGGTCCATGCGGCCCTCACCGTGGGCGGCGACGAGGCGGCCGCCGATGAAGTTCTGCAACAGTGCGGCTTCAGACAGGGTGCTCTGCATGGTGAACAGAATAGGACAGGATCAACGAAATCGGAAGGAAAAAGGATCCGAATCTGCGAAATCAGTTGCGTTGATAGTCTGAGAGTGTCAAAATCGTCATATGAGCGAGAAGCCGAAGGTGCCGGTGCTGGACGACGTCTCGAAGCGGATCATCGAACTGCTCCAGGAGGACGGCCGTCGACCCTACGCCGAGATCGGACGTGCGGTCGGTCTCAGTGAAGCAGCTGTTCGCCAGCGCGTACAGCGACTCACCGATAGCGGCGTGGTGCAGATCGTCGCCGTCACGGATCCTCGACAGCTCGGCTTCTCCCGGATGGCGATGCTGGGCATCCGCGTCGACGGCGATCCCCGTGTCGCGGCAGAGGCGATCGCGAATATTCCGGAGATCGCATATGTCAATGTCACTCTCGGATCCTTCGACATCCTCGCCGAGGCCATCTGCGAGAGCGACGAGGATCTGCTCGAGCTGATCGCGACGCAGATCCGCACCATCGAGGGCGTCTCGCACACCGAGTGCTTCCTCTATGCAGGGCTCCACAAGGACCTCTACAACTGGGGCACGCGCTGATCCGCTGAGCCTGCCCGCTCTCCCGAACCCGGCCGCACCGCGGCATCCGGGGCGCTGCGGCGCGCCCCGGCGAAAGACCCCCACCTCCTCCCGGACAAGGAACCATCATGGGAACGACCGTCTTCGAACGACGGCAGCCGAGCGCTTCGGTCATCGAGCGCTCCCTCGAGAACACCGCGCACGCGGCCTTCTGGCTCGACGACGTCGAGCGCACCGCCTACCCGGCCCTGTCGGGCGAGGTGCGCGCCGATCTCGCGATCGTCGGTGGCGGCTACGCCGGACTGTGGACGGCGATCCGCGCCAAGGAGCGCGACCCGCAGCGCCGCGTCGTGCTGCTCGAGGCGAACCGGGTCGGATGGGCGGCCTCGGGCCGCAACGGCGGGTTCTGCGAGGCGAGCCTCACGCACGGCGAAGAGAACGGGCACAACCGCTGGCCCGACGAGATGGAGACGCTCGAGCGGCTCGGACTCGAGAACCTCGACGGGATCCAGGAGACCGTCGAGCGCTACGGCATGGACGTCGACTGGGAGCGCACCGGGCAGCTGGCGGTGGCCGTCGAGCCGCACCAGGTCGCCTGGATGGAGGGGGACGGCTTCCTCGACCAGACGGCCGTGCAGGCCGAGGTCGCCTCGCCCACCTACCTCGCCGGATCCTGGGACCGTGAGGGGTGCGCGATGGTGCACCCCGCGAAGCTCGCCTTCGAGCTCGCCCGGGTGGCCGCAGAGCTCGGCGTGCAGATCTTCGAGCGCACCCGCGTCACCGGCCTCAGCGGAAAGGGCGTGCAGACGGTGACCGCGGAGAACGGCACCATCGTCGCGGACCAGGTCGCCCTCGCGACGAACGTGTTCCCGTCGCTGCTCAAGCGCAACCGGCTGATGACCGTGCCCGTCTACGACTACGAGCTGATGACCGAGCCGCTGACGGCGGAGCAGTACGAGGCGATCGGCTGGAAGAACCGCCAGGGTCTCGCCGACAGCGCGAACCAGTTCCACTACTACCGGCTGAGCGCCGACAACCGGATCCTGTTCGGCGGCTACGACGCGGTCTACCACTTCGGCGGCAAGGTGCGCGAGGAGTACGAGGAGCGCCCGGAGAGCTATCGCAAGCTGGCGTCGCACTTCTTCACGACGTTCCCGCAGCTCGAGGGGCTGCGCTTCACCCACCGCTGGGCCGGCGCGATCGACTCCTGCAGCCGGTTCTGCGCCTTCTTCGGAACCGCGCGGGGCGGCCGTGTCGCCTACGCGACCGGGTTCACCGGGCTGGGCGTCGGCGCGACGCGCTTCGCGGCCGACGTGATGCTCGACCAGCTCGCCGGGCTCGACACCGAGCGCACCCGCCTGAAGATGGTGCGGGAGAAGCCGATCCCGTTCCCGCCCGAGCCGGCGGCGTCGATCGGCGTGAACCTCGTGCGCGCGGCGATGAACCAGGCCGACCACAACCAGGGGCGCCGCAACCTGTTCCTCAAGGCGCTCGACGCCGTCGGCATGGGGTTCGACTCGTGACCGCGCTGCCGGCCGCCGGAACCGCGGTCGCCGACCTCGGCCTCGCACACGCGCCGCTGCCCGCGGACGAGGTCGTGGCCGGGTCGCCGACCACGGCGATCGCCGTGCTCGACGACACGGGCGACCGCGAGATCGGGATCTGGGAGATGACCCCCGGCACCGCGACCGACACCGAGGCCGACGAGCTGTTCGTCGTGCTCTCCGGCCGGGCGACGATCGCCTTCGACGAGCCGTCTCTGCCGCCGCTGGAGGTGGGCCCCGGATCCGTCGTCCGTCTCGCCGAGGGCATGCGCACCACCTGGACCGTGACGGAGACGCTGCGCAAGGTCTACATCGCCTGACGCTCTGCGAGGCCTTCCCGGGCGACGGATCCGGGAATATGATCAGCGCGGGGAAATCATTCGCGCGCCCGAGCGGCGCGGCGTTGTGCTGGGCCGACGCGAGGATGACCGCACCCCGGAGCTGGGGCTCATCATGTTCGAGAAACTCATGGCGACGGCCGTCCTTCCGGCGACGGATCTCGATCGCGCCAAGCGCTGGTGGCATGACGTGCTCGACCGGGATCCGGTCGAGGTCGATGTCGAGTCCGGGAACGTGTTCTACGACGTCGGCGGTACCGTCGTGCTGGTGTACCTCACCGGTTTCGCCGGCACCGCGCAGAACACCGCGCTCAACCTCGTGACAGACGACATCGAGCGCGACGCGGCGGCGCTGCGCGCCCGCGGGGTCGAGTTCCACGAGTACGACTTCCCCGGGCTGAAGACCGTCGACGGCATCGCCGATCTGGGGGACGAGCGCGCCGCGTGGTTCAGCGACAGCGAGGAGAACATCATCGCGCTCGGCCAGCCCTCGCCCGAGATGGTGGAGCGGGTGATGGGCGGCGGGCACCCGGCCGGCTGAGACCGGCGCGCACAACTCAGGCTGCATGGATCCGGTGGTGCGACGTACGGCCGGAATCGGCCCGGATCGCGGGTCCTGGCCTGAATTGTGCAGGGGGCTGCCGCGCAGGTTGCCGGGTGCCAGGGTGGCCCGCGCTGGCTGCCGCGCTGGTTGCCCGTGGCGCGTCAGCGCCCGCGGGCCGGTCAGCGCCCGTGGGCGAGCAGCGCCAAGTGCAGCGCGGACAGGGTCTCGCCGTCGTCGAGGTCGGCGCCGAGCAGATCCGCGATGAGGTCGAGGCGCTGATAGAACACCGAGCGCGACAGGTGCGAGGCGGCCGCGGCGGCGGTGCGGTTGCCCGGATGCGCGACGATCGCGCGCAGCACCCGGAGCAGGTCGCCGTCGGTTGCGTCGTCGTGCCGGATGAGCGGGGCGAGCAGCCGCGCGCTGTGCTCCTGCAGGCGGTGGTCGCCGCTGAGCTCGGCGGCGAGGCGCGCGAGCGGCCGATCGGCGACGCGAAGCAGCTCCCCCGGCGCGGCCTGCCCGGCCAGCCGGCGCACCACGGGGATCGCCGCGAGCAGCTCGCCGGTCGAGGCGCAGGGGTCGCCGGCGGCGCCGGATCCGAGTTCCGCGAGCAGGGACTCCGGGATCCGCGATCCGGCGGGGAGTGAGACGAGCAGGATCCGCTCCTCGCCGATGTCGGCGCTCAGGGTGCGGACGTCGTCGCCGCCGGCGCGGCCGGCCGGGTCCGCGCCGCGGCCGCCCGGAATCGTGCCGCGCCCGGTCGGATCCGCGCTGCGCCCCAACGGGTCCGTCACGATCTGCACAGCCTGTGCCGATCGGCGCGGGTTCTCGCCGGATCCGTGTGCCGATCGTCTCATCGTGTGCCGATCGTCGCGCGTTGCCGTGGTCGTCTCGCGGCGGCCCACGGCGACGTGCAGCGCGCGCCCGCGCAGGGGGAACCCGGATGCCTCCAGCCGGGCCTCGATGTCGGCGACCGTCGTGTACCGCTCGCCGAGCACGGCCGCGATCAGTCCCTCCGCGCGCAGCCGTGACCACGCGCCCTCGCCGTCGGCGAGGCGGGACAGGGCCAGCGCGGTCGCCGCCTGCTCGAGCACGGTCGCGCGGCCCGCAGGATGCGGCGGCCCCGGCAGGGCCACGAGCTCGCCCCAGCGGGTGCCGCGCGCCGCGACCGGAACCCGGGTCCACTCCGGATCCAGGCGCCGCGACCGCGAGGTCCAGCTCGCGAGCACCTCCGCCTCGGGGCGGTGCGCGGTGTCGGCGAACACGAGCTCGTGCGCCAGGTCCTCCAGCACGACCGGAGCGCCGAGCGCCCGCGCTGTCTCGCGCACCACGATCTCGACCGGAGCGCCGCGCAGGCTCAGCCCGGTGAACAGCTCGTGCAGGCGCTGCCGTTCCTGGAGCGCCTCGACCTGGCCGGCGATGATCCGGCGGTGCACCTCTTCCGTGACCGTGACGAACTTCACTTCGCGGTCCAGGGTCACCAGGGCGAGCTCGCGGGCGCGGCATGCCGCGACGAGCGCCGGGGGCACCACGGCGAACCGGGTGCCGAGCTCCAGCACGATCCCCGCCAGCCCCGCGTCGGCCAACTCATCGGCGAGCCGGGTCAGCGCATCCGCGCCGCCCGGCCACCCGGCGCCCGTGGTGAGCAGCAGCTCTCCGCCGTCGAGCAGCGCGGCGACGCGCTCGCTGTCGGAGACGTGCACCCAGCGCACCGGCACGTCGACGGATCCGGCCAGCACCTCCGGGATCCCCGCCTGCAGCGAGGCGACCTCGAGCGCGTCGGCGACGGTCGGGAGACCGGGCTCGAACGCTTCCGGACGATCTGTCCGATCGGTGACGAAGTCCAGACGATCTGCAGGCATGGATCCATCCTCTCCGCTGTGAGCATAGGAGGACAAGCCCGCGGACGCCGTCGATCAGAGTGTCCGAATCCCCACCCCGAGGAGCACAGCGTGACCCTGATCCGCCACTTCATCAACGGCGCAGAGGCCGGCGAGACCGAGCGCACCGGACCGGTCTACAACCCGGCCACCGGCGAGGCCCACCGCACCGTCGCCTTCGCGAGCGTCGCCGAGGTCGAGCAGGCGATCGCCGCAGCCAAGGCCGCCGGCCCCGCGTGGCGCGCGACCAGCCTCATCAAGCGCGCCGACGTGTTCTTCCGCCTGCGCCAGATCCTCGCCGAGCGCACGCCCGAGCTCGCCGCCATCGTCACGAGCGAGCACGGCAAGGTGCTCTCCGATGCTGCCGGCGAGGTCTCGCGCGGCATCGAGAACGTCGAGTTCGCCGCCGGTCTCGTGCACCTGCTCAAGGGCGAGCACTCCGAGCAGGTCGCGCGCGGCGTCGACGTGCACTCGGTCAAGCAGCCGGTCGGCGTCGTCGCCTGCATCACCCCGTTCAACTTCCCGGTCATGGTGCCGCTGTGGATGGTCGCCTCGGCGATCGCGTGCGGCAACACGGTCGTGCTCAAGCCCAGCGAGAAGGACCCGTCCGCGGCGATCTGGCTCGCCAAGGCGTTCCAGGAGGCGGGGCTTCCCGACGGCGTGCTCAACGTCGTGAACGGCGACAAGGTCGCGGTCGACACCCTGCTCGACTCGCCCGACGTCAAGGCCGTCAGCTTCGTCGGATCCACGCCGATCGCGAAGTCGATCTACGAGCGCGCCTCCGCGAACGGCAAGCGCGTGCAGGCCCTCGGCGGCGCCAAGAACCACATGGTCGTCATGCCCGACGCCGACATCGACGGCGCCGCGGCCGCCGCGGTCTCCGCCGCCTACGGATCCGCCGGCGAGCGCTGCATGGCCGTCTCGGTGCTCGTCGCCGTGGGCGATGTCGCCGAGCCCCTCATCGCGTCGATCACCGAGAAGGTGCAGAACCTGCGCATCGGCGACGGCACGGACGCGGCGAGCGAGATGGGTCCGCTGGTCACCCGCGAGCACCGCGACCGCGTGGAGGGCTACGTCACGGGAGCCGCCGCCGAGGGCGCCACCGTGCTCATCGACGGCACGCAGCGGATCGCCGCGGGCGAGCGTCTCGACGAGAACGGCTTCTTCACCGGGATCAGCCTCATCGACCACGTCAAGCCGGGCATGAAGCTGTACGAGGACGAGATCTTCGGTCCGGTGCTCTCGGTCGTCCGCGTGGGCAGCTACGCGGAGGCGGTCGAGCTCATCAACGCGCACCAGTTCGGCAACGGCACCGCCATCTTCACCCGCGACGGTGGCACCGCCCGCGAGTTCGAGTTCGACATCGAGGTCGGCATGGTCGGCGTCAACGTGCCGATCCCCGTGCCGATCGGCGCGTTCTCGTTCGGCGGCTGGAAGGCCTCGCTGTTCGGCGACTCGCACATCTACGGACCCGAGTCGATCCACTTCTACACGCGCTCCAAGGTCGTCACCACGCGCTGGCCCGACCACACGCCGGCGCAGGTCGACCTCGGCTTCCCGAGCAACCACTGACGCGGAAGGATCCCGATCATGACCGTCACCACCGACACCGCGCGCCTGATCGACCGTCACGGCGAGGCGCACGCGCTCCCCGCCGCCGAGGCCGAGGCGCAGGTGCGCGCCGACGACCGCGCGCACGTGTTCCACTCCTGGAGCGCGCAGGCGCTCATCGACCCGGTGCCCGTCGCCGCAGGCGAGGGATCCACGTTCTGGGACTACCAGGGCAACGCCTACCTCGACTTCTCCAGCCAGCTGGTGAACCTGAACCTGGGGCACCAGCAGCCCGACCTCGTCGCCGCGATCCAGCAGCAGGCCGGCCGGCTCGCGACGATCCAGCCGTCGATGGCGAACGACGTGCGCGGCGAACTGGCCCGGCTCATCGCCGAGGTCGCACCCGAGGGCATGGAGAAGGTGTTCTTCACCAACGGCGGCGCCGACGCCAACGAGTACGCGGTGCGCATGGCGCGCACCGTGACCGGGCGCCGCAAGGTGCTGTCGATGTACCGCAGCTATCACGGCTCCACCGCGACGGCGATCTCGATGACCGGTGACCCGCGGCGCTGGGCGAACGACACCGTCGACAACGGCACCGTGCGCTTCTTCGGTCCGTACCTGTACCGCTCGGCGTTCCACTCCGAGACCCTGGAGCAGGAGTCGCAGCGCGCGCTCGAGCACCTCGAGCAGACGATCCAGCTCGAGGGCCCGACGACGATCGCCGCGATCATCATCGAGACGGTCGTGGGCACCAACGGCGTGCTCGTGCCGCCGCCCGGTTACCTGCAGGGCGTGCGCGACCTGTGCGACCGGTACGGCATCGTCTACATCGCCGACGAGGTCATGGTCGGGTTCGGTCGCCTGGGCGAGTGGTTCGGCGTCGACGCGTTCGACGCGAAGCCCGACCTCATCACCTTCGCCAAGGGCGTGAACTCGGGCTACGTCCCGCTCGGCGGCGTCGTGATCTCCGACCGGATCGCCTCCGCGTTCGACACGGTGCCGTTCGCCGGCGGACTCACCTACTCCGGGCACCCGCTGGCCTGCGCCGCGGGCGTCGCGACCTTCGAGGTGTTCCGCCGCGACGGGATCCTGGAGCGCGTGCGCGACCTCGGGTCCCGCATCGTGGAGCCGACCCTGCAGGGATGGCGGGAGAAGCACCCGAGCGTGGGCGAGGTGCGCGGCCAGGGCCTGTTCTGGGCGGTCGAGCTCGTGCGCTCGAAGGAGACGCGCGAGCCGCTCGTGCCGTTCAACGCGGCAGGAGCCGATGCGGCGCCGATGGGCGCCTTCGTCGCCGCCGCGAAGAAGGGCGGGGTGTGGCCGTTCGTGCACTTCAACCGCACGCACATCGCCCCGCCGCTGGTGATCACCGAGGACGAGCTCGTGCGCGGCCTCTCCGCGATCGACGCCGCTCTCGACGTCGCGGACGGGTACACCGTCTGAGGCCCGACCGGATTCAGGCTGGATCGGTCCATGCCGGAGGGGGAGCCGCGGAAATCCGCGGCTCCCCCTCCGCATTGCGGCTGTCCGGCCTGAATCCGGTCGGCCTGCCGCGCGGGAGTGCTGCCCGCCGCGGCGCCCGGTTCCGGGGCGACGACGGTCAGACCGCGACGGGATCCGGCATCGCGGCCCGGTCGACGCGCCAGCCGTCGTCCACGCGCAGCACGGTCGAGACCGACAGGTTCTCGGGGCCGATCGTGAGGTGCGAGAGGTCGGCGCCGAGGCCGTGCAGCAGCGTCAGGATCGTGATGCCGCTCGTGACCACGAGCACCTCGGATCCGGCTCCCGCGACGTCGTGCAGCGCCTCGGTCGCGCGTCGGGCCACGTCGGCGGGGGATTCGGCGAGCGGATCCTGCTCAGCGAGGGCGTCGAGCGTCGCGAAGAACGGATTGTCCGCTGCGACGTGCGCCTGCATGAGCCGGACGAACCTGCGGGCGCGGACCGCCTCGAGCCCGCCGAAGCACAGCTCGCGCCAGCGCGGATCCGAACTCGCCTGCAGGCCGGATCCGGCCGCGTCGAGCAGTCGCGCCGCGGTCTCGCGATGCCGGATGCCGTCGCCCGAGAAGGCCGCATCGAACCGGATCCCGGCGGCGGCGAAGTCGAGACCCCGGGCCGTGGCCTGATCCCGGCCGAGGGGGGTGAGCGGCGCGTCGGACCAGCCCTGCATCCGCTCCGCCGCGTTCAGCATGCTCTGTCCGTGCCGGACCACCCAGATGCGCGTCATGGATCCAGCCTACGAGCGCGTGCGGGACTCAGACCGACGGCCACCACGCCGGGTCGGTCTCGTCGCCCGGTCCGTTCCGGTCGCAGAAACTGCGGCCATCAGGGCGCCACGACGACACTTTCTGCGACGGGAGCAGAGGCGTTCTGCGACGGGAGCGCGGGAGCACCGCGGCGGGGATCCGGCTCAGGCCGGCAGCAGCTCCCCGACGAGCGCCTCGATCCGGCGGCGGATCTCGTCGCGGATCGGCCGCACCGCGTCGATGCCCTGGCCGGCGGGGTCGTCGAGCTTCCAGTCCTCGTAGCGCTTGCCGGGGAAGAACGGGCAGGCGTCGCCGCAGCCCATCGTGATGACGACGTCGGAATCCTGCACGGCCTCGGTCGTGAGGACCTTCGGCTGCTCGGCGGCGATGTCGATGCCGACCTCGGCCATCGCGGCGACGGCCACGGGGTTGATCTCGTCGGCGGGCAGGGAGCCGGCGGAGCGGACCTGGATCCGGTCTCCGGCGATGGCGTGCAGGAAGCCGGCGGCCATCTGCGAACGGCCCGCGTTGTGCACGCAGACGAACAGGACGGCGGGGGCGGTTTCGGCGGTCATGCGTCTCCTCGGATTCCGGGTTCAGCCTACGGCGACCGGGCGGGCGCCGATCTGCAGGACGGGGGCGGCGCAGCAGCCGTCGGCGGTGCCGTCGAAGTCGCCGGATCCTCCGCACACGCCGGTGCTCGGGAGGACCAGCTCGTTGCGCGACGCGGCCTCGTGGTCGCCGACGAGGTGGGCGACGACGCTGCGGACCTGCTCGTAGCCGGTGAGGGCGAGGAAGGTCGGCGCGCGGCCGTAGCTCTTCGCCCCGACGATGAAGAACCCGGGCTCCGGATGCGCGAGCTCGCGCGCACCCGTCGCGCCGACGGATCCGCAGGAGTGGATGTTCGGGTCGATCTCCGCGGCGATGCCGGACACCGCCTCGAGCGCGGGGTCGAGGGAGATCCGCAACTCGGACAGGAACGCGGTGTCGGGACGGAACCCGGTGAGGGCGAACACGTGGCCGGCACCCGGGATCTCCCGACCGTCGTCCGCCACGACCGAGACTCCCTCGGGGTGAGGGCGGAGCTCGGCGACGCGGAACCCGGTGACCACCTCGACCAGGCCCTTCTCCATCGCCCGCCGCGCCCGGATCCCAAGGGCGGCGCGCTCGGGCAGGCCGTCGCCCGCGCCTCCGCCGAACACCGAGCCCGTGCTGCCGCGCCGCAGCACCCAGGTCACCCGCGTGCCCGGCGCGGTGCGGGCCAGTTCCGTCAGTCGCAGCACCGCGTGGGCGGCCGAGTTGCCCGCGCCCACGACGACCACGTGCGTCCCCGCGTGCGACGAGACGTCGTGCGGGATGCGGTACGAGACGCGGTCGCCCGCGGTGCGCTCGCCGAGTGCGGGAAGGCCGTCCGCGCCGGCCGGATTCGGCTGCGACCAGGTGCCGCTCGCGTCGATCACGGCCCGTGCGGAGAGGCGACCCTCGCCGCCGTCGGCATCGAGCGTGTGCACGAGGAACGGCGCCTCGGCGCGACCCGAGTCGACCACGAGGTCGCGTCCGGCGCGGGTGATGCCCGTCACGGTCAGGCCGGTGCGGACGCGGTCGCCCAGCGCTGCGGCGAGAGGCGCGAGGTAGCGGTCGATCCACTCGTCGCCGGTCGGGTACCCGGAGTCCGGCGCGACCCAGCCGGTGCGCTCCAGCAGGCGCTGCGCCGCGCCGTCGACGAGCTCGGGCCAGCCGGAGAAGAGCCGCACCCGACCCCATTCCGCCACCGCGGCGGCGACGGAGGCGCCGCGCTCGAGCACGACCACCTCCTGTCCGCGCTCGACGAGATGCGCGGCGGCGGCGAGCCCCTGCGGGCCGGCGCCCACGACGACGACGGGCGGTTCGGACATCGGTACTCCTCGGCTCGGCGCTTATCCATTGAAAGACTTCAATACGACTACCGTCGGACATCTATCGATGTTTGTCAATACGTGAAAGACTGCGTGCATGACGCTCCCCGTGACCATCGAGACCGACGCCTGCTGCGCCACCGCGCGTGAGCCCCGTGTCGGAGCGGAGGAGGCCGAGCGGATCGCGCGGGTGTTCAAGGCGCTGGGGGATCCGACGCGGGTCAAGCTGCTGTCGCTCATCGCGGGTGGCGAGGGGGGCGAGGCGTGCATCTGCGACCTGACCGCGCCGGTCGGGCTCTCCCAGGGGACCGTGTCGCACCACATGAAGCTGCTCGCCGAGGCCGGGCTCGTCACCCGCGAGCAGCGCGGGCGGTGGGCCTACTTCGCGATCGCCGAGGGCGCGCTGGACGGCGCTGCCGCCTCGCTGCGGGCGCTCTGAGGCGCGGCTGAGGGCGCGGTCGGGGCGGGTCTCGGCCTCGGCAGGGCCCGACTAGACCCGGGCGTCCTGCCGGGGGATCCACACCTGCTTGATGATGATGAGGATCGACGCCGTCACGGGCACCGCGATGAGCGCCCCGAGCAGTCCGAGCAGAGTGCCGCCGACGAGGGCGCCGATCACCACGAGCGAGCCGGGGATCGCGATCGCCTTGCTCATCACCCGCGGGGTGATGACGTACGCCTCGACCTGCATGTAGACGACGTAGACCGCCGCGAAGATGAGCGCCATGACCGGCGAGCTGAACAGGGCGATGCCGGTGCCGATGATCCAGAAGAGCACGGATCCGACGAGCGGGATCAGCGTGATGAGGAACGCGACGGTCGCCATGAGGGGCGGGAACGGCAGCCCGAGCACGAGGTACAGCACGAACACGATCACGGCGTTGATGAAGGCCAGGCCGACCATGCCCATCACGTAGCCGCCGACCGATTCGGTGATCTGCTCGGTGATGCGGTCGACGCTGCGGCGGTCTCGCGCGGGAGCGAGACGGAGGAGCCCGGACTTCATCGAGGGCAGGGTGGCGAGGAAGTAGAGGGTCAGCACGAGCACGATCAGGCCGCCCGAGATGCCCGTCGCGATGCCGGTGGCGATGCCCGTGCCGATCTGCAGCGCGCCGCCGCCGATCTGCGCGATCCGGGTCGGGTCGCTGAGGAACTTCTGCACCTCGGTGACCAGGTCGTTCAGCCCCACCCCGAACTGATTCTCGAGCCAGCCGTAGAACTCGGTGTGCGTGAAGTTGCGGATCGTGGCGGGGATCCCGGTGACGAACGTGGCGATCTGGTCGATGACGGTCGGCAGGATCGCGAGCACGATGACGACCAGCACGAGGGCGAGCGCCGCGATCACGGCCACGACGGACCAGGCTCGGGAGAGCCCGCGCTTCTCGAGCCAGCGCACCGCGGGGTCGAGACCGAGGGCGGCGAAGAGCGCGAACGCGATGTAGATCAGCACCGTCGACAGGTTCGACAGCGCGAGGCCGAGCAGGATCGCGCCGAGGCCGCCGAGGGTCACCAGGAAGCCGAAGCCGAACGGCCGGTCGATGCGGGTCCAGAACGAGGCGCGCGGCGGCGCGGCCTCGACGAACCGGCGGGGGGTGATCCCGCCGTCGTCGGCGGTCGGTGCGGCGGTCGGTGCGGCGGTCGCCGTGCCGTCCTCGGCGGTCGCCGTGCCGGTGCCGGCGGGCGTCGCGGCGGTCTCGTGCGCCGCCTCCTCGGGGGTGCGCTCTTCGCGGCTCATGGCTTTCACTGTAGGGGGCGGGGAGGCGTTATCGTCGGAGGGATCGCACGTCCGCCGTCCGGTGAGGAGCCCCCGATGACCGCCACCGATCCCCGCACCGAACTGCTGCGACTGCGCGCCAGCATCGACAACATCGACGCCGCCCTCATCTTCATGCTCGCGGAGCGGTTCCGCTGCACGCAGCAGGTCGGCGTGCTGAAGGCCGAGCACGAGATGCCGGCCTCGGATCCGGGCCGCGAGGAGCAGCAGGTCGCCCGGCTGCGGGCGCTCGCGGAGGAGGCGCATCTGGATCCGGAGTTCGCCGAGAAGTGGTTCAACTTCGTCGTCGCCGAGGTGATCCGGCACCACACGGAGGCCGCCGAGTCGCGCTGAGCGCGCCGCCCGGCGCGGCCTGGTTCCCCGTCTCACGGTGCGAGGGCCGCTTCGGGACGCCCTTCGGGACGCCCTTCGGGGTGCGCTTCCGGGGCGGACATCGCTCCTGGATGGGTGATCGTGCTGCCCGGGAGGATCCGGATCCGAAATCTGCATGACGGAACATGATCGTTTTGACGTAAGATCATGCATGGTCGCGCACTCTGCGGACCGAATCGCCGAGGAGGACGCATGACCGACCCGAACGAGACCCTCGCGCCCGGTGCGCACATGCGCGCGGAGCTCGACTCGCAGCCCGACACCTGGGAGCGCGCCGTCGGCATGACCGCCGAGCAGGCGCTGCTGCCGGCGAAGGGGCAGCGGGTGGCCGTGATCGGATGCGGCACGTCGTGGTTCATGGCCCAGTCCTACGCCGCGCTGCGCGAGCGCGCCGGCTTCGGGATCACCGACGCCTACGCCGCCAGCGAGGCGTTCCTGGACCGCGGCTACGACGCCGTCGTGGCGCTGACCCGCTCCGGCACGACGACCGAGGTGCTCGAGCTCGTCGATCAGCTCAAGGCATCCGGATCCGCTCCGCGCATCGTCGGCGTGATCGGCGACGAGACCTCCCCTCTCGTGGGCATGGTCGACGACGCGATCGTGCTGCCGTTCGCCGACGAGAAGTCCGTCGTGCAGACCCGCTTCGCGACGACGGCCCTCGCGCTGTTCCGCGCCTCGCTCGGGGAGGACCTCACCGGGGCGATCGCCGACGCCCGCGTCGCCATCGCCGACGTCGACCCCTCTCTCGCCGGAGCCGAGCAGTACACCTTCCTCGGCCGGGGCTGGACGATCGGGCTCGCGCACGAGGCCGCCCTGAAGATGCGCGAGTCGTCGCAGTCGTGGACCGAGTCGTATCCGTCGATGGACTACCGCCACGGTCCGATCGCGATCGCCGCGCCCGGCCGCGTCACCTGGCAGTTCGGCGCGGCGCCGGAAGGGCTCGACGCGCAGGTCGCGGCCACGGGCGGTCGCTGGGTGCAGCACCCGATCGACCCGATGGCCGATCTCGCGCGACTGCACCGGGTGGCGCTGGACCGCGCGCTCGCCAAGGGGCTCAACCCCGACGAGCCGCGCAACCTCACCCGTTCGGTCATCCTCGAGGACTGAGGGCCCGCCATGACCCTTGCCTTCGGCGACGCGGCGCACGACGCGGCCGCGGCGGCGCGTGCCGTGCCCGACGTGGTCACCGACGCGTCGGGGGATCCGCTCGCGCAGGCGGCTGAGCTCGGGGCGGGCGCACCCGTGCTCGCCTTCGACGTGGGCGGCACCGACATCAAGTCGGCGCTGTTCGATGCCGAAGGGGCGATGCTCGGCCTGCGTCGCACGCCGACGCCCGAGCCCGGAGCCGACCTGCCGGAGCGGCTCGTGACTCGACTCGTCGAGCTGGGCGCGCAGCTGCGCGAGGAGCACCCGGAGGTGGATCCGGTCGCCGTCGGTCTCGTCGTCCCCGGCATCGTCGACGAGGTCGCCGGGGTCGGGGTGTTCGCGAGCAACATGGGCTGGCGGAACGCCCCCATCCGGCAGATCGCGGAGAAGGCGTTCGGGCTGCCCGTCGCCTTCGACCACGACGTGCGCACGGGCGGCTGGGCGGAGCACGTGCTCGGCGGCGCCCGGCCCTACCCCGACTCGATCGTGCTGATCATCGGCACCGGCATCGCCGGCGCCCTGCTGCTGGGCGGCGTGCCGTTCACCTCGGGCGGCTACGCCGGCGAGGTCGGCCACTCGCCGGTCGCGGACGCGCCGCTGTGCGCGTGCGGCGCCCGGGGGTGCCTCGAGGCGATCGCCTCGGCCGGAGCGATCGCCCGGCGCTACACCGAGCGCACCGGCGTCGCGGTCGACGGGGCGAAGGAGGTCATCGCGCTCGCCGGCGCGGGGGACGAAGCCGCCGCCGCGGTCTGGGAGGAGGCGCTCGACGCCCTGGCCCTGTCGATCGCGCAGCTCACCGCGGTCATCGCCCCCCAGGCGGTCGTGATCGGCGGCGGGCTGTCGCGCGCGGGCGGGGCGCTGTTCGACGAGCTCCGCGCGCGGCTGAAGGCGCGACTCAGCTTCCACCGGATCCCCGAGCTGGTGCCCGCGCAGCTGCTGGGCAACGCCGGGATCCTGGGGGCGGCCCTGCGAGCGAGGAGCCTCGGATGATCGTGACCGTCACGCCCAACCCGGCACTGGATCTCACCTGGCACGTCGATCGGATCGTGCCCGGCGGAACCCACCGTGCCGACACCGGTGTCGCCCGCGCGGGCGGCAAGGGCCTGAACGTCGCCCGGGTGGCGCACGCGCAGGGAGCCCCCGTGCGCGCCCTGGCCACCGTCGGCGGACCGACCGGAGACGAGTTCGCGGCCGAGCTCGCCGCCTCCGGGGTGCCGCATGAGCTGATCGCCGTGCAGGGGGCGACGCGCCGCAGCATCGCCCTGGTCGACGCGCACCTCGGCGACACCACGATCGTCAACGAACGCGGGCTGAACCCCGCCCCCGCCGAGTGGGATGCACTGAAGGAGGCGGTGCGGCGATCGCTGGACACGGCTCCGGCGCGCAGCGGGCGCCCGGTGCTGGTGCTTTCCGGCTCCCTTCCCCCCGGGGCCCCCGCCGACCTGCTGCCGGCGCTGATCGGCCTGGGCCGCGAGGCCGGGGCCGCGGTGATCGCCGACACCTCGGGGCCCGCGCTGCTCTCCGCCGCCGATGCCGGTGCGACCGTGCTCAAGCCCAACGCCGCCGAGCTCGCCGAGGCGACCGGGATCCCCGACCCCGTGGCGGGGGCGTGCGAGCTGCTGCACCGCGGGGCATCCCTGGTCCTGCTCTCCCGGGGCGCGGAGGGGATGCTCGCCGTGACGAGCGATGTGATCGTGCGCGCCCGCCTCGCGGAACCGCTCGCCGGCAACCCGACCGGAGCCGGCGACGCCGCCGTCGCCGCCTGCGCCGTCCTGCTCGCCCGGGGCGAGAAGGATCCGAGCGTGCTGCTGCGCCGCGCGACCGCCTGGTCGGCGGCGGTGCTCATGCCGCTCGCGGGCGAGATCCATCCGTCCTGGCCCGACCTCGAGGCCGGCGTCCTCGTCGACAGCCCGTCGCTGACCGCGCTGCACCGGGTCCCCTGGTCCGCGCGCCCCGTCCCCGTCGTCCCCGGAAAGGACCCCCGATGACCCTCGTCTCCGCCCGCGATCTCGTGCACGACGCCGCCCGCCGCGGCACCGGCGTCGGCGCGTTCAACGTGATCCACCTGGAGACGGCCGAGGCGCTCGTCTCGGCATCCGCCCAGGCCGGCCTGCCCGTCATCCTGCAGATCTCGCAGAACTGCGCCGACTACCACGGCGGCCTCGAGCCGATCGCGCTCGCCACTCTCGCCGTGGCCCGCCGGGCTGCGACTCCGGTCGCCGTCCACCTCGACCACGCCGAGCGGCCCGAGCTCGTCGACGAGGCGATCGCGCTCGGGTTCGGATCCGTGATGTTCGACGGCGGGAAGCTCGACTACGCCGAGAACGTGGCGCTCACGGCGCAGGTCGTCGAGCGCGCGCACGCCGCCGAGGTCTACGTCGAGGGCGAGCTCGGCGAGGTCGGCGGCAAGGACGGCGCCCACGCGCCGGGCGTACGCACCGATCCGCAGGAGGCGCGGGCGTTCGTGGCGGAGACGGGGGTGGATGCGCTCGCGGTGGCGGTGGGCTCCTCGCACGCGATGACCGATCGCACCGCCGCACTCGACCTCGACCTCGTCGCCCGGCTCCGTACCGCGCTGCGCGGCGCGGGGGAAGACGGCGCCGACGTGCCCCTGGTGCTGCACGGCTCCAGCGGGGTGCCCGACGAGGCGATCGCTGCCGCCGTGCGCGCCGGCATGACGAAGATCAACGTGTCCACGCACCTGAACGGCTTCTTCACGCGCGCGATCCGTCAGCGGCTGGATGAGGACCCGCGGCTCGTCGACTCGCGCAAGTACCTCGCGCCCGCCCGGGATGCGGTCGCCGGCGAGGCCGCACGACTGCTGCGCCTGTTCGCACTCCAGGACGCCTCGTGAACCGCGCCCACCGGCTCACGGCGATCCTCGACCTGCTCGCCGCGCGCGGCGACGTGGCGGTCGAGGAGCTGGCGGAGCGCTTCGACGCCTCGGCCGCGACCATCCGCCGCGACCTGGACAGCCTGTCCGAGCGCCGCCTGCTCACCCGCACCCATGGCGGCGCCGTGGCGCAGTCCGTCGCCTACGAGCTGCCCGTCCGCTACAAGAGCCACCAGCGCACGTCGCAGAAGGAGCGCATCGCGCAGGCCGCGTCCGCACTCGTCACGCCCGGCTCGGTCGTCGGCCTCTCCGGGGGCACCACCACGACGGCGATCGCGACGGCGCTCGCCGCGCGGGAGGATCTCGCCGACCAGGGACTCACCGTGGTGACGAACGCCGTGAACATCGCCGCCCAGCTCGCCACGCGGCCCGACATCAAGGTCGTCGTCACCGGCGGCGTGATCCACTCCCGCAGCTACGAGCTCGTGGGGCCGTTCGTGGAGCAGTTGCTCGCCGGCATCGCGCTGGACATCGCGTTCATCGGCGTGAACGCGATCTCGGCCGACGGCGTCGCCAGCACCCATGACGAGCGCGAGGCGGCGGTGAACCGGCTGATGGCGAGCCGCGCCCGTCGTGCGGTGATCGTCGCCGACTCCTCGAAGATCGGGGCGTCGGCGTTCGCCGCCGTCGGCGGACCCGAGCTGTTCCCGATGCTGCTCACCGACGACGGCGTCGCGGCCGCGGATCAGGCCGCGCTCCGCGACGCCGGCTACGAGGTCGTGCAGGCGGGCTGAGCGCCGGATCCGCCGGGCTCCACCGGACGGCGCCGGCACCCGCCCGCCTCAACGGGCGGTCTCGGCGAGCAACCGCGCCAGGCGGTCCGCCATCGCCGCGGGCTCCCACTCGTGCCACGCGCCGGGCATCTCCTCGGCGGTCCCGTTCCCGGCCGCTGCGGCGAGGGCGGCGGCCGCCTCGGGCATGCCGGGGAAGGTCTCCGTTCCGACGACGGCGAGCACCGGAGCCGGGAGGTCGGCGAGGAAGGCGCCCGGGGAGCGCGCCTCGACCTCGGCGAGGGCGGTGCCGTCCGGGATCCAGCTGTGCACGAGCGCGGGGAACTGCGGTGAGGCGCGCAGCACCTCGATCCACTCCGGCGGCATGCCGACCATGTAGCGGACGATCGCCCCTTCGAGATCGCCCTCGTCGATGGCGCGGTGCACGCCGTCCCACCATCGGGGCGCCCCCTCGGCGAACTGGCCCAGCGGGGCCTCCCACAGCACCAGGCCGGCGAGCTCCGGGATCCGGCCGGCGGCGAGCATCGCCAGGGTGCACCCCGACGAGTGCCCGACCAGGACGACCGGGCCGCCCAGAGCGGCGGCGACCGCGGCGATCGCCACGAGTTCGCGCTCCTGCTCGACGGGACCGGATGCGGGCGAGTCGCCTCGCCCGAGGCGGTCGGGCACCGCGGCCCGGAATCCGCGCGCGGCGAGCAGTCGCGCCGTCTCGGACGGCACGGGGTTCTCCGCGCGATCGAGTCCGGCGCCCTGGACGAAGAGCACCGCGGGTGCGCCGTCGGGTCCGTGGAGCTCGACGCCGACGTCGTCGCCGAGGTCCGTGCGCACCCGCATCATGCCCCCGGTCCGTCCAGGCGCACGTGCACGAGGTCGCCGGCGGCCTTGCCGATCGCCGCGCGGGTGGCGGCCTTGACGGGGCCGACGTGCGCGCCGTTGCCGACCGGCATCAGGGTGATCGCGACGGCGTGGCCGTCGATGGTTCCCGTCACCCGCACCGGCTTCCCGGTGCCGAAGAACGCGCGCGACCCCGGGACGTCGAACACCGTCCAGGAGGCGGCCTCGGGGGCCACGCGAAGACGGGCGTCGAACTGAAGAGCGGAATTCTCCGCCATGGGACACCTCCACTTTCTAGACCAATGAGTCTTGTTTTGGATACTAGACTCGCGAGTATGATTTACGCAAGGAGGTGATCGGATGCGACCGAGTTCGCAGCCCAAGCGCGCCGCCGCCCTCGCCGCGGCCGAACGGCAGTTCCTCGCGACCGGATACGAGTCGGTCACGATGGACTCGATCGCGCAGGAATCCGGCGTGGCGAAGCAGACCCTCTACAGCCATTTCGGCAGCAAGCGCGACCTGTTCCTGGAGATCGTCCGGGCGCAGACCGAGGGCGCCAGCGCCTCGGTGCTCGAGCCCGCGCCACGGTTCCCGGATGCCTCGCGGGCGCGCGACGGCCTGCACGAGCTGCTCGTCGCGCAGCTCGGCGCGGTGCTCGCGCCGCGCATCCTGGCCCTGCGGCGGCTGGTGATCGGCGAGCTGCGGCGGTCACCGGAACTCGCTGCGGCCCTCTACGAACTCGGACCCCGGCGTGCGATCCTCGCGCTGACGGCGGTCGTGACGGAGCTCGACGCCGCCGGGGTGATCCGGGCGGACGATGCCGAGCAGGCCGCGACCCAGCTGAACTGGCTCGTGATGGGGGAGCCGATCAACCGCGCCATGCTGCTCGGTGATGCGGCGGCGCTCGCCCCCGAGCTCATCCCCGCGCACGTGGACGCCGCGCTCGACACGTTCTTCGCCGCCTACGGCGCAGCAGAAAGGGCCCGGCCTTGACGGCCGGGCCCTTTCCTGGTCGGCAGGCTCAGGGGGTCGCGCGCCGCAGCACGAGGTAGGAGATCCCCGCGAGCGCGACGATCGCGACCAGACCCCACAGGGCCAGCCCCAGGGCGCCGAGCGACGCGATGCCCGCTCCCACCTGCCCCCAGAGGCCGAAGCGCGTGACGAGGAACACCAGCCCCACCAGCACCGCCCCGAATCCGACGCCGACCACGGTGATGGCGATGCCGCCTGCGCGCTTGTAGATCGTCGCGCCGGTGAAGCCCACCAGGAACAGGAGCAGCGCGAGCACGAAGTACGTCAGTGCGGCGGCGAGGGGGCCGTTCTCCCACACCCAGGGCAGCCGGAACATGTAGCCGTTGACGCCCCAGCCGTGCGTCACGTCCTCGATCCATCCGCCGAGCAGGAACACGACGGCGAGCAGCACGGCTCCGCCGGCCGCGGTGAGCAGCGTGCCGAGGAAGAAGTCGCGCCGCGTGACGCTCAGCGCCTGCGAGAACGGGAACGTCAGCGTCAGGGCCTGCAGCCCGAGTGCGAAGAAGTACCACAGCGGCGCCTGCCCGGCTCCGCCGTACTTCGGCGCATCGACCGGGATCATCGCGGAGATGATGATCGACATGGTCAGCGCCGCGGCGAGGATGATCAGCGGGATCCACAGCCATGTCTGCTTGTTGACCAGCTGAAGTCGGACGACCTTCAGGATCCGGGACATCAGCGCACCTCCTTCGTGAGTGCATCGGTACTCGAGCGTCGGTCCGGAACGCGCGTCGCCTCCGCGTCGGCGACGCCCTCGCCGCCTCCCGCGTGCTGGGTGAGCCGCACGACGAGCTGCTGCAGCGACACCGGCGCGAGGTCGAGCCCGGCGTCGACGATGCCCGCCTCCTCCTCCGCGGTGAGCCGCCCGAGGACGGTCGCCGAGGCCACCCGGCCGAGGGACTCCCGATGCAGGACCTCCTTGCCCGCGGTCCAGGCGTCGACCGTCGCGGCATCGCCGACCACCGTCGAGGCCCGTCCGCGCAGGGCGTCCGTCTCCTCGTCGAGGAGGATCCGGCCGTCGTCGATCACGATCACGCGCTCGATCAGGTTCGCGACCTCGTCGATGAGATGGGACGACAGGATGATCGTGCGCGGGTGCTCGACGTAGTCCTCGAGCAGGCGGTCGTAGAAGATCTGCCGGGCGACGGCGTCGAGGCCGAGGTACGGCTCGTCGAAGAACGTGATCTCCGCCCGGGATGCGAGGCCGATGATGACGCCGACCGCGGAGAGCTGGCCGCGGGAGAGCTTCTTGATGCGGCGCTTCATCGGCAGCTGGAACTCGGCGACCAGGCGATCGGCGAGCTCCTGATTCCAGTTCGGGAAGAACAGGCGGGCGGCGCGGAGGGCGTGGACGGGCGCCGCGTCGTCGGGATACTTCTGGCTCTCCCGCACGAAGCAGACCCGGCTCAGCACGCGGGCGTTCTCGTAGGGCTCCTCGCCGAACACGCGCGTCTCGCCCGAGGTCGCGAAGTTCTGCGCGGTCAGGATCGACATGAGCGTGGTCTTGCCGGCGCCGTTGCGGCCGAGCAGTCCGTAGATCGTGTCGGACTCGATCGACAGCGACACGTGGTCGAGCGCGAGCTTGTCGCGGTAGCTCTTGGTGAGGTTCGACACCTCGATGACGGCGGTCATGCGCGGTTCCCTTCGGTGCGTGCGGCGAGGGGCGCGGCGTTCGCGGCGCGCTCGCTCAGCAGGGCGGACAGGTCGTCGGGTCCGAGACCGAGCGTGCGGGCCTCGGCGAGCAGCGGGTCGATGTAGCGCTCGGCGAAAGCGGTGCGGCGCTCGCCGAGGAGGATGTCGCGGGCTCCGGCGGCGACGAACATGCCGATGCCGCGGCGCTTGACGAGCACGCCCTTGTCGGTGAGCATGGCCACTCCTTTCGCAGCGGTTGCGGGGTTGATCCGGTAGAACGCGGCGAGCTCGTTCGTCGACGGAGCCTGGGTCTCCTCGGCCAGGGTGCCGTCGACGATCGAATCCTCGATCGTCTCGGCGATCTGGAGGAAGAGGGGCCTGCCTTCGTCGATCACGGACATCCTCGCTGTGGTCTATCGGTTAGTTACTCGACTAATGAACCATTGAACCGAGGAGATGTCAAGGCCGATTCCGCGATGGGGGGCATCCTCCGGCGGCGGAGCGCCACGATCCCCGCCGAGCAGCCGGGGGCACGGCTGCTCGGCGGGCGGAGGAGAAGGCGCTCAGGCGTCGCCGTGCGGATCCAGCCGGTTCAGGGTCGCGACCGTCTGCGGGTAGTCGCCGCGCACCTCGCCGAAACGGAGGAACTTCACGTTCTCCACGAGGATCTCGTGCGCGTCGGGCTGCGCCTCGATGAGGGCCATCGTCTCGTCGACGAAGTCGTCCAGGGGCATCGCGAACGGGCTCTCGCTCTGGCCCGGCATGAGCTCGGTCGCCACGGCCGGCGGCACGAGTTCGAGCACCGAGACGCCCGTGCCGTCGAGCTGAAGCCGGATCGACTCGGACAGCATGTGGATCGCGGCCTTCGTCGCGTTGTAGGTGGGGGTGACCCGCAGCGGGGTGTGCGCGAGTCCGCTGGACACCGTGACGATGGTGGCGGACGGACGGGTCTGCAGGTGCCCGATGAGCGCCGCGATGAGCCGGATCGGACCGAGGAGGTTGGTCGTCACGATCTCCTCGGCATCGGAGAGGAAGCCGTCGCCGCGCCAGTCCTCGACCCGCATGATGCCGGCCATCGCGATGAGCACGTCGAGCTCGGGATGCGCCGTGACGACCTCGGCCGCGGCCGTGCGGATGCTCTCGGGGTCGGCGGTGTCGATGCGCACCGTGCCGAAACCGTGCTCGGCGGCGAGCCGGGCGAGGAGGTCGGTGCGGCGTCCTCCGATGATCACGGTGTTGCCCGCGGACTGCAGGCGCAGGGCGAGCGCGAGGCCGATGCCGCTCGTCGCGCCGGGGATGAAGACGGTGTTTCCGGAGATGTTCATGGATCCAGGCTCGGCGGGATCCGCTCCCGCGATAAGAGACCGGGCGATCGGGGGATCCGCGATCCCTGGTTGCGGTTCCGCTTCCGCCGGAGAATGGACGCATGGACCGCATCGCCCTCGCCGACTTCCTGCGCCGCCGCCGGGAGGCGCTGCGTCCGGACGACGTGGGCCTCCACGCCGGTGCGCGCCGCCGGGCGCCGGGCCTGCGCCGCGAGGAGGTCGCGCAGCTGACCGGCATGTCCGTCGACTACTACACGCGCCTGGAGCAGCGGCGCGGCCCGCAGCCGAGCGAGCAGATGCTGGCTGCCCTGGCTCGAGCCCTGCGGCTCACCGCCGACGAGCGCGACTACCTGTTCCGCACCGCGGGGCACTCGGCGCCGGACCGGCACCGCACGCTGCCGCACGTCGCGCCGGCCCTGCTCCGGGTGCTCGACCGTCTCGACGACACCCCCGCGCTCGTGCTGTCCAACCTGGGCGAGACGCTCGTCGCCAACCGGATGGCGCAGGCGCTGCTCGGCGATCCGTCGGCGCGCACCGGGCTCGCCCGCAGCGACGTCTACCGGTGGTTCACCGACCCCGGCGCCCGTGCGGTCTATCCCGAGGCCGATCACGAGCGCCACGCCCGCGCCCAGGTCGCGGGGCTGCGGGCCGCGTACGGCGCGATGGGGGCCCGGTCGCGGGCGGGCGAGCTCGTGCGCGCGCTGCAGGCGGAGAGCCCGGAGTTCGCCGCGCTCTGGGAGCGGCATGAGGTCGCCTTCCGCTTCGAGGACCACAAGACCCTGGTGCACCCCGAGCTCGGCCCGATCGAGCTCGACTGCCAGGCGCTCTTCACGGAGGACCAGTCGCAGGCGCTGCTCGTGCTCACGGCCCCGCCGCGCACGGAGGGCTGGCAGAAGCTGCAGCTGCTGTCGGTGATCGGCGCGCAGCGGTTCGAGGCCGCGGCAGAGCAGCGCTGAATCCGGATCTCAGGCCAGCGGGAAGGTCGCCTCGACGCGCAGGCCGCCGTCGGGCCTGGCGGTCAGCGCGAGGGATCCGCCCAGCACCTCGATGATCGAGCCGGCGATCGCCAGCCCCAGACCGGATCCGCCGTGCGCGCCGTCGCGGGCGCGCCCGGCGCCGCGCTGGAACGGCTCGACCAGCGTCGCGACCACGGCAGGGTCGAGCCGGTCTCCGGTGTTCTCGACGACGAGCGCGCCCTGTCCGCCGAGACGGAGCGTGCGCACGGTGGCGGATCCGCCCGAGGGCAGGTTGTGCACGAGCGCGTTCTGCACCAGGTTCAGGGCGAGCTGATCGAGGAGCGCCGCATCCCCGCGGACGATGACCGGGTCGCCCGTCGCGTCGAGCCGCACCTCGCGTGACGCGGCGACCTCGTGCAGCAGCTCGACGGCGCCCTCCGCGGCGAGCGAGAGATCGACGGGGACGCGCGCGGGCGGCCGCGCGTCGAGCCGGGCGAGCAGCAGCAGCGCCTCGGTCAGCGCGATGGCCCGCTCGTTCGCGGCACGGAGGCGCCCGAGCAGCTGCGGGACATCCGGATCCGGATCCGCTTCGGCCACGTCGAGCACCGCCCGGGTGATCGCGAGCGGGGTGCGCAGCTCGTGCGACGCGTTCGCGGCGAACCGTCGTTCCCGCTGCATGTCGTGCTGGATGCGATCGAGCATGCCGTCGAAGACGTCGGCGAGGCGACGGAACTCGTCATCCCGGCCCGGCAGCGCGATCCGCGCGTCCAGGTCGCCGTCGCCCACGGCCTGAGCGGTCTCGGCCATGAGCGCGAGCGGGCGCAGCACGCGCCCCGCGAGGAGCCAGCCGCCGAGCACGCCGATCGCGATGAGTCCGAGCAGCGCCCACGTCGCCGGCGGCACGAACGCGCGGATGATGTCGCTGCGGTTCGGCGCCCAGCTTGTGCCGTCGATCGGGTCGGTGTTGTAGACGGTGCCGTCGGGAACGTAGCGCAGCAGCCAGAGCGCGACGACGCCGAGCAGCACGGCTCCGGTCACGGCGACGAGCGCCGCGTAACTGAGCGTCAGCCGCCATCGCACCGAGAGTCCGACGGTGCGGACCGGGCGGGGCGGGAGCGCGGCGCTCGACGGGGCCTCAGGCATTCCCGGCACGCTCCGGCAGCGTCGCATCCTCGGCCGCCGTCGCGTCGCGGGCGCCGTCGAAGTCGATGCGATAGCCGGCGCCCGGCACGGTGAGGATCACCCAGGGCTCGCCGAGCCGCTTGCGCAGCGCCGACACGGTGATCCGCACGGCGTTCGTGAACGGGTCGGCGTTCTCGTCCCAGGCGCGCTCGAGCAGCTCCTCGGCGCTGATCACCCCGCCGCCCGCCTCGACGAGCACCTGCAGCACGGCGAACTGCTTGCGGGTGAGGGCGACGTAGCGCCCGTCGCGGTACACCTCGCGGCGGAACGGGTCGAGCCTGATGCCCGCCAGCTCGTGCACGGGAGGTGTCGATCGCGGGGCGCGCCGCGCCAGCGCCCTGATCCGCAGGATCAGCTCGCGCATCTCGAACGGCTTGGTGAGGTAGTCGTCGGCGCCGAGCTCGAAGCCGCTCGCCTTGTCGTCGAGGCGATCGGCCGCCGTGAGCATGAGGATGGGCAGGCCGGATCCGGAGGCGACGATCGCCTGCGCGATGTCGTCGCCGCTCGGGCCCGGGATGTCCCGGTCCAGCACCGCGACGTCGTAGGAGTTGATGTCCAGCAGCTCCAGGGCGAGATGCCCGTCGCCCGCGGTGTCCGCCGCGATCGCCGCGAGTCGCAGCCCATCGCGCACCGCTCCCGCCAGGGCGGGTTCATCCTCCACGATCAGCACGCGCATGCGAGAAGCCTAGGCCGAGGACGTGTTCCGGAAACGTCGTGAGCAGTGCGCGGGAGCGCCGTTCGCCTAGTGGGTCGCGCGGTGGAGGAGGCGGGCGCGCCGTGGCGCGGCGACGGACGATGACGCCGCGAGGCGAGGGCAGGCCACCGCGGAGGAGAGGAGAGGGGCATAGTCGCACCCTACGCACCGGCGTGTATCGGGAGCGTATGCGAAAGCGCGTACGGTGCGGCAACGTCCGCGCCGATGGAGTGGAGGCATGGACACCACGACGAGACCGAATGAGACCCTGCGTCCCGGCGCCGCGCCGGACGGGATCCGGGGTCCGGCCGCGCCGGTCGGCGCCCGCCCCGCCGCGCCCCGGCATGCCGCACGCCGCCCCCGGTTGTTCCGGCTCGTCGCCACGCTGCTGGTGCTGGCTGCGATCGTCGCCGGCATCGCCGCTGCGGTGGTCACCGCGGCCGTCGCGACGCGGCCCGACTATCCGACCGGCACCGGCGAGGCGGGATCCGTCGTCGCGTGCAGCGGAGGGCAGCCGACGGCCGACGACGGCTACATCGCCGACGGGGACTCGCTCGCCCTGTCCGACACGGCGGCCCCGGCCGTCGCGCGGCTGGACCCGGCTCTCCGCGAGGCGCTCGACCGCGCGCACGCGGCCGCCGCCGAGGACGGCCTGGATCTGCGGGTCGGCGGAGGCTGGCGGTCGAAGGCGTACCAGTCCTGGCTGCTGCGCGACGCGGTGCGCACCTACGGCTCGGCGGAGGAGGCCGCGCGCTGGGTCGGCACCCCCGAGACGTCGCAGCACGTGAAGGGGGAGGCGGTCGACATCTCGCCCTACGACGCCGCCGACTGGCTGAACCGCCACGGCGCGCAGTTCGGCCTGTGCCGCACCTACGACAACGAGGCCTGGCACTTCGAGCTCAGTCCCTCTGCGGTCGACGCGGGATGCCCGCCGATGTTCCGCGATCCGACGGAGGATCCGCGCATGAGGGGGTGAGGGGGTGAGGGGGCATCGGACTCGCGGGTGCTCGGCGTCCAGGCCCGAGCCCGCATGCGTGGCTACTCTGCGGGAAGTCCTTATCCCCCACGTCCTGACCGTGACGTGCGGCACCCGTCGCGCCCCGGCACCCAATTGCCGACCCCTGACTACTGCAGCGACTCCCTCGTCGGAGGTGATGTGGTTATGTTCTGCAGGAAGCCTTCCTCCCCGGAGCTTCGACCGCACAGCCAGTACCCGAGACTGCTGTGCGAGACCGTCCCTTCACCGGTCTGACAGGTGGTGTGCCTGATCACCACACCACCTGTCGTGGTCTCCGATGTCGGGGCCGACGCTGCCGAGATCGGGGCCGCGCTATGCGCGGCGCTGCACGAGGACGCTGAGTTCCTGTCGCGAGTTGACTCTCGCCTTACGCATCATGCGATGAAGGTGGCTTTCCACCGTTCGCACGCTCAACACCAGCCGAGTCGCGATCTCCGGGTTCGTCAGGCCGGCCGCGACGAGAAGCGCGATCTCCGTCTCGCGATCGGTCAGCTTCAACTCCGTGGCCCTGAAGCGGACGGTGTAAGCACCCTCTCGCCCCAATCGATCCAACAGCGCCCTTCGGCGTGCCGCCGCAGTACCAGCGTGATCGGTGTCGCCGCGTTCGATCCAGATCTCCTCGGCGATCTCCAATGCGACCACCGCTATGCCCTTGCGGCCGGTCGAGAGCAGTGCAGGCACGGCCTCAACGAGCTGTTCCGGGTCGCGCGCATCCCGAGCGACGATGAAACGCAGATGAGGGGCCACGAAGTCGTCGTCGATCTGCCGGCAGCGCTCGATCGTCGCCGTGGTCCGCTCCGTGTTCGGCACGATCTCGAGCGCGAGGAGAGACAGCAAGACGGCGAGGAATCGCGCACCGCGGATCCAGAGAGTGCCGGATACCTCCCAAGCAAGGTCCGCGGCCTCGTCCGGTCGTCCCTGAAAGGACAGCAGGTGAACGCGAGCCCACACGAGAGCCTGGTCGAGGTAGGGGCTGCTCGGGGACAACTTTGCGAGTTCCTGAGCATGTCGCTCCGCGAGAGCGACATCGCCACGGCGTACGGCAGCCGATGCGGCCACGCTCAGCAACGTGAGTTCCGTGAGAAGGGGGAAGGGGAGCCGGGGGACACCGGCGAACATTCTGTCGAGAATGCCCTGAGCTGCCGCGTAGTCACCCGAGATGGCCTGAGCGAACGCGGTGAAGGCCCCGTGAGAGCGAGCCGATTCGACATCGAAACAGGCAAGGGCTTCATCGACGCCTCGCGTGCCCCATGACACGGCACCGGAGTGATCGCCCAACCCGAGCAGATTGATGCCGTAAAGCACATGAGGTGCGAAGCGGGGTCCGTTCGGCAGCGGCGTAGGCATGGAATCCAGCACGCCCCGGGCCTCGCCAAAGCGCCCGAGTGCGCTGAACACGGCGATCTGCGCGGTCTTCACCGCGGCTTCCACCTCCGCCGGGAGGTCTGGCGTGATCTCCAGCCGAGCGAGGAAGTCCTCCGGTACCGCGCGCAGATCGGTCTCGATCATCACGGAGGCGGCATCGAGAGCGCGCTGATACACGCCTACGCAGGTCGCTGCTTCTCGCAAGGCCGCAAATGCGCCATCAAGGTCTCGCAATGAATAGGCGCGCCATTGCGCGCATACGACCGCGAACTCTGCGAGGCCGGCCGCATCCCCGAGAGAACGATCTGTGCCGCTCATGACCTCGAAAACGATGCTCTCGGCGGCGTTCTGCTTGAGCAAGCAGCGTATGTACCGGGCGGCCGTCGTCGGGTTCGGCGATCTGCGCCACTCGCTTTCCGAGGCGATGCGAGTTCTCCGGTCTCGTTCCAGGATCAGCCGCGAATAGGACGCGCGATCCTCAGAGTGAGCGGCCGGTGTCGGGGGGCTTATGTGCGCGAGGTCCAGCAGTGCGGGCAAGCCCGATGCCGATACACGCTCGGTCAGTCTCTGTTTTCGAGCCCTGTCCGGCTCGTGGTGAAAATAGTCGACCAGTATCGGTGGCGTGACCGAGATCAGCTGGCCGGCCCCGGACGGCAACAATCGCACGAGCGCGCGCTCCTCGAGAAACTCAAGAGCCTCGCGACTGACGATTGTTCGGAGAGTTTCGGCGTCGCTGCCTTCCAGAAGCGCGGCCATCTCCAAGGCATCGCGCATCTCTGCAGGGAGATCTTCCAGATGTCCTTCGACAACAGTGCGCAGAGCGGGAGACCACACCTCCCCCACTGCAACCCATTCGCCGCCGATGAGTTCGATTCGGCCCTCGCGTGCCGCGGTGTCAGCGAGGCTGGACGCGAGTCCGACGATGCCCCCGGATGCCGCATACAGCTCACCCATCGTGATCGTCTCGATCCGCGCATGCAGTCGCAAGCTGATCACCTGCTCAAGCTCCTCGATCCGGAGCGGTTCCAGTTCGACGACAACGGGGAAACCCAGGGACGAAGCCGTCAATCCGCTCGGCGTATGGCGCGCGCGGAGGCCCTTCAAGCGGGCTCGAACGACGCAGAAGCCGTGTTCGCGTCGAGCCCAGTCGACAACGCCCCAGGACGCCTCATCGAGATCGTCCCAGTCATCGATGACGACGACCGATCTCGCGTCTTGCGTCTTGCGGCGCAGTTCGTCGGCGATGATATCGATCGGCGATGCGGCGAGCTGGTCCTTCGCACCAGTCAGTCCAGCGAGGCGCAAAGCCGCCAAGGGGTGTTTTCGCAGTGACGCCACACCGCGGAGGGAAACGACCTTCCAGTCTTCCTGAATCAATTTCGAGCACAATTGGCTCAGAAAGGTGGTCTTGCCCGCCCCTCGGACTCCGACCACATCGAAGTCCGCACCATTTGCGACGATGTCCAACCCCGTTGCAAGGCTGCGTTCGCGGACGATCATGGCTTCTCGTTGTCTCATGAGGTCGAGACCCCCATTGGGCGAGGTTACCACTGCGATCGGCGGTGAAGAATGCGTCCTGCGCAACTCGCATCGTCCTTCGAATCGACGAGGGGAAAGGGACGGCGGGTGGTGCGCCTGTTGTGGCGCATCACCCGCCGCGCCGGGCGCCCGGCGCGCCGAATAGGCCCAGCTACTAAACGGCGTGGTGGAAGCTCTCGGGGAGGAGAGAACTCCTTCTGAAGAGAACCACGTCGAAGCACCGCTGCGGCGCATGATGATGTGATTCAGCAGTCACGAACCTCGATCTCAGTAGGGAGCGGCATCCGCTGCAGTAGCAAGAGCTGCCGTACGGGCAGATATTCGAGACGAGGGCCGGCTGCCGAGACTGGCGGCGGCGCTGTTGAAGCTGCGGAACGGCGGATCATCAGGCGGCCCGAACGCCGTCACGACATCCCCACGACGAAGAGCGCAGATCCGATCGCGAAACGGCGTCCTCGGCGCGGGCTCGGCACGCATTTCTCGGCACCTCTTCACCGTGCGGGCAACCCCGATCACTGAAGCGTGACGCGTTCGGCACTGAAGCGTGCCCGCGCAGGACGGGCCCCGTCGTGGCGGAAGTCAGAATCGCTCCTGGCCTGCCGACGGGAGTGAGAGATCCTCCCGCTTGTTGAGATAGGAACGAGATCTAGATGGCAAATCCTGACAATGACCGAACGCTTTCGCGTCGCACCCTGGTGAAGGGGGCAGCGTGGTCGGTGCCCGTCATCGCCGCTGCAGCGGCGGCGCCGGCGCGAGCGGCGTCGAAGTCGTGCGCTCCTGGGTCGGTGACGATCACCGCGACCGATGCCGCGTCCGCCGTCCAGACGGTGACCGTCCCGGCCTGCGCGACGAAGATCGTGTTCTCCGTACTCGGAGGTGGAGGCGGTGGTCAGGGCGGGACGGCCGGCGCGCTGATCACCGGGACCATCAAACCGACGGGCACCCCCCTGGCATTGCAGCTGATCGCCGGGCAGAGGGGCTGGGATCGTGGATCCACGAAGGTCAATGTCGCCCCCGCGGGCTTCGGGAGCGGTGGCCTGGGCGCCAACCGCTACAACATGAACAGCAGCGGGACCTGGCTCGTCGATGGCGGGTACGGCGGCGCGGGATCGGCGATCACCACGGGTGGGCAGCTGGTCGTCGTCGCGGGCGGTGGTGGCGGCGATGCCAACGCACAGTCGAGCAGCAGCCATGACGCGACCGTCGGTTACGGAGGCGACGGAGGTTCAACGCCGGCTGATGGTCGCAGCGGTTCAGGGGATGCCAACGGTGTGCCGGGGGCAGCGATCGCAGGCGGTGGTCGCGCGGCGAGCGGCGCGACCGCGGGGGCTGGAGGAATCGCTACCGGCTCCGGAGGGATCATCATCGGCCCGATCCAGAAAGCAAACGGCACGGCCGGCACTACCACCAGCGGTACGACTGGCGGCGCAGGGGGTCAGGGTGCGAAGCCCACTGACGCCGACAATGGGGCAAGCGGTGGTGGTGGTGGCGGCGGATACGCCGGCGGTGGCGGCGGCGGGGTGGTCTTTTACGCAGTGTCGAACACCGGTGGTGGTGGAGGCGGTGGTGCTGGATCCAACTTCGTGCGCACTACTGGCGCGGTCGTGCCGCTGACCAGCGCCATCACAACGGGCTCGAGGGGACAAGGCTCGGTCACTGTCAGCTGGTCGTGAGCATCACCGATCCCGCGCCACTGAGCCGTGGCCGGCGCAGTGGCGCGGGATCTCCTATCCGTGCAGCAGATCTGAGCGCGAAACGACGTCCTCGGCGGTGGCTCGGCACGCACTTCGTGGCACCTCTTCCCCGTGCGGGCGACTCCGGACACTGAAGCACGACACGTTCGGTACTGAAGTGCGCCTGCGCAGGATCTTCTGCGCCACCGCCCGGGTCAGAATCGCTCCTGGCCTGCGTCCGCCCCGTGGCCCGACACTCCACACGATGGGCGATGCGCGTCTGTTTTCCCTCCCTGATCGGAACTGAGGGCTCCGCGCCCTTGCTTGCCGGCGGGAGCGAGAGATCCTCCCACTTATTGAGATAGGAACGAGATCTAGATGGCAAATCCTGACAATGACCGAACGCTTTCGCGTCGCACCCTGGTGAAGGGTGCGGCGTGGTCGGTGCCCGTCATCGCCGCTGCCACGGCGGCGCCGGCGCGAGCGGCGTCGAAGTCGTGCGCTCCGGGGTCGGTGACGATCACCGCGACCGACGCCGCGTCCGCCACTCAGACGGTCACCATCCCCGCCTGCGCGACGAAGATCGAGTTCTCCGTACTCGGAGGTGGAGGCGGCGGCTGGAACTATGCGGCGGCAGGGGCACTGATCACCGGGACCATCGCGCCGACGGGCAATCCTCTGGTGCTGCAGCTGGTCGCCGGGCAGAGGGGCTGGGATCGCGGATCCACGAAGGTCAATGTCGCCCCCGCGGGCTTCGGGAGCGGTGGCCTGGGCGCCAACCGCTACAACATGAACAGCAGCGGGACCTGGCTCGTCGATGGCGGGTACGGCGGCGCGGGATCGGCGATCACCACGGGTGGGCAGCTGCTCGTCGTCGCGGGCGGTGGTGGCGGCGACGGCAACTCACAGGCGGGCGGCCAGAGCGCGGTCGCCGGTGTCGGAGGCCTCGGTGGCCTGACACCGACTGCGGGGACCGACGCTTCACGGGGCGGCGGCGCGTTCGGAGGCGGTGGCCGCGCCGCGAGCGGCGCGTCCGCGGGTGCCGGGGGAATCGCCACAGGGTTGCTCGAGAACAAGAACGGCACCGCAGGCACCACGACCAGCGGCACCACGGGCGGCGCAGGAGGCAACGGAGCGAAGCCCGCCGCCGCCGACAACGGGGCAAGCGGTGGTGGTGGAGGCGGCGGATACGCGGGTGGCGGTGGCGGCGGCGTCGTCTGGGACGTGCAGTTGACCAGTGGTGCCGGCGGCGGAGGTGGCGCCGGATCCAACTTCGTGCGAACGGCCGGCGCGATCGTGACTCTGACCAGCACCATCACCACGGGCTCGAGGGGACACGGGTCGGTGACCGTCCGCTGGTCGTGACCATCACCGATCCCGCGCCACGAACCTGTGACCGGTGCAGTGGCGCGGGACTTCCGACGAAGCAACTGTCCCGAAGAGTTCTCGGGTCTGGGTGCGAAGAAGATCGAGGGCGGGAATCGTGGAACTCCTCATCGGAGCGATCGCCTACGGGCTGCTCCTTCTTGTGGTGATCGGCATCGCGATCGCCACAGGCGACCCAGATCTCATCGCCCTGACTTCGCCGAGAGAAAAGCCCGTTCACGCCGGAAGTACGAGTGCCGCCGCCGACAGAACAGCTGTTCGTCGCGCGCATAGTGACCTAGGAGAGCGCTCATGAGCGCGAGGGCCCGGCGGGTGGCGGTCGTCGAGCCCCACGTGCTGCAACGCAATCGCACGGCACAGCTGCTGCACCGCGACGCAGGTCTCGATGTGGTGTTCGCCGGGGAGTCGGTGCTCGCCCTCATGGCGTGGATGCGTGGGCGGGAACGCTCCGGGTGGCCGCATCTGCTCGTCACGGAGCTGCTCGGGCCGGGACTGGGGGCGCGGGATCGCGCGGCGGTCTGCGCGCTGCGCGAAGCCGGTGTGCGGGTGCTGCTGATGTCGTCATTGCATCCGCGCGGGGCGACCCAGCGGATCCTGGACGAGGGCGTGGATGGTGTGGTGTCGAAGGTCGACGAGGAGGTCGAGTTGGTGCGCGCCGTCGGGCGGGTGCTCGCGGGCGAGCCTGCGATGACCGACCGGGCTCTGGCGGCGCTGCGGATGGCTCCGACCGCGCCCCGCCTCTCGGAGCAGGAGACGAAGGTGCTCGAGTTCTATGCCGTCGGGCATTCGATCGATGAGATCGCCGCCACGATCGGTGTCCGGCCCGACACGGCCCGCAAGTATCTGAGCCGCGTGAAAGAGAAGTACGTCGCCATCGGCCGGCCGGCGAAGACCCGCCTCGACCTCGCCCGTCGAGCCCACGAAGACGGCCTGGTCGACTGATGGGCCGGTGGGACGGTGTCATCGCGAGGCATCCGACGTCCGGGTCGCCGGGGACGCAGTGCACCGCGCCGGCGCTCCGCGGATCGCACGGGCGCAGCGGTCAACGACGTCCTGGCGGCCGGGGCCGCTGGCCGGGCGGGGCATCCCGAGACCTCAGGACATGACGCATCCGGCCCAGCCGCAGAGCATCACCCCGTACAGGACGAGAGCGCTGATCGGGTTGAGGACCGCGACCAACCCGAGCACGAGCATCGTGTAGTTCCGGACCTTCAGTGCTTTCACGCGCCAGCTGCACACGATCATCGCGAAGTAGCAGCCGATCATCCCGAACAGTGCCGCGGTCGCGATCGGTTTGCCCGCAACGTTGCTGAGCGCGTCGCCCCTGACTGCCGTCAGATCACCGAGGCACATGTCGACGCCCCAGAGCAGCAGGCAGGCCAGGCAAGCGATACCGAACCGCCAGGACGCACGTGGCGTTTCGTGAGGCACGGGTTCTGCGGCGTGTTCTGTGTCCGGGCGCCCGGATTGCCCGGACAGGCGATCACCGTCTGTGGAGCCCGTCATGATCTGCGCCGCGCGATCGCCCGAGCGGCGGCGCGCAGCCGCGTCGCGAGCCCCTCCGGCGTGTCCCGCGGCAGCGAGCCGACGGCGAACCAGGCGAGGTCCTCGCTCTCGTCGCTGACCACGAGGGCTGCGTCGGGGTCCGCGATCGCCGCGAAGGCGATGTCCCAGTGGGCGGAGCATCGGAACCCGCCGTGCAGCTCGTGCCGGTCCAGGTCGACGATCTCCGTCGACCACAACTGCAGATCCTCGATCCCGGACTCCTCGCGCGCCTCGCGGAGCGCCGTGTCGGCGATCGTCGCGTCGCGAGGTTCGAGATGGCCGCCGAACTGCACCCAGAACCGGCCCTTGCGATGGAAGCACAGCAGAACGCGAGCCAGATCCGGAGAGAAGACGAAGCAGGAGCCGGTCAGATGCTGCCCGCCGTCGTCTCGCCAGAGGGCGGCGGCGCCCGTCTCCCTGAGGAAGGCGAGGAACGCGTCCCGCTCCGCCGAAGCCGGAAGCCCCCGGATGTCGTCGACGACGCTCTCCATGTGCACGCTGCTGACCTCTTATGCTCGTGTTCTTCGACGCCCGAGAGGAAGGCTGCCGCCCCTCTCGCTCCCCCCGGAGTCCGTGACTTCCGTGCGACGTCCCAGGGCGAGGCGCACGGAGTCAGAACCACGTTCTCTCGTGTGCGAGTCGATCGCGATCCGCAGAACCACGTATTCGGCTACCTGCCCCGTCTCCGGTGCGCCCTCCCGCAGGATCGTTCACGGCGAGCCGTGCCGGCGATCAGCCCTCCGCGCCCTCCGGCGCCATCTCGAAGTCGTACCAGGACGGCACGGGGCGACCGGGGAACGCCTCGTGCCACAGCGCCGACATGCTCAGCTCGCCCTCGCGGAGGTTCGGCACGTCGAACTGCTCCTCGAGGATCCGGCCCGCGGTCTCCGTATCCCCGAGGGCGAGGGCGGCGCGGATCTCGACGACCTTGAAGCGCCCGAGGGCGCGCAGCTCGGCCGGCAGCGTCGTGAGGAGCGTGCTTGCTTCCTCGGCCCGCCCGTCGGCGAGCAGGGCCTCGGCGAGCTCGAGCGTCAGCGGTGCGAGGTCGGGCGCGAGGTCGCGCGCCTCGGCGAGCCGGTTGATGCCCTGCGCCTGCGCGGCGGTGCCGCCGTCCGACTGGCGCAGCGCCATCCCGAGCCCGCGCAGCGCCCAGGGGCTGCGCCGATGCCGCAGCGACGCCTCGTAGTGCGAGATCGCGGTGCCGTGCTCGTCGCGGGCGTGCGCGGCGACGGCGCGGTGGTAGTGGGTCAGCCAGGTGGAGGGCGCCTCGGCGAGCAGATGATCCCACTCGTCGCCCGTGACGTAGGACGCGGGGGCCTCCAGCGGGTCGGGCTCGACGATGCTCCCGTGGCCTCCCGATCCGTCGGGCGCCGTGCCACCGGCTTCGGCCCGTGCCGCAGAGGCGTCGAGCAGCGCGGCCCAGTACGCGCCCTCCTCGCCGTCGCGCACGAAGCGCACCCCGGCGGGGGCGGCGAAGGCGGAACCGCTGCGAGCGGCGAGCTCGTGCTCGAGCGCGCCCCACGGCGACCCGACCGAGAGCAGCGCGTCCGGTGCGATGTCGGCGGCGGCCTCGAGCCGCGCGACGCCGGCGGATCCGATGGCGTCGGCGGCGCGCAGCACCTGTCCGCCCACCTCGGCGACGGACTCGTCCCAGTCGCCGTCGAGGCGCGGATCCGAGAGCTGGAGCGGCAGGAACGTCTCGGTCCACTCCCAGGTCGCGCCGCCCGGCATCCGCAGGTGCTCGTACTGCGTGGCCGCGAGCCCGGCCTGGATCTCGAAGTAGGCGCCGGTCTCGCCGCCCAGCCAGTCGCACCAGCGTCGCCCGCCCGGGGTATCGCCCCAGACGAAGAGCTTGCGCCCGATGAGGGGCGCGGTCGAGACGTGCGCGAGGCCGGAGCCGTCGCCGTCGACGGCGACGATCCAGGGGCGCGCCGCAGGGGCGCCGCCGACCTCCGCCGTCGCCAGTCCCGGCGCGAGGTCGAAGAAGTAATCCGCCGCGGCGGGCGCGGTGGCGGGGAAGCGCGGGTCGGCCGCGTTCAGGTCGACCCGCCCGAGGGTGCCGTCGTAGCCCGTCATGTACGCGTGGGCCGCGGGGGCGAACACGCGGCTCTGCGCCGTCTGGGCGACGGCGATGTTGGTCCACCAGTACATCCCGGTCTCGCGATCGCGCGGGTTGCGTACCCGCACGCGCACGTGCAGGGCCGCGCCCTCGAGGGTCGCGTCGATCTGCAGGATCAGTCCGCGCACCCGCTCGTACTCCCACAGGCGCAGGATCGGCTCGCCGTCGGCACCGGTGATCTCGGCGGCGTAGAGCGGATCGGCGGTGAGCGGCCAGTGCCCGCGCATGCCGATGTTCCACTCGGCCCCGCCCGAGAACCAGGCGTCGCGCAGGGCCAGGTTGGCGGGCTGCAGCACGGCGTTGCGATACACCAGATCGCGGCCCGTCGTCTTGTCGAGGAGGCGCACGAGGCGCCCGCCCAGGTCGAGGGCGAACTCGGCGCGCACCTGATCGTTCTCGAGCACCGCGACGCGCATCGGCGCCGGGGTGCGGTCGCGGTCGTAGCCGTCCTGGATCAGATACGGGTGGATCGTGGAGACCTGTCCGTACCGGATGTTCGCCGCCATCTCGGCGGGCAGCCCGTCGGTGGCGGCCTCGTAGGGCGCCTGGGGCATGGCGGCGATCGCGGGGAGGGGATTGGGGGATCCGACGGGGGCGGTGGGGAGGACGACCTGGGTGACGGTCAACGTTGCGCTCATCAGGATCCAGTATCCCCGTCGGGGCTGTGCGCGGGGAAGGAATCGGATCCGGACCGCTCCGCCCCTCCGAGTCGTCTCCCTGAGCACGACCTATTGACCGTGCTCAGGGAGACGACTCGGAGGGGCCCGCGTACGCTGGGCGGGTGCCCGAGTTCCCGTTTGCGCGCCTGCGCCGGTTCCCCGACGTCGAGGCGCCGAACCTTCAGGCCTGGGACGCGACGGATGAGCTGCTCGTCGCCGCGGCCCTGGCGGACGCCGCGCACCGAGGCATCGACGGATCCGCGGTCGCCGTGATCGGCGACGGGTACGGCGCGCTCACGCTCCCGCTCGTCGCGGCCGGTCTCGACGGCGTGCGCGTGCACCAGGATCCAGTCACCGGGCGCCGCGCCCTTGCCCGCAACGCCGATGCGCTCGGGCTGAGCGGCTTCGCGCCGCACGAGCTCGACGCGGAGCTGCTGAACGGCGCGCGGCTGGTGCTCCTGCAGCTGCCCAAGGGGCTCGCCGAGCTCGAGGAGATCGCCGACGCGGTCGCGCGCTGGGCGGCGCCCGATGCGGTGCTGCTCGCCGGCGGCCGGGTGAAGCACATGACCCTGGCGCAGAACGAGGTGCTCGCACGGTTCTTCGCGCGGGTGCAGCCGCAGCGGGGCGAGCGCAAGTCGCGCCTGATCGTCGCGTCCGAACCGCGTCCGGTGTCGCAGGATGTTCCCTTCCCGATGTCGAGGACCCACCCCGAGTTCGGGCTCACCCTGTGCGCGCACGGCGGGGCGTTCGCCGCCGACCGAGTGGACATCGGCACCCGGGTGCTGCTCGACGTGATGCGCGACCGCACGGCGGAGCTCGTCGCCCTCGACCGCGGTGACGGTTTCACGGCCGTCGATCTCGGCTGCGGCACGGGCGCGCTCGCCGCGTCGCTGGCCCTCGCGCTCCCCGGGGCGCGGGTCGTCGCCACCGACCGGTCGGCGGCCGCGGTGCGCTCGGCGCGCGCCACGATGGCGGCGAACGGCGTGGCCGATCGCGTGACCGTGACGCTCGACGACGCCGGATCCGGGATCCCGGACGGCTCCGTGGATCTCGTGCTGCTGAATCCGCCGTTCCACCTGGGTGCGAGTGTGCACGAGGGGGCCGGGCGTCGCCTCATCGACGCGGCCGCGCGGATGCTGCGTCCGCGCGGCGAGGTGTGGACCGTGTTCAACTCCCACCTCGACCATCGCCGGGCGCTGTCGGCGGCGGTCGGCGAGACCGTGCAGCTCGTCCGCACCTCGAAGTTCACGGTGACGAGGTCGGTCCGGCGCTGACCGCCCTGCGGCCGTGCCCGACGGGGCATCGATGGGTCCGGACGCGACCCCCGACCCTCGGTCGTCGGCCGCGGATTTGCCTCCGGATCAGGATGTCGTTACGTTGGAATGCGGGCCTTATGGCCCCAAGACCAGTCCGCGGCCGCGTCCTTCTTTCGATTCTGCTGTGCACGAAGAGGCGTGGGCGTACGGTCGATGATCTCTGTCGAGGATCCGAAATCCTCCTCCTGCGCCGCCGGCATGGCTCCCTTCGAAACGGCCCTGTGATCATCACCCGGGCGAGACCGATGCAGGCCTCCCCACCGGGGTGAGGCCGCGGGGGAAACGTGTCCGAAACCGCTCTGGAAGCGCGTCATCTGTTCAAGGTGTTCGGGAGGAACCCGAACCAGGCCATCCGCAGGCTGAAGGCCGGGGAGAGCCGATCCGAGGTCGCCGACGCCGGCACCGCCGCCGTCATCGACGCGAGCTTCACCGTCAACCGCGGTGAGATCTTCGTCATCATGGGACTGTCCGGATCCGGCAAGTCCACCATCATCCGCATGCTCAACGGGCTGCACGAGGCGACGGACGGCTCCGTCCTCGTCGCCGGCGACCCGATCACCGGCATCCCGGCCTCGCGGCTGCGCGAGATCCGCCGCGACCGCGTGTCGATGGTGTTCCAGCACTTCGCCCTGCTGCCGCACCGCACCGTGGCCGCGAACGTCGCGTACCCGCTCGAGCTCAAGGGCGTCGGCAAGGCCGAGCGTCTCGCCAAGGCCGCGGAGATCCTCACCCTCGTCGGCCTCGACGGGCAGGGGGAGAAGCTGCCGTCCGAGCTCTCCGGCGGGATGCAGCAGCGCGTCGGCATCGCCCGTGCGCTCGCCGCCGATACCGACATCCTGCTGATGGACGAGGCGTTCAGCGCACTGGATCCGCTCATCCGCCGCGAGATGCAGGAGCAGCTGCTCGAACTGCAGCAGAAGCTGCAGAAGACCATCGTGTTCATCACGCACGATCTGAACGAGGCGATGTTCCTCGGCGACCGGATCGCGGTGATGCGCGACGGCCGCATCGTGCAGATCGGCACGCCGGAGGACATCCTCACCGACCCCGCGAACAGCTACGTCGAGCAGTTCGTGCAGGACGTCGATCGCGCCCGCGTGCTCACCGCCGCGAACGTCATGGAGCGCCCGCGTCCGGTGGTCTCCGAGAACGCCGGACCGCGCACCGCGCTCAAGCAGATGCGCGATGCGTTCATGTCCGCGACCTACGTCGTCGGCCGCGATCGCAAGCTCGTCGGCATCGTCACCGACCGCGACGTCGTCAAGCTGATCCGTCGCGGCGAGAGCAGGATCACCTCGGTGCTCAAGCCCGCGGCCCAGGTGGTCGACGAGGACGAGATCCTGATGAACCTGTTCATCCCCGCCGTGGAGTCGCCGCTGCCGCTCGCCGTGGCCGACGCGGAGGGGCGCCTCGTCGGCGTCATCCCGCGCATCACCCTGCTCGCTGCCCTCGGCCCCGGTGCCGGCGCCACGGGCGAGATCAACCTGCCGGTGCTGCCGCTGCCGCAGGCGGAGGTCGACGCCGTGCTCGACGACGGGTGGACCGCCCCCGCCGCCGGAGCCTCGCCGACCACGCCGGAAGCGCCGACCGAGGAGGTCACCCGATGAACGTCCTTCCCATCGGATCCTGGGTCGCCGTCGCGGTGGACTGGATCAAGGCCAACCTCGACGGCCTGCTGCACGTGGTCTCGACCGTCGTGTCGTTCCTCGTCGACGGTCTGAGCTTCCTGCTGCTGATGCCCTGGTTCTACGTCGTCATCATCGTCGCCGCGCTCATCGCCTGGCTCGTGCGCTCGTGGAAGCTGGCGATCGGCACCGTGCTCTCGTTCGGGGTGATCGTCGCGATGGGCCTGTGGGTCCCCGCGATGCAGACTCTCGCGCTCGTGCTCGTCGCGGGTCTCGTCACCGTGCTGATCGCGATCCCCCTGGGGATCTGGTCGGCGCGCAACGCCACCGTCCGTGCGGTGCTCAAGCCCGTGCTCGACTTCATGCAGACGATGCCCGCCTTCGTCTACCTGATCCCCGCGATCGTGTTCTTCAGCATCGGAGTCGTGCCGGGCTTCGTGGCCACGGTCATCTTCGCCCTGCCCCCGGGCGTGCGCTTCACCGAGCTCGGCATCCGCGGAGTGGACTCCGAGACGGTCGAGGCCGGGCAGTCGTTCGGCGCCACACCGGCCCAGATCCTGCGCGGGATCCAGCTGCCGCTGGCGATGCCGACGATCCTCGCCGGCGTCAACCAGGTCATCATGCTCGCGCTGTCGATGGCGGTCATCGCGGGCATGGCCGGGGCCGACGGTCTCGGCAAGCTCGTGGTCGAGGCGATCTCGACGGTCAACATCGCCAAGGGCGTCGAGGCCGGTCTCGGCGTCGTGCTGATCGCGGTCTTCCTCGACCGGGTCACCGCGTCGCTCGGGTCGCTCGGCGAGCACCCCGACTCGCTGCTCGGGATGCTGGCGCGTCGTCGCGCCGCGCGTCGCCAGGCCGCATCGACGGTCGTGGTCGCCCAGAGCCCGGAAGCACCCGCCGAGGAGAAGGAGCTGCAGCATGCGTAAGAGCAGGATCACCACTCTCGCGGCGCTCGGCGTCGCGGCCGTGCTCGCCCTCGCCGGATGCGCGAGCGACGGCGCCGGCGGCACGCTGGAGATGGCGGGCAAGGCCCCGGCGAACGACGCGGGCAAGGGCGACAAGGGCACGATCACCATCGGGTTCCTGCCCAGCTGGACCGACGGACTGAGCACCGCGTATCTGCTGCAGGACCAGCTCGGCAAGCTCGGCTACGCCGTGAAGATGCAGACGCTCTCCGATGCCGGCCCGCTGTACGCGGGGCTGTCGCAGGGCGATGTGGACGTCTTCCCGTCGGCCTGGCCCGAGGTCACCCAGAAGGCGTACCGGGACAAGTACCAGGGCTCGATCGACGACCTCGGCACCTACTACGACAACGCCCGTCTCACGATCGCCGTGCCGACCTACACCGACATCGACTCGATCGATCAGCTCAAGGGCGCGGGATCCCGGTTCGACGGCAAGATCATCGGCATCGAGCCCGGGGCGGGCCTGACCGGTCAGACCCAGAAGATGATGCCCGAGTACGGCCTCGACGGCGAGTACCAGCTGGTCACGTCGTCGACCGCGGCGATGCTCACCGAACTGAAATCGGCGACCGACAAGAAGCAGGACATCGCGGTCACCCTGTGGCGTCCGTTCTGGGCCAACAGCGCGTTCCCCGTGAAGGACCTCAAGGATCCGAAGGGCGCGATGGGCAAGCCCGAGGGGCTGCACTTCCTCGGCGCGAAGGGCTTCGCCGAGAAGCACCCGGACGCGGCGAAGCTGATCGGGCAGATCACGCTCGACGACGCGCAGTACGGGTCGCTCGAGGACATGGTCGTGAACCAGTTCGGCGAGGGCAAGGAGCCGCAGGCGATCGACGCCTGGATCCAGAAGTACGGCGGCCAGTTCGACTGGATGCAGAAGTGAGCCGGCACTTTCGGGGTCGTTGAGCGAGGACGGGCGCGGAGCGGCCGACCGAGGCGAAACGACGTCGCACAGTCCGGGATCCCATACCCCACGGGAGTCGAGCGGGTATGCTCTACCCCCGTGGGGTATGGGATCCAGGACCGCGGCACGTCGCCGGCGTGGTCGCTGCGGATCCTGCTCATCGTCGCCGCGGTGATCGCCGGCCTGCTTGGCATGCACGTGCTCGCCGGTCACGGGGCGCCGATGGCGGCGGGGGAGACCTCCCCGCACCACGTGCCGATGGCCGGCGCCGTCCCCGTCGGACTCGCCGCAGACGAGGCGCAGCATCCGGCGGTCGCCGCGCCCGCGCAGCCGTCGTCCGGGAGCAGCGCCGCGTCCGCGGATCACCCCGCGCTCGCCGCCCCCGCGCATGGCTGCGCGGACTGCGCCGAGCACGCCGCGATGGCGTCATCGTGCGTGCTCGCCCCGGTCGCTCCCGCCGCGGTGCCGGGGCCGCCCGCGGAGGACCTCCGGCCTGCGCCCGCCGCGCCAGTCGTCGCCTCCGCGGCGAACGACCCGGCGGATCCGCGCCCTCCGAGCATCTCCCTGCTCTGCATCAGTCGCAGATGAGTCGACGCCGGTGCGCCCCCGAGATCCCTGATCCGGCGGACGCCCCCGAGCGACTCCGCGCCCGCCGTCCGGCGAGGCGCGCCATCGACGACGAAAGCAGAGAGACCATGACCATCCGCACCCTCCCCCGCGCCCTCGCGATCGGCACCATCGCCCTCGCCGGGGTCGCCCTCACCGCCTGCGCTCCCTCGACCGATCACTCCGGGATGTCCGGGATGTCGCACGGCGCGACCGCTCCCGGGGCCGGGACGACCCAGGGATCCGCGAACGACGCTGACGCGATGTTCGCGACCATGATGATCGACCACCACCAGCAGGCGATCGACATGAGCGACATGCTCCTCGCCAAGACCGGCGTCGACGCCCGCGTCACCGATCTCGCCACCAGGATCAAGGCCGCGCAGGCTCCTGAGATCGCCACCATGCGGGGCTGGCTCGCCGACTGGGGAGTGCCGTCGGCGGCGCCCGGATCCATGGGCCACGGCGACGGCATGATGAGCGAGACCGACATGGCGGCGCTCGAGACGGCGCCGGGCGGCGAGGCCGGGAAGCTGTTCCTGCAGCAGATGATCGTGCACCACGAGGGCGCGGTCGCCATGGCCCGCACCGAGACGGCGGACGGCCAGGACCCCCTCGCCCTCGCCCTCGCGGCCACGGTGATCACCGCGCAGACCGCGGAGATCGCCGAGATGAAGGAGCTCCTGGCGCAGCTCTGACGTCCGCCGCCGGGCCGCCCTGCTCGCTGGTCGCGGTCTGCGTCGAATCCGGACGGATCGCCGCACGCCGCGACCGGCGAGCCACGGTGGGCGGATGTCGTCGGCCTGTCCGGATCCGCGGGCCGCGCGTAGCCTTCCGGTATGGACGGCTTCGCGGCGGTCGACTTCGGTTTCGCGCGGGAGGTGCTCCAGCGGGGCATCGCAGCGCTCTACCTCGTCGCGTTCGTCAGCACGCTGAACCAGTTCCGCGCGCTGCTCGGCGAGCACGGGCTGCTGCCCGCGCCCGAGCTGCTCGCCTGGGCGGGGAACTCCGCTCGCGCCCGACGGCTGCTGCGCCCGACCCTGTTCCTGCGCATCCGGTACACCGATCGGCGGCTCGTCGCACTGTGCGTCGCAGGGATCGTGCTGTCGGCGACGCTCGTGGTGGGCCTCCCGCAGCTGGCGCCGCCCTGGGTGCCGATGGCGTGCTTCCTGCTGCTGTGGCTCGGGTACATGTCGATCTCGTCGATAGGGCAGACCTTCTACGGCTTCGGCTGGGAGATGCTGCTGCTCGAGGCGGGGTTCCTCGCCGCGTTCCTCGGATCCGCCTCCGAGCCGCCACCGACGGTCGTGATCGTGCTGTTCTGGTGGCTCGTGATCCGGCTCGAATTCGGCGCCGGCATGATCAAGATCCGCGGGGGGAGTGAGTGGCGCGACCTCACCGCGCTCATGTACCACCACGAGACCCAGCCCATGCCCGGCCCGCTCAGCCGGCAGGCGCACCTGTTGCCGCGGTGGTTCCACCGGCTCGAGGTGGTCGGCAACCACGTCGCCCAGCTTGCCGCCCCGTGGCTGCTGCTCGCGCCGATCCTCGGACTCTGGATCCCGGGCCCCGTCCCCGCGATCATCGGGGCCGCGGGCGCCGGCGTCGTGATCGCGACCCAGTTGTGGCTCGTGTCCACCGGCAACTTCGCGTGGCTGAACTGGGCGACGATCGTGCTCGCGTTCTCGGCCGTCGGGATCCCCTCGGGCTCCCCGCGCCATGCGGTCACCGCGCCGCCGTGGATCATCGGCGGGCAATGGCTGCCCTGGGTCGTCGTGACGACCGGCGTCGGAGCGCTGTACGTGTGGCTCTCGGTTCCCGCGGTGCGCAACCTGTTCTCGCGTCGGCAGGCGATGAACGCCTCGTTCAACCGCTGGCAGCTCGCGAACGCCTTTGGCGCGTTCGGCACGGTCACCAAGGAGCGGATCGAGATCGTCGTCGAGGGCACGATGCTGCCCGACGCGGATCCGGATCCGGTCGGCGGGCAGTGGCGCGAGTACGGATTCAAGGGCAAGCCCGGGGATCTGCACCGGGTCCCTGCGCAGTTCGCGCCCTACCATCTGCGTCTGGACTGGCTGATGTGGTTCCTGCCGCTGGGGCGCCTGTACGAGGACTGGTTCGCGATGCTGCTGGTGCGACTGCTCGAGGCGGATCCGCCGACGCTCCGGTTGCTGCGGCACGATCCGTTCGACGGCGCCCGGCCCGCGCAGGTGCGCGCCGTCGCCTATCGTTACCGGTTCACCACCCGTGCCGAGCACCGCGAGAGCGGTCGGGTGTGGGTGCGCGACCGCCGCCGGGTCGTGGCGAGGCCGATGTCGCTGGGCGAGGACTAACAGCGGGGCGCGTGCTCCCGCTCCCGGCGCCGACGGCACCGGAGGCACACGGCCGTCCGGGGGCGTGCGCATATCGTCCGCATATCGATAACCGCATACGCCCCGGCAACCCCGGCGTCGGTTGACTCGAACCATGCGATCGCCCGCTTCGGAACTCGTCGTCCACGAGGATGCGCTCCGCGACAACACCGCGCGCTTCCATGCCCTGACCGGTGGACGGCTGATGGCGGTCCTCAAGGCGGACGCGTTCGGGCACGGGGACATCGCCTCCTCGGTGCTCGAGTCGGGTGCGGGATCGATCGGCGTGACCAGCATCGAAGAGGCGCTCGCGCTGCGTCGAGCGGGCGTCGACGCTCCGATCCTGAGCTGGCTCAACACGCCCGACGCCGACGTCGAGTCGGCGCTGCGCGCGCGCATCGATCTCGCGGTCCCGCACCTCGAGCTGCTCTCCGTGATCGCCGGGGCAGCGCGTGCGACGGGGATCCGGGCCCGTCTTCATCTGCACATCGACGTCGGCACGGGCCGCGACGGCTGCCCGCCGCGCGAGTGGGCGACGCTGTGCGCCTTCGCACGCGCGCAGGAGGCCGTGGGGGCCCTGAGTGTGGTGGGCGTGATGGGACACCTGTCCTGTGCCGACGACCCGCGGAACGAGCAGAACGTGCGCGAGCGCCTGGTGTTCGAGAACGCGATCCGGACCGCACGTCGGCGCGGCCTGCGCCCGCATCTCCTGCACCTCGCCGCCACGGCCGCGACGCTCACCGGCACGGCGGCCGGGTACGACCTGCATCGCATCGGTGCCGGCCTCTTCGGCATCGATCCGTCCCGCACCACCGACGACCTGCGGCCGGCGCTGACGCTGACCTCGACGGTCGTGTCCTCCCGTGAGGCCCCGGCGGGCACCGGCGTCGGCTACGGCCACGACTTCGTCACCCCATCCCGCACGTGCCTGGCGCTGCTGCCGCTCGGCTACGCCGACGGGCTCCCGCGCGCGGCCTCGGGGAGGGCAGAGGTGCTGGTGCGTGGCGAGCGACGACCGCTGGTGGGCAGGTTCTCGATGGACATGGTGGTCGTCGACACCGGCGACCTGCTGCTGCGGCCCGGCGAGCGCGTCACGGTCTTCGGTCCCGGCCGGGACGGGGAGCCGACTGTCGCCGAGTGGGCCGCCTGGGCGCGCACGATCGAGCACGAGATCGTGACCGGCGTCGGCGCCCGCGCCTCCCGCATCCGTCGCACCCTCGACGCATCCCCCCGTCCCACGCCCCCACCAGGAGAGCCACGATGCCTCAGCACACCCGCCGCCGGATCGCCGTCATCGGAGGCGGCGCGAATGACGAGCACGCGGTCTCCCTCGCGTCCGCGGCCGGCGTCACGCGCGCTGTCCGCGCGCTGAGGCACACCGCCGTCCCGCTCACCATCGGCGAGGACGGCACCTGGCGGGACGAGCAGGACGCCGCGTTGCCCGCCCATCGCGCGGTCGAGCTCCTCACCGGCTGCGACGCCGCGTTCCCCGTGCTGCACGGAGCCCGCGGGGAAGACGGCTCGATCGCGGGGCTGCTCGAGCTGTGCGGAGTCCCCTTCGCGGGATCTCCGGTCCGTGCCGGCGCCCTGGGGATGGACAAGCACGCCACGAAGCTGCTCGCCGCGTCGCTCGGGATCGCGACGGCGAGCGCGCGTCTCATCGGATCCGGATCCGGATCCGGACCCGATGTGGTGACCGACGGTCTCACTCCGCCCTTCGTCGTGAAGCCCGCGAGCGGCGGATCCAGCAACGGGGTCTTCGTCGTCGCGGATCACGATGGGGTCGTCGACGCCGTCGACCGAGCGAGAGCCTTCGGGGACCCGGTGCTGATCGAGGAGTACGTCACCGGCCGGGAGATCGACGTCGCCGTCTTCCGTGACCGGCGCGGAGGGCTGCGCGTCGGCGCCACGCTCGAGATCTCCGTGGCGCCCGGGGACGTGTTCGGGGCCACGGAGAAGTACGACGGCAGCGCGCGCTTCACGGTGCCCGCGCCGATCGGTGCCGCCGACGAGGCGGCCGTCCGCTCGGCGGCGACGCGGCTCTACGACGCGCTGGGGTGCGCCGGGGTCGCGCGCTTCGACTTCTTCCTCACCGCCGAAGGCCCGGTGCTCAACGAGGTGAACACGACGCCGGGGATGACCGAGCTCTCCCAGGTGCCGCTGATGTACGCGGCGATGGGTCTCGACTACACCGGGTTGATCGCCGAGCTCCTGGACGCCGCACAACCGCCGGCTCAGGATGAGGAGCAGGAAACGGCGCGGCGCTCCGCCGCGCCGAGCGAGTCAGGACCCGCCGCGTGACGGCTGTCGGGCCGGCGCCCCGAGCCCGGCTCGACTGGGCGGACACCGCCAAGGGGCTGTTGATCGTCCTCGTCGTGTTCTGGCACGTCGTGATGAAGAGCTACCTCACGATCGACTGGAGGCTGGGGATCCCGATCCCCGGCGCCTGGGGGCTCATCGCCGACATCACCTACCCGGTGCGGATGCCCCTGTTCTTCCTCATCTCCGGCTGCTTCGCCGCGAACGCCGTGGCCCGGCCCTGGGCCTCGGTCTTCCGCAGCAGGGTCGTGCGCTTCCTGTATCTGTACCTCCTCTGGACGCTCATCCACATGGTGACGATGTGGGCGTTCCCCGACTTCCCGACTCTGATCCCGAGATCCGTCGCGGAGTTCGTCGAGGCGATCGCGATCAGCCCGCCGAACGCCTGGTACCTCTACGCGCTCGCCCTCTACTTCCTCGTCGCGAAGGGGCTGCGTCGCCTGCCGTCCTGGATCCCCTTGGCCGCTGCCGCCGCACTGACGATCGCCGTGGGCGCGGGACTCGTCGACGTCGTGAGCAACCGTGGATCGCTGCTCGCCAACCTGCTCTTCTTCCTCATCGGCACGACCTTCTCGCGGCGGATCATCGGGTTCGCCGCCCGCCGCCGCCCTCTGCTCGCGAGCGCGGGGGCGGTGCTCTACCTCGGCGCCTTCGCGGTGGTGCGGGCGACCGGCGTGGAGCATGTTCCCGGGGTGTGGCCGGCGCTCGCCCTCCTCGGCGTCGGGGCGGGGATCGCCTGGGCGCCGCTACTGGCGAGGGTGCCCCGGCTCGGGCGCGGTCTGGCCCGGCTCGGCACGCGCACGCTGCAGATCTACGTGATCCACATGCCCGTGCTCGCGCTCGCCGATGCCCTCGTGGCGCAGCCGGTGTCGGACGCGGGACGGCCGGTGCAGCTGGCCGCGGCCGTGCTGCTGCCCGTCGTCCTCACGGCCGCGGTCATCGCCGTCAGCGTCGGGATCGGCGCGCTGATCACGCGCGACAGGCTGTCGTGGCTGTTCGACCTGCCCAGGCGTCGCCCCTCCGCGAGAAGCGGCTCGGGGCACCGCGTCGCGGAGTCGCCGTCCCGTCGCCTCCCGTGGCGCACACCCGTCGCGGTGCTGGGGCTCGTGGCCGTCGGCATCGCCGCGACCGGGGCGGTCGCGCTGCCCGCCCCTGCGTCGACGACCCCGTACCGGCCCGCGCAGCACGCCGGCGAGGTGAGCATCGGCGCGACCGGGGACATCCTGCTCTACGACGCGAGTCGTTCGGTGCCCTCCGATGGCGGGGCCGGCCATCTCGACGGGATGCGCCCCTGGTTCACCGAGGACATCGTGACGGGCAACCTCGAACAGGCGATCTCGCCCGACACGGGGTACGACAAGTGCGGGAAGGATCCGGACTGCCTCGCCTTCCGCAGCGATCCCGCCTCGGTCGCCGGCCTCCGCGGCTTCGACATCCTCAACCTCGCGAACAACCACAGCTGTGATTTCGGACAGGCCGGCTACGACGACACCCGGGCGACTCTCGCCGCCGCGGGGATCAGCGCCGTGGGGGGTCGCGACGAGATCGTCCTCTCGCGGATCGGAGAGGTCACCGTGGCGATGATCGGCTTCGCGCCCTACGAGGACTTCACTCGCGTCACCGACCTCCGGCACGTGCGTTCGGTCGTCCGTGCCGCTGCCGCGCGGGCCGACATCGTGATCGTGCAGGCGCACATGGGGGCGGAGGGGCCGAACGCCGACGTGGTCACCCCGGGCAGGGAGTCCATGTACGGCGAGGATCGCGGGGATCCGGTCGCCTTCGCCCACGCGGCGGTCGACGCCGGGGCCGACCTCGTCCTCGGGCACGGCCCTCACGTGCTCCGGGGGATGGAGTGGTACCACGGCCGCCTCATCGCCTACAGCCTCGGCAACTTCGGCGGCGGAGGCGTGTTCGGCAAGGATCCGGCGACGCGCTACGGCGCGTACCTCTCGATCCGGATGCGTGCGGACGGGACCGTGGTCGCCGGTCAGGTGCGGTCGGTCCGGTTCGACTATGCGGACGGCATCCCGCTGCCCGATCCCGCGGGAGGGGCCGCGCAGCTCATGGACCAGCGCGGACGCCGGGACTTCGGGGCGAACGCGGTGACGGTCGGTGCGGACGGCGTGATCACGATGCCGTGAGACCCGGCGACCCCGTGCGGCGGAAATCTTCTTGCGGCGGAAACCTGAAGCGTATAGGTTTTCACGCACGAGGGACGGAGCTCCCTGGCGGCGCAGTGTGGCGTCCGCTCTCCTCCTCGACCGGCCAAAGGAGGCAGGTATGAGTTCTGTCAGCGGATCCGCTGCGGGCAATCCATCCGGGATGACCGCGGCGAGCAGGACGTTGGGCTCGCATGAGCACCACTGGTTTCAGGAGCCGACGGAGCCCGCGAAGAAGAGTTTCGTCTTCTGGCTGATCGTCGCCCAGTTCATCTTCTTCGTGGCCCTGCTGGGCCCGGCGATCGTCGGGATCGGGCTGAAGATCCTCGATCTCCAGCACATCGGCGCCGTGGAGAACACGGGCGCCGGCCTGAACTCCGCCCAGGCGATCCTCGGCGGCGTGGGAGCCCTCTTCGCGACGCTCGCCAACGTCATCTTCGGCCGTGTCTCCGATCGCACGACCAGCCGATGGGGCCGACGCCGGATCTGGATCGTGCTCGGCACGATCATCATGACGATCGGCTTCGTCTTCATGGCGACCGGCACGAGCCTCCTCATCGCGACCGTCGGCTGGGCGATCGCGCAGCTCGGTGCCAACATGACCCTCGCGCCGTTCGTCGCCACTCTCGCCGATCAGGTGCCGAAGTTCCAGCGAGGAAAGATCACGGCGGCGCTCGGCATCGCGCAGAACGCCGGCATCGTGGGCGGCGTCTACGTCGCCGGCTGGTTCTCCTTCAACCTCTTCATCGTCTTCGTCATCCCGTCCATCCTCGCGATCGGGGCGATGATCGTCTTCGCCTTCGTGCTGCCAGACAAGGTGCTCCCGGTGCGTCCTCCGCGGATGAGCTTCGGGGAGATCCTGCAGACCATCTGGGTCAGCCCGGTGAAGGAGCCCGACTTCGCGCTGGCATGGTGGTCGCGGTTCCTCATCACGTTCGCGTCCTTCGGCTTCACCGCGTTCCGCTTCGGGTATCTGATCAACCACCTCAAGGTCCCGGAACAGGAGATCGGGCTCCTGATCGCGAACACCACCCTGGTGTACACGGGGGCGCTGGTGGTCACCGCCTGGCTCGCGGGCATGCTCTCCGACAAGATCGGCAAGCGCAAGGTCTTCGTCTGGGTGGCGACGGCGCTCTTCGCGGTCGGCACCTTCGCGTTGATCTTCGTCCAGGACATCCCGTCCTACTACATCCTCGAGCTGTTCCTCGGGGCGGCGTACGGCATCTACGTCGGGGTCGACCTCGCCCTCGTGATCGACGTCCTCCCGAACCCGGACGACTCCGGCAAGGACCTCGGCGTGCTCAACATCGCGAACGCGCTGCCGCAGACCCTCGCGCCGATGATCGGAGGCTTCGTGCTGCTGGGCACGGGCGGGGCCAACGGATCGAACTACACCGTGTGGTTCACACTCTGCGCGGTCGCAGGACTCATAGGCGCGGTCGTCATCTTCCCGATCAAGAAGGTGAAGTAGCGCGACGACAGGGCCGAGGGACATCGATGTCCCTCGGCCCGTTCGTCGTCGGCGACCGGGACGAGGCAAGGGGGAGGCCATGACCGAGCAGACGCGGGCGCGCGGTTCGTACGCGAAGGGCGTGCTGCGACGTTCCGAGATCCTGGATGCCGCGCTGGAGGTGATCTCCGAGTGCGGCGGCCGCGGTGCGCTGATCGGCGACATCGCCCGCCGGGTCGGACTGACCCAGGCGGGGCTCATGCACCACTTCCGCTCCCGCGACGAGCTGTTCTGCGCGATCATCCAGGCCCGTGACGAGCACGACGAGGAGCTGTTCGCGCGCGCACCGGTCGGCATCGCGGGATTCATCGCCGTGATCGAGCACAACCAGCAGGTGCCGGGGCTCGTGCAGCTGTTCGCGGAGTACTCCGCCGAGGTCGCGGGAGATCCTCGGCACCCCTCGCGCGCGTTCTTCCGGCAGCGGTATGCCGCTCTGCGGGAGGCGCTGACCGGCGACGTGCGGATCGCCCAGGAGTCCGGGGAGATGGGATCGGCGGCGTGCGCCCCCGACATCGCCGAACAGATGATCGTGGCAGCCGACGGCCTGCAGGTGCAGTGGCTGCTGGACAGGGAGGTCGACATGGCTGGTCGTCTTCGGCAGCTGTGGCGCGCACTCTGCGCGGCGTCCTTCGACGAGGACCGGGGCGCGAACACGTAGTCTGGCATGCGTGAAGCGGGGCCCGTATGCCAAGGGGGCGGCGAAGCGCGAGGAGATCCTCTCCGTCGCGCTCGAAGTGGTGGCGGTGAAGGGATGCCGGAAGGCGTCGAACCGTGAGATCGCCGAGCGCGTCGGTCTCACCCAGGCCGGGCTCATGCATCACTTCGCCTCGCGCGAGGAGCTGTATCAAGAGGTGCTGCGCGCGCGGGACATCCGCGACCACGAGATGTTCTTCGCGCCGGATCCGACCATCGAGGGCTTCTTCGCCGTCATCGCGCACAACGCCGAAGTGCCCGGGCTGGTGAGGCTGTACGTGGAGTTCTCCGCCGAGGCGAGCATCCCCGAGCATCCCGCGCACGCCTTCTTCCTCGAGCGGTACGCGTGGCTGCGCGACGGGCTCTCCGGGGTCATCCATCGCGCCCAGGACTCTGGGACGATCGGCCCCGCGGTCGACGTCTCGGCCGCGGTCGACCTGCTGGTGGCGGCCGCCGACGGCCTGCAGCTGCAGTGGCTCAACGACCACGCGGTCGACATGGTGGCCCGCCTGCGCCGCCTCTGGGAGGGCATCGTCGCGGTCTCGCACGCCGCCTGATCGGCGTTCCCCGCACCGGCGCCGTGCGTCGCCGGATCGGGCGTCACCGCACGGCGAAACGGGCGCGCTGCGCCCAGACGTCGCGACTGGAGCGGGCGATCCGCAGCTCGAACTCGCCGGGTTCGACCACGCGCCGGCCCGTGGCGTCGACGATCGTGAGGTCGGCGACCGGGAGCTCGATGCGGATCCGCCGCGCCTCGCCGGGCTCGAGGTCGATCTGGCGGAAGGCCTTCAGTTCCTGATCCGTCCAGCTGGCGGAGGTGATCAGGTCGCTCACGTACACCTGGACGGTCTCGCGCACCGGCCGGGTGCCCACGTTGCGCAGCGTGATCTCCGCGCCGAGCACGCCGTCGCGTGCGAGCTCCTCGGCGTCGAGCACGAGATCCTCGTACTCGACCCAGGTGTACGACAGGCCCTCGCCGAACACGAACGGGGGATCCTGCGTGAGGTCGGCGTACCGGTCGCCGTGCTGTCCGCGGATCTGGTTGTAGTAGGTCGGCTGCTGACCGGCGTGCGCGGCGAACGAGATCGGCAGCCGGCCCTGCGGCTCGATGAGTCCGAGGAGCAGCTCGGCCACGGCACGGCCGCCCTGCATGCCGGGGTTCGCCGCCCAGACGATCGCCTCCGCGTTCCGCGCCGACGGCGGCAGCACGAGCGGCTTCGACGCCATCAGCACCACGACCATCGGCGTCCCGGTCGCGGCCACCGCGTCGAGGAGGGCGTTCTGGGCGCCGATGAGCTCGAGGGTCGCGGTCGAGCGGCCCTCGCCGACGAGTTCGATCCGGTCGCCGACGACGACCACGGTGACGTCCGCGCGCGTCGCATCCGTCACGGCGTCGCCGAGGAGGCGCTCGTCGACGGCGGCGGGTGACACCACCGGCGGGCGGGGCTGCCCGTCGGGGAAGGCGGCGCCGGCCGGGTCGGGAGCGAGCGTGAGGATGTCGGCGCCGCGCGCATGCGTGACGCTCCAGTTCTCCGGGGCGTGCCGGCGGATCCCGTCGAGCACGGTCGTGATCATCTCGCGGGGCTGCCCGTCGATCCAATCCGCCTGTCCGGATCCGCCCGCCCAGTCGCCGAGCTGCGTCTGCGCGTCGTCCGCGAGCGGGCCCAGCACGGCGATCCGTCGCGGGGCGGGGTCTCCGCCCGACGACCGGCCCGCCCGATCCGCTGCGAACCCGCCGGCGAGCGGCAGCAGCTCGCCCTCGTTGCGCAGCAGCACGAGGGAGCGGCGGGCGATGTCGAGGTTCAGTTCGGCGTGGGCGGGGGATCCGACGATCGCGGGCAGCTGTTCGGAGGGGAGTCGGGGGTTCTCGAAGAGGCCGAGGTCGAACTTGAGGGTGAGGATGCGGGTCACGGCGGTGTCGAACGCGTCCGGGGACAGCATCCCCCGCTGCACGGCCTCCAATGCCCCTTCGTAGAAGTGCGGGGTCGTCATCACCATGTCGTTGCCCGCGGTGACCGCGGCGGCCGCGGCGTGGGCGTAGTCGGGTTGCACCTTCTGCTCCCACACCATCCGGCCCACGTTGTCCCAGTCCGTGATCAACGTGCCCGTGTACCCCCACTCCCCGCGCAGCACGTCCGAGAGGAGCCAGTCGTTCACCGTGATCGGGACCCCGTCCGTGCTCTGATACCCGAGCATGAACGTGCGACACCCCTCCCGCGCGACCCGCTCGAACGGCGGCAGGAACCACGACCGGAGCTTGCGGCGTGAGATATCCGCCTCCGACGCGTCCCGCCCGCCCTGCGTCTCCGAGTACCCCGCGAAATGCTTCGCCGTCGCCAGGACCGCCGTCGGATCCCCCAAACCCTCCCCCTGATACCCGCGGACCATCGCGCTCGCGAGTTCCCCGATCAGGAACGGGTCCTCCCCGAACGTCTCACTGACCCGCCCCCACCGCAGATCCCGGGCGATGCACAACACCGGCGAGAACGTCCAATGGATCCCCGTCGCCGACACCTCCTCCGCCGTCGCCCGCGCGACCCGCTCCACCAGGACCGGATCCCACGACGCGGCCATCCCCAACTGGGTCGGATAGATCGTCGCCCCGGGCCAGAACGAATGCCCGTGAATGCAGTCCTCCCCGACCAGCAACGGGATCCGCCACCGCGTCAGCGCCGTCAACCGGTTCGCCTCCACGATCCGCTCCGGCGACGTATGCAACACCGACCCCGCATGACGACGCAGCACATGATCAGCCAGATCATCCCGCGCATCCAGCTGCAACATCTGACCCACCTTCTCCTCCACCGACAACCGACCCAGAAGATCAGCCACCCGCACGGCAGTCGGCAGCGAAGGGTCCTGAAACGGCAGGGGCGCGGTCATGGCGCTCATCCTGGCATAGCCGAATCGAAAACCTAAGCAATTAAGGGATTGTTCGACTCATCGCGATCGAATACTTGACTCGTTTAGGTATTGACGCCAGACTCGGTGCCATTCGCGCATCGCAACGAGGCGATGCGCCAGGCCCGATGGAGGGTGACATGTCTGAGAAGTCCGGCGCCGACTGGGACTCCGCAGCCACCGACGAGCGCGTCGAGGGGATCCTCGCGCAGCTCTCGCTCGAGGAGAAGGTCGCGTTCGTCACGGGCGACCTGAACTGGAACTTCGGCTTCTTCGCCGAAGGAGTGCAGCGGCTCGGGATCCCGGACATCCAGATGGCGGACGGACCGGCCGGGGTGCGGATCAACAAGGGCGACGTGCACGGGGGCAAGGCCACGTCGCTGCCGGCGCCGATCGCCCTCGCCGCCACCTGGGATCCGGCGCAGGCGTCCGCCTACGGCACGGTCATCGGGGTGGAATGCCGGGCGACCGACCACAACGTCTCACTGGGACCGGCCGTCGACATCGCCCGGGTGCCCGTCGGAGGGCGCACGTTCGAGTCGTTCGGGGAGGACCCACTGCTGCAGTCGGCGATCGGCGTCGCCGTTGTGCGCGGCATCCAGGACCAGGGCGTGCAGGCCTGCGCCAAGCACTACGCGATCAACAACCAGGAGGACCACCGGTCGAGCGTCGACGCGGTGATCGACGAGCGCACCATGCACGAGCTGTATCTGCCGCCGTTCGAGGCGCTCGTCCGCGAGGGCGGGGTCGCCTCGATGATGGGCTCGTTCAACCGCCTCAACGGCGACTACGCGTGCGAGCATCCGCAGCTTCTGCGCGACATCCTGCGCGACGACTTCGGGTTCCGGGGCTGGATCATGAGCGACTACGGCGCCAACCACTCCACGGCGGAGGCGGCGAACGCGGGACTCGACCAGGAGCAGCCGAACGAGGGCTTCTGGGGCGGCCAGCTGCTGGCCGCGGTGCACGACGGACGCGTGAGCGAGGCCGTCGTCGACGAGAAGGTGCGCAACATCCTGCGTCCCCTGATCGGGATGGGGCAGGCGGAGAACCCCGTGGGGGTCGCCGAGTTCGCCGTCGATCAGCACCACGACGTCGCCCAGGCGATCGCCGAGGACGGCATGGTGCTGCTGCGCAACGACGGGATCCTGCCGCTTCGCGGCGTGCGCCGGGTCGCGCTGATCGGCCCCGACGTCGACGCCTGGAGCGCGCAGGGCGGCGGCAGCTCCCAGGTGAACCCGACCCGTGGCGTGTCGCCCCTCGACGGGCTCCGTCGCGCGCTCGGCGACGAGGTCGACATCGTCGTGGAGCACGGCAGTGATCCGGTCACCCCCGGTGCGCTGCTGCCCGGGGCCGACCCCATCGGCTCGAGCTTCTTCCGCGCGCCCTCGGGCGAGGTCGGCCTGCACGCCGAGTACTGGGCGAACCCCTCGTTCGACGGCGAACCGCTGGTGTCCCGGATCGACGGCCAGGTCGAGCTGATGCACGGCTTCCACAACTTCCCCGGCTTCAACGCCGCGTCGGCCCGGTACGAGAAGCTCCCGACGGAGCTGAACGCGCAGATGTCGGCGCGCTACACCGGAACCCTGACGGTGCCGGTCACGGGCTCCTACCGCTTCGTCATCACGACGCTCGGCTCGTACACGTTCGAGCTCGACGGCAGGGTGGTGGCGGCATCGGGATCCGCCGAGGTCGTCGCCGACACGGACGCCCTGATCGACCTCGTGGCGGCGGAGGCCGTCGCCGAGAGCCCCGCCGAGGACGAGCCCCGCCCGTACGGCTGGGGCGGAGACGGCGGGCAGCCCGACGTCTCGGTCGACGAGGTCGTCGTGCGGCTGCAGGCCGGGCGCGCCTACGGGATCCGGATGTCCTATGCCGCCGACCACCCCTCCCAGGGGTTCCTGCTCGGGGCGAAGCTGCGGCTCGGCTGGGTGCCGCCGGCCGGGGTCTTCTCGCCCGACGTGGCGCGCGCGGCCGAGGCCGCGGCCGCCGCCGACGTCGCCGTGGTCGTCGTGCGCAGCTATGAGGCGGAGGCCGACGACCGCCCGAGCATGCAGCTGCCGTGCGGCCAGAACGACCTGATCCGCGCGGTGCTCGCGGCGAACCCGCGCACCGTCGTCGTGCTGATGACCGGTGCGCCCGTCGACGTCACGGGGTGGGGAGCGGACCCGGCCGCGCTGCTGCAGGCGTGGTATCCGGGGCAGGCGCAGGGCGATGCGCTCGCACGGGTGCTCACCGGTGCTGCGGAGCCCGGCGGACGGCTGCCGCTGACCCTTCCGGTCGCCCTCTCGCAGACGCCCGCCCGCGACGCCCGCACCTATCCGGGGGTGGACGGCCGGGTGCACTACGACGAGGGGGTGCTCGTCGGGTATCGCGCGTTCGATGCGCACGACCTGGAGCCCGCCTTCCCGTTCGGGCACGGCCTGGGCTACACGACGTGGGAGTTCGAGGATCTCGTCGTCGTGCCGTCGGACGGCGATGAGGCGGGCACCGCGACCGTGACCGTGCGCAACACCGGCGGGCGCCCGGGAGCGGTCGTCGTCCAGGTCTATGCGGGCGACGTCGTCGCCCCCGTGCCGATGCCGCCGCAGCAGCTCGCCGGGTTCGCGAAGGTGCGGGTGGACGCCGGCGGCTCCGAGCGCGTCACCGTGCGCATCCCCCGGAGGACCGTCTCTTACTACGACGTCGACGCGCACGGCTGGGCGCCGGCGGCCGGCACCGCCGAGATCCGGGTCGGAGCCTCATCCCGTGACATCCGTGTGAGCGCGCCGCTCGCCCTCTGAGCCGCCGATCCGCGCAAGACCCCCGAACGGGATCCGGGTGCACCGTCGCGCCCGGATCCTCCACCCTCAAGGAGAAGAAGAATGAAGAAGAGCATCATCCGCACCGCGGCCGTCACCGCCGCGCTGCTCGCGGCGACCACTCTCACGGCCGTCTCGGCAGCGGCCGCGCAGCCGTCGACCGCCGTCGGAGCCGGCAACAGCAAGCCGGACCGCGTCGTCACGATCTACCTGACCCGGCACGGCCGCACCATCCTGAACCAGACCGACACGGTGCAGGGCTGGTCGGACTCGCCGCTGCTCGTCGGCACGAAGCCGATCGCGACGGCGCCGGTCGGCAAGCTCGACGAGGGGCGTCCGCTCGCCGCCGCCGTGGGGAAGAACCTCGCCGCCGCCGTCGGCCGGTTCGCCGCCGCCTACTCGGCCGACGGGAAGCGGCACTTCGAGACCGCGACCTATGCGCTGCAGGGCGCGGGGCAGTCGAAGCTGACCGTGACCCAGGACGCCCGGCTGCGCGAGGTGAACTTCGGCAAGTACGAGGGCAAGGAGAACAAGGAGCTGTGGACGGCCGCGACCGAGCACCTCGGCTACACGATCGACCATGACGCGGCCCCGCTCGCCCCGGCCGACGCCAACGGGCAGAACGGCGGGTGGCAGACGATGCAGGGCATCGCGATCGCCCAGCACGGCCTGTACGGGATGATGACGGCGATCAAGGCCGTCGCCGACGCCCCGGAGCTGGGTCTGCCGGCCGAGGACTGCTCGGATGTCGACGCGCGCATGACCGACGCCCTCACCGAGATCGCCACCAAGGCCGTGAACAAGAACGACAAGACCGTGTTCGTCGTCTCCAGCGGCCTCTCGATCTCGTGCTTCGCGGGCGCCCCGGACATGCGCGACACGACGGGCGCCGCCCCGACGATGCCGCCGGCCGGCGTGCCGAACCTCGGCGTGACGAAGGTGATCTACAAGAACGGATCCTTCACGATCGACGGCCCCGTCGGCAGCAAGGCCTACTACCCGCAGCCCTGAGCGCACGCGGCACGGGCGCAGCGCGGGATCCGCTCCCGCGCTGCGCCCGGATCCGGGACCGCGCGGTGCCGCCGATGAGGATGGGGAGTTCTCCCCATTGGCGGCGCGGACGCCATGCGGGAGGCTCGGCGCAGGACGTGGAACGCGTCCGCCCGGACGATCGGAGGAGATCATGAAGAAGCTCGGACTCGGCAGGAAGCTGGTTCTCGCGGGTGCGCTGTCGGGCGCGCTGGTGCTCGGGACGGTCATCCCGGCGAACGCGTACTCCGTCACCTCGATGGGGCCCTACGGCACCTATGCGAAGTGCAAGGCGGCGGAGCGGACCTACAACTCGTCGTGGACGAAGGTGCACCGCTCCTGCTATCCGTTCCGCGGCGGCTGGTGGTTCGACTACCGGACCCCGTACGGATCCTGATCCCCTGACCGCCGCTGCGCCCTGCACCGGGACGGGCGCGGCCTATGCCGGGACGGGCCCGCCCTACGCCGGGACGGGCACGGCGGCGCCGCCCGCGGCGATCGACGCGTAGGCCGCGTCCACCACGGCCACTGCGGCGATGCCGTCGGCCGGGGTCACCCGCGCGGGCCGCCCCGTGCGGATCGCCTCCGCGAAGTCGGCGATCTGGGCGCGGTAGGGGTGGTCCTCCGTCTGCGGCGGAAGGTACCCGGCGTCGGCGCCGTCCGCACCGGAGGCATCGGCGCGAGCGGGCGCCTCCGCCGCGGCGCTGTCGTGCGCGAGCACCCCGGCCGACCCCGTCGCCTCGATCGTGGTCCGGACGGGCGCGCCCTCGCCCAGCCAGCCGCCGTTGATCCGGGTCGTCACCCCGGTCCCATGGCGCAGCTCGACGGACGCCGTCACCGGGGCCGACAGGCGGCCGTCGACGCTCGGCGGATCCTGCCGGGCGACCACGGACGCCACGGGGCCGGCGAGCCACAGCGCCTGGTCGATGTCGTGGATGAGCAGGTCCCGGATGAGACCTCCGCCCGCGCCCTCGTCGTAGAACCACGCCGTGGTCGGGCCCGCGCCGGCACGGCTCAGCCGCAGCGAGCGCAGCGCTCCGATCGTCCCGGTGGCGACCTGCTCCTGGATCCGCCGGTACGCCGCGAAGTAGCGCACCACATGCGCGGGGAACAGCCGCACCCCGGCGTCGGCCGCGGCATCGGCGATCGTCCGGGCCGTGGCGGCGCCCGTCGCGAGCGGCTTCTCGCACACGACGTGGCGGCCGCGGGCGATCGCGCGCAGGGCCAGATCGAGGTGCGTGGGAGTGGGGGTCAGGATCCCCACGACGTCGACGCGGTCGATGAGCGCCTCGGCGTCCTCGGCGATCGCCACGCCGAACCGCGCCGCGAGTGCCTCGGGCCGGGAGCGCGACGAGATCACGCAGTCGGCGCCGAGCGCCTGCCAGGCATCGAGGTGCGCGGCGGCGATCCCGCCGGCGCCGATGAGGCCGACGCGCAGCGGGGCCTGCTCCGCCATCGGCTCAGGGCTCCTGGCGCGGCAGCGGGGCGGCCTGCCGGAGCGGATCCGTGCGCGGCTCCCGCACCGGCAGCGGTTCCGGGAGCGGGGCGGGATCCTCCTGCGCGACCGGATCCGTCGCGGTCCCCTCGGCCGAGGCGGCGGGGGCTGCGGCATGGCCCTGTTCGAGCTGCAGGGCCACCTTCTTCTCGAGGTTCTCCACCGCGGCGTCGGAGAGGTCGATGAGCCCGTCGAGCTCCTCGCGAACGCGTCGGTAGGCCGTCTGGCGCTCGGCCGGGGTCGCCGACTGATCGACGGCGACCTTCAGCATGTGCTGGGCGCGTTCGAGACGCTTGCGCTCGTCCTCGGTGAAGGTGGAGTCGCGCAGGCGCCGCGCGTCCTTCTCCGCGACCTCGAAGGCGACCGCGTAGGCGCCGACCGCGTCGAGGTACTCGGAGACCTGCTGTTCGGTGACCTTGGCGTCCGCGGACGAGGGGCGCAGGGCGTCCGCGGTCTTCTTTGCGCGCAGGAACGCCGCCGTCAGCGGCTGACGACCGTCGCTCATCGCGGGGAACGCGATCATCTTGGCGACGTCGAGCTCATAGTCCAGCCAGCGCGCGGTGATCTCGTCGTGCTCGGCGAACAGCCGCTGCAGCAGCTCCTTCGCGGAGTTCTCCTGCTGTGCGGCGGCCCGGCGCGGCGACAGCTGCGGGGCGACGCCGCCCCGGGCGGCGAACTGTGCGGCCTTGAGTTCGCCCTTGAGGCGCAGGGTCTCCATGCGGCGCTCGTGCCGGCGACGCGCGCCGATCTCCCACCGTCGCGCGATTCCGCCGGCGATGCCCATGACGGGGAAGATGATCCACCAGTAGTGGCCGAGCCACTGGAGGACCTGCTGCAGAGGATCCATGATGCCCTCAGCCTATGCCGCTCGGATCCGCGCCGTCATCGACGGACGCCGGGTCTCAGCGGTCTCGTCAGATCCGACTCCCGTCGACGGTCCGCGACGGTGCACGCGGCCTAGGGGTTCAGCCGGCCCGCGGCGACGTCGGCGCGCAGCTTCGGCAGCACGCGCGAGTCGACCGGATCCAGCCCGAGCACGGTGGCGAGCTCGAGGGCGAGGGCGGCGTGGCCGGTGGCGTTGGGGTGGAACGGGTCGTTCATCAGCCCCCACGGCACGCCGCCGTTGCCGAGGGCGGCGAAGCGGGCGAACACGTCGACGAGGATCGTGTCCTCGGCCGCGGCGACGTCGCGCGTCGCCTGCGCGAACTCCGCGATCCGGCCGCGTTCGGGGGCGTTCGGCACGTCGACGGCGGGCGGCGTCAGCAGCACCGGGATCGCGCCGAGCGTGCGCACCCGGCGTACGAACGCGGTGAGCGAGGCGGCGAACTCCGCGGGCGAGATGACCGGGAACACGCCCTCGTCGGAGCAGTCGTTCGTGCCGATCATGACCGTCACGACCTGCGGGCGCCACGTCGCGACCCGGCGGTCGAAGTCGTCGAGCAGCTGCACGATCCGCCAGCCGCTGATCGCCGTGTCGATGAGTGCGTCGTGCACGCGGCCGAGCTCACCGCGCACGACCTCGTGCAGGTGCTCGGCGTAGGTGCGCCCGCCCTGGGTGTGCACGAGCCCGTGCGTGATGGAGTCGCCGGTCAGCACCCAGGTGAGCGGGGCGTCGGCGGCGAGGGCGCGGGCGAGGACGTCGGCGTCGGCGGTCATGGATCCATTCTGGTGGTCCGTCACGGTGCCCGACGCCGCCCGCGCTGTTGCGATCGGCACACGATGCGACGATCAGCACAGGCGGCACCGGCGGTTCGTGTGCCGATCGAGACATCCTGTGCTGATCGTCACCTCGGGTGAGGGGTGTCAGCTCCGGCAGAGGGGGAGGCATCCACGTGGGCGACCGTGACGCGGATCCGCACGGCGGCGGACGCGGTGCTCCGGATGATGCGCTGCGCCGCACGGGCGGTCTCGCCGGCCGGGCGGCTGCGGTCGACGCCGAGGGAGACGTCGACCTGCACCGGCTCGCCCGTGCGGACCACGACGCGGGGGCCCGTGTCATCGGCGCCGACGAGCTTCGCCGCCGCCTCGCGCAGCAGGACGCCGCCGGACGCGGGGTACAGCACGGCCACCCCGGGCTCGGCGAGCAGGTCGCGCTCGATGCGCGCCGCCAGCTCGGCGGCTTCGTCTTCGGTCATCGCTCGTCGCCTCCGCCCGTCGGCAGGTCTCTCACATCGTGCACGATGATGTCGACCTCGGTGATGTTCAGCTCGGTGTGACCGCGCAGCCGATCGCCGATCTCGGCGCGCAGGCGCTCGGCCAGGGGGGCGAGGGGCCGGCCGTAAGGGACGCTGACCTCCGCCTCGATCCGGATCGGGGATCCGGGCACGGTCACGTCGCCGTCGAGGCGGCACCGGCCGATGAGGACGCCGGGGATCGCGTCGCCGGCCGAGCGCACGAGTCCGCGCACGGCGCCCTCCGTGATGCCGAGGTCGTCCTCCGGCTCGGAGACCGGGAAGGGGATGCGGCGGCCCGCCCTGGCGTCCCGGGCGATGCCGCCGATGATCGAGGCGACCCAGCTCTCGTCCGCCTGCGGCTCGGCCGCGGTGTCCCGGTCGAGGAGCGCGGGGCCGAGGCGGCGCAGCCGTTCGAGCGCGTCGAGGGCGATCCGGCACCCCGGCGAGGAGTCGATCGAGGGGTCGGCGGGCCGGCGGCCGGCGTCGAGGTAGTCGGCCAGCTCGTCCATGGTGTGGCCGTCGAGATCCTCGGGCTCGAAGCCGAGGGGATGCGATCCTGTGCTGTCGTCGCGGGTCATCGCCACTCCTCCATCCGCACGATGATGTGCTTGCGTGCGCGGGCGAGCAGGCCGCGCACCGTGCTCACCGGCTGTTCCAGCTGCTCGGCGATCTCGTCGTACGAGCAGCCGCCGATCTCGCGCAGCACCCAGCACTCGCGCTGGGCGTCGGGCAGCTCCTGCAGCGCGTCGGCGAGCGCGGTCAGCTCGGCCCGCCGCTCGGTGCGCTGCGCGGGGCCGTCGCCGGGGCGGGAGGGCAGCTCGAGGCCCTCCACGCCGTCCAGGTCCAGGTGCGGTCGTGTGGCGCGGACCTCGTCGATCGCCTTCCTGCTGACGATCCGCATGAGCCAGCCGCGCACCCGTCCCGGGTCGTCCAGCTCCGGCAGGCGCTGCCATGCCGTGATGAAGCTGTCCTGGACGATGTCGTCCACGCTCGCGGTCCCGCTGAGGATCCGGCGCGCATAGGCGCGCAGGAGCGGGGTGTAGCGCCGCACGAGCACGGCGAAGGCCTCCACGTCCCCGTCGGAGGCGCGACCCGCGATGGTGCGGTCGTCCGCGTCGTCGAGGGCCGGTCTCCCCTCATGGCCGGTCATGGATCACTCTCCCTTCGAGGCGGTCGTTCCTGTCGCGAACATGGGGGCCGCACCGCAGCACGGACCCCATGATCGCCTGCCGTCCCGCGCGGAGGCGGGAACGGCGTCGACGTGTCACCCGTCCCGATGCCGTCCGACGACGAGGAAGCCGAGGGACCCCCGGTTCTTCGTTCGGTTCGCCGGCTCCGGCCGGGGCGACGCCGGTCACTTCTTGAAGAACCGGCCCGCCTTGTCCGCGACGTCCTGCGCCGCGTCCTTGACCTTCTCCGCGGCGTCCGCGACCGTCTCCTTGACGTCCTCGACCGCCTCCTTCAGGCGCCCCTCCGCCTGGTGCTCACGGCCGCGATCGGCGATCTCGTCGTTTCCGGCGGCCTCTCCCAGGGCCTCCTCCGCCTTGCCGGCGATCTGCTGGCCCTTCGCCTCGGCCTTGTCCTTCAGACTCATGCTCGTTCCTTTCCTCAACCCGGCGCGTCCGGCGCCGGTCGTCGTGATGTCTCTGTGCGGGATGGTCTCTGTGCGCGGGTGCTCATCGTGCTCGGACGGAGGAGCGGAGCCGATCGAAACCGCCCCGGTCCGCGAGGTGCACGACGATCGGCGCCCGCGCGCCGCTCAGTGCGTCCCACTCGGCCACTGCGCTCTGCGCCTCCGTCAGCAGCGCGGTCAGGTCCGCACCGGAGCGCGGGACGACCGAGACCCGCAGGGCCGTCGCTCCCGCGACGCGGTACGCCCGCGTGCGCGTGGAGAGCACGTCGGCGCGCCGGCGGAGCGGATCCGTGAGCACCGCGTCCGCGATCGTCTCGTCGACGGCTGTGCTGCCCGCGTCGTCCGCGAACCGCAGCACCGTGCGGGCGCGGCGACGGCGACGCGTCCCGAGGAACGCGAGCAGCGCGACCACGAGGAGGAGGCCGAGGCCCACGACCGCGATCTGCGTCCCGTTCAGGGATCCGCCGGGCAGGGCGATCCGCCACGACCCCACGGCCTCCGCCGCGTCGTCCATCAGGTGCAGTGCGGGCTGCCACCACGGGGTGACGAGCGCGGCCGGCAGGAGCGGGCGGGCCGCGAGCACGGCGCCGACGAGCGCGGCCAGGCCGACCAGCAGCAGCAGCGCGCGGTTCAGGATCCTGGTCGAGGAGATCATGCGACGATCCCCTCTGCCGCGACCGTCACGTCCGGCCGGGCCGTGAAGCCCAGTCGGCCCAGTGCGCGCCCCGCGGCGTCGGCCGCACCCGTCCGGTCGACGGGCACGCCGCTCACGGGGCGGATGCGCACGAGCACCCGGCGCGCGGTCACGGTCGCCGACACCTGGGACGCCGGAAGCGCACAGCGCTCGGCGACGGCGTGGGCCGCGGCGTCGGCCAGCAGGCCGTCGTCGACGACGAGCTCCACCCGTTCCGCCACGCGTCCGTGCCGGCGGCGATGCCCGGGCGCGAGGGCGAGGACCACGAGCACGAGGCCCACGACCGCCGCCCCCGCAGCGATCGCTGCGCGCCACGACGGCTCGGCCCAGGCCGTCCGCACACCCGCGGCGCCGGTGCCGATCGTCGATGCGGCCGTCACGTCGACCCCGGCCCACACGGCCAGGACGGCCAGCGCGGCGGCGGCCGCCAGCAGCACCACGGCGACGACGACCGCGGGGGTCGTACGCGCGGCACGGAGCTCACGGCGCAGCAGGCGCCGGCCCACGGTCCTCTCCCGCTCGTTCATCGCACTCTCCTCGTCTTCTCGCGGCGCACGCCGGAGAATCGCAGATCCACTCCGTCCACCCGTCGCCCCGCCCGTTCCCGCATGCCGCCCACCAGGGAGGACCGCAGCTCGGCCCCCCGCTCCTCGAGCGTGCGCCCTCGCTCGTCGCGCACCGCCAGCGGCAGCGTCACGGCGGCGTGCAGCCCTCCGTTCGCATCGGTCCAGCGCAGCGCGATCTCGCGGGGATCCGCACCGGACGCGTCCGCGACGATGCCCACCCCGAGGCGGTGCAGCGCACGGGCGGTGAGGATCGTGCGTCCGCGCTGGACCGGTGCCGGCGCGGACGCCGCCCCCGCGCTCATGACGAGGTGCGTCGCCCGCGCAGCGCCTGGACCAGTCCGTGCAGGTCGATGTCGCCGCGGACGAGCCGGGCGATCCCGACGCCCGCGAACATCGCGAGACCGACGAACAGGAAGGCCCAGAAGCCGAAGGCGACCCAGGTCAGCGCCAGCACCGCCCCCACGGCGGCGCCGATGATGCTCGCGTTCACCGGACTCGCGCCTCCTGAGCCTCGTCGTCCTCGTCGTCGGACGGGATGTGCACGTCGTTCACGGTGACGTTGACCTCGGTGACCTCCAGGCCCACGAGCTCCTGCATCGCGGTGTAGACAGCCGTGCGGACCGAGGACGCCAGGTCCTGCAGGGAGACCGGGTACTCGGCGACGAGCGTGACGTCGACGGCGACCTGGCGCTCGCCGACCTCCACGCCGATGCCCTGGGCGAGATCGGTGGAGTTCAGCGCGTCACGGATGGCGCCCACCACCCGGGCGGCCCCGCCGCCGAGCGCGTGCACGCCGGGGACCTCACGGGCCGCGATGCCGGCGATCTTCGCGACGACCGCGTCCTCGATCGTGGTCTTGCCGGTCTGCCCGGCGACGGTCTGTCCCGTGGCGGTCTGCGCGGTCTGCTTGCCGGTGGTGATGTCGTTCGCCATGTGCTCTTCCCCTTCGGTCGTGCCGCCTTCTGCGACGTCACCTCATTGACGGTGGCCGGGACGGATTCGTCACAAAAAAGTTCGGAGAACTCCGCAAAGCGGGATCCGGACAGGATCCGGGCGGGATCCGGACGCGGGGGCGGGTCAGCGTCCGAGCCTCTCGGCGCACGAGACGCAGTGCTCCGCGAAGGGACGCACCTCGAGCCGGGCCGCGGGGATCGGCCTGCCGCACGACAGGCAGACGCCGTAGTCGCCGGCGTCCAGGCGGACGAGCGCGTCGTCGACCTGTCGAAGCTTGGCCGTCGCGGCGTCGGCGAGGCCGGAGAGACGGGACCACTCGGACGACAGCGTCACGCCTTCGGGGTCGTGCTCGTCGTCGTCATGGGATCCCTCCCGGTCGTGCAGGAGCGCCTGAAGCGCGGCATCGGCCGCGCCGACCTGCGCCACGGCCTCGGCATGGAGCCGCTGCAGCAGGGCGCGGGTGTCGGCGGTCATGGCGTCAGCCTAGGCGCGCGGCGTCCGCCGGTCAGTGTCCGCCGGTCGGCCGCCCGTCGACGAGGGTGAGCAGCACGCGCGCCTCGAGCAGCTCCTCCGGGGAGACGGTCAGCGGGTCGCGGTCGACGACGACGAGGTCCGCGGGAGCGCCCGGGACGAGCCGGCCGCCGTCGGATCCGGCGGCGCGATGCGCGTGCGTCGTGTACCCCTCCAGGGCCTCGGCGGCGCTGAGCGCCTGATCCGCCCGCACGGGCGCGGATCCCGGAGTCGCCACGGAGCGGCGCCCCTGCGCGTCCGCCATGATCTCCCACGGATCGAAGGCGGCGACCGGCCAGTCGGATCCCAGGGCGAGGACGGCCCCGCTGCGGCGCACGTCGGCGGTCAGCCAGGCGCGCGCGGCCCGCTCCGGACCGAGGCGCCGCGACCAGTCGTCCGAGCCGTCGCCGCGCACATGGTGCGTGCAGTGCGTGGGCTGCATGCTCGCCACGATGCCGCTCGTGCCGATGAGCGCGATGACGTCGTCCTCGACCGACTCGATGTGCTCGATGCGGTGGGGGACGCCGCCGGGCGGCAGCGCGGCGAGCGTCTCCGCGACGAACCGGATCCCCTGCTCCCCGATCGCATGGGTCGCCGTCGGAACGCCGGCATGGTCGAACTGCCGCACCCGTGCGGCGTAGGCCTCGGCGGGCGCCCAGGCGGACGCCAGCCCCTCGCCCTCGGCGTCGGGGGATGCCAGCCAGGCGGTGCCGCCCTCGACCGTGCCGTCGATGAAGAACTTCACGCCCTCGATCCGGTAGCGACGGCCGCCGCGGCCCTGCAGGGCGATGAGCGCGTCGACCTCGGCATCCGTCGTCTCGGGCGTCACCCAGGGCGAGATCCGCAGGCGCACCGGCAGGTCGCCCGAGGCCTCGATCGCGGCGAGCAGATCGAGCCCGTCGTCGTCCTGCAGGTCCATGACGTGCGCGGCGGTGATGCCCACGGCCGCCATGTCGGTGAGCAGGCCGCGCAGCTGGGCGACCCGGTCCTCGAATCCCAGGGCGGGGAGCGCCCCCTCCACGATCTCCATCGTCGGGAACTCGATCAGATGGCCGGTGAGGACGCCGTGCTCATCCCCCGCCGCGCCCGATCCGTCGGGATGCGTCACCGGAGCGTCGATCCCCGCGCGGGCCAGGGCCGACGCCGAGGCGATGCCGGAATGCGCGTCGAACATCTTGATGTAGGCCGGGCGGTCGGCGCCGAGCACCTCGTGCAGCGCGGCGTTGCCGATCGGGCGTCCCTCGAACGCGCTCGGATCCAGCCCCCAGGCGAGGAACCACTCCTGCCCGGCCTGCTCTTCGCGACCTCGTTTGAGGGCGGCGACGAGCTCGGCATAGGTGTGCACGCCGGTCAGCGCCAGTCCGCGGACGATCCCGAGGCTGTAGATCGGGTGGCTGTGCGCGTCGACGAGGCCGGGGACGATCGTCGCGCTCGCGTGGGTGATGAGCTCGGTCCCGGATCCGGCGAGGGCAAGGATCTCGGATCGGGGCCCGACGGCGGCGATCCGTCCGTCCGCGATCGCGACGGCGTCGGCTCCTTCGGCGGTCCCGGGGTCGAGCGAGCGCACCCGCGCTCCGATGACGATCGTGTCGATCACCGTCACTCCTTCAGGTCGAGGGTCGGGGTGGGGCGGCGGAAGAACCGGGTGACGACGAGCAGCAGCACGAACCCGATCGCGAGCCAGGAGAGGCCGACGACGAAGGTCATGCCGGAGAGGTTCGTCCACAGCCAGACCGTGAGCGCGAACCCGATGCCGGGCAGCACCAGGTTGCGCACGGCCTGCCATCCGCGGCGCTCGCCGCGGTCGATGAAGTAGTGCTTGATCGTCGCCAGGTTCACGCAGGAGAACGCGATGAGGGCCCCGAAGCTGATCATGTTCGACACGGTGAGCAGATCGGCGAAGAGCGCGTAGAGGGAGACGACCGAGACGATGAGGATCGGGATCACCGGGGTGCCGAAGCGCTTGTTCAGGCGGCCGAACACGGCGCGGGGCAGCACGCCGTCGCGTCCCATCGCGAACAGGATCCGCGCCACGGATGCCTGCGAGGTGAGGGCGGATCCGATGCTGCCCGCGATGAAGCCCGCGATGAACAGGGTGGACAGCCACTGCTGGCCGAGGGACGCGACGACCTCGATGCTCGCGGTGTCCGCGGAGGTGAACCGGTTCGACGGGTAGGCGATCTGGGCGACGTAGGTGAGCAGGATGAACAGCAGGCCGGCGACGACCGTGACGATCATGATCGCGCGGGGAACGGTGCGGCGGGAGTCCTTCGCCTCCTCCGCGAGGGTCGAGACGGAGTCGAAGCCGAGGAACGACAGGCACAGGATCGCCGCGCCCTGGAACAGGGGGAGGAAGCCGGCGACCGTGCCGTCTCCGGTGAACGGGACGAGCGGGTCGACGCCGTGCCCCGCCGCCGCACCGAGGGAGAGGGCGATGAACGCGACGATGAACACGGTCTGCACGGCGATGATGACGAAGTTCGCGCGGGCGACCGAGACGATGCCGACGACGTTGAGCACGGTGACGACGGCGATGGCCGCGACGATCCAGACCCAGGTCGGGACGCCCGGGAAGCTGCTGCCCATGTACAGGCCGATGATGAGGTAGTTGATCATCGGCAGGAACAGGTAGTCGAGCAGCAGAGCCCAGCCGGCGAGGAAGCCGATGGCACCGCCGAACGACTGCTGCGTGTAGACGTAGGCGGATCCCGAGTACGGGTATGCGACCGACATCCGCGCGTAGGACCGCGCCGTGAACACCATCGCGACGAGCGTGATGATGTAGGTCGCCGCGACCCGCCCGCCGGTGAGCTGGGTGACGATGCCGTAGGTCGTGAACGCCGTCAGCGGCACCATGTAGACGAGGCCGAACAGCACGAGCGACGGCACGCCGAGCACGCGCTTGAAGCGGCCCTCCGTGACCTGCGCGGTGAGTTCGGTCGGTGAGGCCAGGGATTCGTCGGACGTTGACATGAGGGCTCCTGAAGAGCGGACGCGACATCGCCGTCGGCCGCCAGGGTCAGAGGGTCAAGGTGCTTGAAGAGTAGCAATATCGATAAAGCAAAACAAGAGGATCTTCGGGAATCAGGTCCGGCTGATGCCTCGGGGGTCGTCAGGCGTGCCCGCGGGTGGAGTCGCGGTAGTGCACGGTGATCGGCACGACGTCGTGCCGCGGTGCGGTCTCGGCGGCGCCCTCGGAGTCGAGCACGGCGAGGGCGGCGAGGGTGCAGCGCCGCCCGAATTCGCGCGGGTGCAGGTCGATCGCGGTGATGGAGGGCCTGGTGAGGGAGAGCACCTCGGTGTCGACCAGGGCGGCGACGAGCAGGTCCTCGCCCACCGTCCGGCCGAGCTGCTGGGCGCTGGTGACGACGCTGAGCACGGTGCCGTCGGAGACCGTCACGATCGCATCGACCGGATCCTCGTCGTCCGTCGCGACGAGCTCGGAGACGGCCGCGTGGATGACCTCCGGCGGGGCGGGGTGCTCCAGCTCGGTGATGCGGGGGCGGATGCCGTGGTCGGCGCACCAGTCCTCGAAGGCGTCGCGTACGGTGAGGGCCCAGTAGCCGCGCAGCTCGGGGAAGAGCATCGCGGGCCGGCGCATGCCGCGTTCGAGGAGGTGGTCCATGAGCGCGCGCACCGCGGGCGCGTGCTCGCTGGTGACCCAGGCGCGGGGCTCCGGGAGGCCGTCCGGGGTCGGCTCGCCGGTGACCACCGGAAGGCGCCCGGCGAGCAGCGCGTGCACGCCGGGGTCGTTGAGATCCGGGTCGAGCAGGATCACCGCATCGGCGACGAGCTGGTCGGCGCGGTCGGCGCTCTGCTCGGTGGGCAGCATGACGACCGTCATGCCGGCGCGGTTCGCCTCCTCGACGATCCCGAAGGTCGCCTCCATGTAGTACGACATCGTGGTGCTGTCCGGGGGCAGGCGCAGGGCGAGCATGCCGGTCCGCGATCCCTTGAGATGACGGGCGACTGTGTTGGGCCGGTAGCCGAGCTCCTGGGCGACCTCGTGCACGCGGCGGCGCGTCTCCTCCGACACGCGCCCGCGCCCGGTGATCGCGAACGACGCGGTCGAGCGGGACACGCCGAGCCGGTCGGCGATGTCCTGCAGGGTCACCGCTCGGTCGGGTCGCATGATCTCGAACCTACCCCGTGCGGGCGGGTGCGGCCCTCGGCGCCGGCGCGACCTCGGCCCTCGGCCTGCGATGCCGCCCTCGTCTCCGGCGCGGGGAGGACGTTCTGCAGGGACCCGGTGCTGTTCTGCAGGGTGGGGTCTGCCGGGAGCGGACCGGATCCGCCCGCGGCCCCCCTGTTTCCGGCTCGGACGCCCGGTCGAAGGGCGAGGCCTCCCTGCAGAACGGCCGAGCCTCCCTGCAGAACGGCGCGCGAGGCGCGGTGCCCGGTGAGCGGCGCCCGAGGCGCGGTGCCCGGTGAGCGGCGCCGACGGGCTCAGCCCAGCAGCACCGTGAGCACGGTGGATCCGCCGCCGACCAGGATGAGGGCGACGATCACGACCCAGGCCGTGATGCGGATCCGGCGCTGCCGCCGTGCGCTGTAGATCGAGAGGTCCTCGGTCTCCTCGGGAGTGCTGTTCATGAGCGTCCTCGCGGGCCGTCAGGCGCCGACCGGCTCCGTGACGGTCGGACCGAACGCGGCCGGCAGGGTCGCCTGCGCCGTGGCGCGCAGCTCGTCGACGGAGATCGTGAAGACGTCCTGCACCTCGAGCTGCGGGGCGCTGTCCGTCACGCCGATGCGCAGCACCGGGTAGCCCCGGCCCTCGCACAGACCCTGGAACTTCACGTCGTCCTCGCGCGGCACGGTCACGATCACGCGGCCGGCCGACTCGGAGAAGAGCGCGGTCGCCGCGTCCACGCCGTCGCGCTCCATGAGCTCCGTCAGCCACACGCGGGCGCCGACGCCGAAGCGCATGACGCCCTCGGCGAGGGCCTGGCCGAGGCCGCCCTCGCTCAGGTCGTGGGCCGAGGAGATCAGCCACTCGTCGCGCGCCGCGCCGATCAGGCCCGCCAGGCGCTTCTCGCCGGCGAGGTCGACCTTGGGCGGCAGGCCACCGAGGTGGCCGTGGATGACGTCGGCCCAGGCGGATCCGGAGAGCTCGGTCGAGGTGGTGCCAAGCAGGTAGATGTTCTGGCCCTCGTCCTGCCAGCCGGACGGGATCCGGCGGGAGACGTCGTCGATGATGCCGAGCACGCCGACGAGCGGGGTCGGGTGGATGGGCACGTCGCCGGTCTGGTTGTAGAACGAGACGTTGCCGCCCGTGACCGGCGTGCCGAGCTCGAAGCAGCCGTCGGCGAGGCCGTCGACGGTCTGGCCGAACTGCCACATGACCTCGGGGTTCTCCGGGGATCCGAAGTTCAGGCAGTCGGTGATGGCGGTCGGCTCGGCGCCGGTGACGGCGACGTTGCGGTAGGCCTCGGCCAGCGCCAGCTGCGCACCCGCGTAGGGGTCGAGCTGACTGTAGCGGCCGTTCGCGTCGGTCGAGATCGAGAAGCCGAGGCCCGACTCCTCGTCGACGCGGATCATGCCGGCGTCGTCGGGGAAGGCGAGGGCGGTGTTGCCGAGCACGTAATAGTCGTACTGGTTGGTGATCCAGCGGGTGTCGGCGAGGTTCGGGCTCTCCAGCAGCGCCAGGAACTGCTGCTTCAGCGCCTCCGGGTCGTTGTCGCGGGGGAGCAGCTCGGCCGCATCGGCCTGCAGCGCGTCGATCCAGCTCGGGTAGGCGACGGGGCGGTCGTAGACGGGGCCGTCCACGGCGACCGTGGAGGGATCCACGTCGACGATGCGCTCGCCCTGCCAGTCGATGATGAGGCGGCCGTCGCCGGTGACCTCGCCGAGGACCGAGGTCTCGACGTCCCACTTGTTCACGACGGCGAGGAACGCGTCGAGCTTCTCCGGGGCGACGATCGCCATCATGCGCTCCTGCGACTCCGACATGAGGATCTCCTCAGCGGTCAGGGTGGGGTCGCGCAGCAGCACGTTGTCGAGAGACACGTGCATGCCGGAGTTGCCGTTCGCGGCCAGTTCGGAGGTGGCGCAGGAGATGCCCGCGGCGCCGAGGTCCTGGATCGCCTCGACGAGCTCTTCGCGGTAGAGCTCGAGGCAGCACTCGATGAGCACCTTCTCGGCGAACGGGTCGCCGACCTGCACGGCCGGGCGCTTGGTCGGGCCGGTCGAATCGAAGGAGTCGGAGGCGAGGATCGATGCCCCGCCGATGCCGTCGCCGCCGGTGCGGGCGCCGAAGAGCACGACCTTGTTGCCGACGCCGGTGGCGTTCGCGAGCTTGAGGTCCTCGTGGCGCAGCACGCCCACCGCGAGCGCGTTCACGAGCGGGTTCGCCTGATAGACCGCGTCGAACACGGTCTCGCCGCCGATGTTCGGCAGGCCGAGGCAGTTGCCGTAGAAGCTGATGCCGGCGGTGACGCCGTGCACGACGCGGGCCGTGTCGGGGTCGTCGATCGCGCCGAAGCGCAGCGCGTCCATCACGGCGACCGGGCGGGCGCCCATCGAGATGATGTCGCGCACGATGCCGCCGACGCCGGTCGCGGCGCCCTGGAACGGCTCGATGAAGGAGGGGTGGTTGTGCGACTCTGCCTTGAACGTGACGGCCCAGCCCTCGCCGACGTCGATGACGCCCGCGTTCTGCCCCATGCCGACCATGAGGCGCTTCTTCATCTCGTCGGAGACCTTCTGCCCGAACCGGCGCAGGTAGTTCTTGCTCGACTTGTAGGAGCAGTGCTCGCTCCACATCACGGAGTACATCGCCAGCTCGCCGCTCGTGGGGCGGCGGCCCAGGATCTCCCGGATCCGCGCGTACTCGTCGTCCTTGAGGCCGAGCGCCGCGTACGGCTGCTCCTTCTCCGGCGTCGCCGCGGCGTTGGCGACGGAGTCGGGGACGTGGGTGGTGGGGGTGTTCGGGGTGGTCACGCGGGCTCCTGGAGCGAGGGGAGGCGGGGCAGGGTCCAGTCTACCGGCGGCGGGGGATCCGGATCCGCCGGGGTTCGGGCCCCGGTCGAGCCGATGCGTGCGGGTGCGACGGGCGCCCGGGTTCTGGTTCCGGCGGGGGCGTGACGATCAGTACAGGTCGTGACGATCAGCACACGGGATCCGGTCGAAACCTGTGCAGATCGTCGCGCGCTGTGCAGATCGTGACCCCGAAGGAGGCGACGGGATCCCGCACCCCGTGACGCCGGATTCAGCCGAAGCATAGAATCGGGGGGCGGCACCGTCAGTGCATCGTGCCGACTTGGGGTGCGCGACGGAGCGCAGGAAGCAGGACTCGCATGAGTGTGAAGTATGACCAGGGAGCGCCGGATCCGGCGACGCGGACGCTCGATTCGGTGACCGGCATCAGCAAGAAGGGCCTGCCGACCGGCACGGTCGGCGTGCTCGGTGCACTCGTGATCGGGATCTCGACCTGTGCGCCGGCGTACACGCTGACCGCCGCCGTCGGACCGGCGGCGAGCGAAGTGGGGTATCAGACCCCCGCGATCTTCCTCATGGGCTTCATCCCCATGCTGCTCGTGGCGCTCGGCTACCGTGCCCTGAACTCGGCGATGCCCGACTCCGGCACGTCGTTCACCTGGGCGACCCGGGCGTTCGGGCCGTGGATCGGGTGGATGGCCGGCTGGGGCCTCATCGCCGCGACCGTGCTCGTGCTCTCGAACCTCGCGGGCATCGCCGTGGAGTTCCTGTTCCAGTCGATCAGCATCCTCGTCGGGGATCCGTCGATCGCGGATCTCGCGGCGAACAAGTTCATCAACATCGCCGTGTGCCTCGCGTTCATGGCGCTCGCGACGCTCATCTCGTACCGGGGCATGACCTCGACCAAGGTGTTCCAGTACATCACCGTGATCTTCCAGATGGCGGTCATGGTGTGGTTCGTCGTCGCGATGTTCGTGGGCGCCGCCGACCCGGCCAACAAGGAGGCGAAGCTTCCGGAGCTGAGCTGGTTCAACCCGTTCGAGGTGTCGAGCTTCAGCGCCTTCGCCGCCGGCATCGCGGTGTCGATCTTCGTCTACTGGGGCTGGGACACGGTGCTCACCATGGGTGAGGAGACCAAGCCCTCGAAGGGACGCCTCTCGACCGAGAGCAAGGCGGCGATGATCCTCGTCGCGATCCTCGTGGTCCTCTACGTCGGCACCGCGACTGCGACGGTCGCCTTCGCGGGCCTCGGCGACGGCCCGACCGGCCTCGGCAACCCCGACATCATCGAGAACGTCTTCGCCGCGCTCGCCCACCCGGTCATGGGACCGGCGGCGATCCTGCTCTCGCTCGCGATCCTCGTCAGCGCGATGGCGTCGATCAACTCGACGGCCATCTCGCCCGCGCGCACCCTGCTCGCGATGTCGCACTACGGGGCGCTGCCGCCGTCGCTGAAGAAGGTGCACCCGAAGTACAAGTCGCCGCACGTGGCGCTGCTGCTCTCGTCGATCGTCGCCTCGGTGTTCTACGCCGTGATGCGCTTCATCAGCGAGGACGTCCTGTGGGACACGATCACTGCGCTCGGCATGATGGTCTGCTTCTACTACGGCGTCACCGCGCTCGCGAGCCCCTGGTACTTCCGCAAGTCGGCGTTCCGCGAGGGCTTCGGGTCGATCCTCATGAAGATCGTGCTGCCCGGCATCGGCGGGATCCTGCTGCTCATCGTCTTCGTGAAGACGACGATCGACGCCATGGATCCGGAGGCGGGATCCGGCAGCAACATCGGCGGGGTGGGGTTGGTCGGCATCATCGGCGTGACCGTGCTCGGGCTCGGCGTGATCCTCATGTTCGTGCAGGCGAAGGTGTCGCCCGAATTCTTCCGCGGCAAGCGCCTGGCGCGCACCGACGCGACGAACGACACGTCGGCGCTGCAGGTGTTCGACGACGGTCTCGGCAGCTGAGCCTGGCGCACGAGCGCGGATCCTCGGGCGGGTCCAGCGCTCGTCAGCCGCCGCGGCGCTTCGCCGCGGGCGGTGGGCGGTGTCGCGATCAGCACACGATGCGACGATCAGCACAGGGATCAGGCCAGAACATGTGCTGATCGTCACGCGATGTGCTGATCGTGACACCGGACTCTGCCAGGGCTGATCCCGGCAGATCTGCCTTATTGCACCGACCAGCCGCCGTCGGAGGCGAGGATCGCGCCGTTGATGTTCACGGCGTCGTCCGAGAGCAGGAACGTGATCGACGCGGCGAGGTGCTCGGCCGTCGCCACCGTGGGGATCGCCTGCTGGAACGGTGCGAGCCGGCCGGATCCGTACTCGGACATGTGGGGCGGCATCGGGATCCCGGTCGCGACGCCGCCGGGGGCGACCGAGTTCACGCGGATCCCCTTGGGCCCGTACATGAACGCCGCCGACTTCGTGACGCCGATGATGCCGTGCTTGCTGGCCGTGTAGGCGTTGCCCGACGCGTTGCCGCGCAGGCCGGCCTCGCTCGAGACGTTGAGGATGGATCCGCGTCCCGCCGCCTCCATGAGCGGCAGGACCGCGCGCATGAGCTTGAACGGCGCGGTGAGGTTGATCGCGATCACGCGGTCCCAGACGGCGTCGGGGGTCTCGCCGGCGGGCGAGAAGTCGTCGTTGATGCCCGCGACGTTGGCGAGGCCGTCGATGCGGTCGCCGGCCGCGGCGATGACGCGATCGATCGCGTCCTGCTGGGTGAGGTCGCCGGCCACGGTCACGATGCCCGGGATCTCGGCGGCCAGGGCGTCGAGCTTCTCGGCCGCGATGTCGCAGGCGACGACGCGGCCGCCTTCGCGCGCGATGCGGGATGCCGTGGCCTTGCCGATGCCCGATGCGGCACCCGTGACGATCACCGTCTTCCCGGAGAAGCGGCCGGGGGTGACCTGCTCGGTCCAGCCTGTGGCGGCGGTGTCCTCGGGGATCTCGCCGCCGTTCGCGGCGCGCACGAGGTCGTCGACGACCGACTGCGGCATCGCGCCCTGGCTCATCACGACGAGCTGCTGCAGGGGCAGGCCGAGCACGGGGGCGAGCGAGTCGGCGCTCGCACCGGACTGTGCGAGCAGCCCGCGGATCAGCTCGCCGCCGGTCGGGTCGGCCAGCCAGTCGCCGATGGAGGAATTCGCGGTCAGGGCCATGGGTGTCTCCTTCGTTCGCCGTGGATCCGGATCCAGGGTGCGATCGGGTTTCGCAACGGTGCGTCCACTTATTCCTGAGCGTACACCTCGCTACCCTCGGAGGGTGCCCCGTCCCCGCAGCGAGAACGCCCGCCAGTCCGTCCTGGCGGCGATGCGTCGCGCGCTCGCCGCAGACGGCTATGACGCGGTGACCATCGAGGGCCTGGCCGCGGAGGCCGGGGTCTCGAAGCAGACGATCTACCGGTGGTGGCCGTCGAAGGCCGCGATCCTGGGTGAGGCGCTGCTCGAGGGAGCGCTGCCGGGGGCCGACGCGATGCTGCCGTTCTCGGACGACCTCGGCGCCGACCTTCGCGCATGGTTCGCCACGGCGGCGGAGCATCTCGCCCGCGCCGAGAACGTGGAGCTCGCGCGGGCGCTCATCGCGGTGACCGCCACGGATCCGCAGCTCGGCGAGGCCTTGAACCACCGGTTCGCGGATCCGATCGTGTCGTGGATCGTCGCCCGCGTGGCGCACGGGCAGGAGGACGGTGCGGTGCGCGCGGACGTGGACGCGGCGGTCGTCGCCGACCAGTTCGTCGCGGCGACGTCGTACGCGGCGCTGCTCGGACGCCCCCTCACGGAAGACCGCGTCGATGCGCTCGTCGACCTCGTGATGCGAGGAATCGCGGCGCCGACCCCGGGACATTGAGCGCACCGCCTTCCCCCGGACGTTGAGCGCATCGCCTTCCCCGGGGCTGTCGAACGCATCGCTTTCCCCGGGTCGTCGAACGGGTGAGCTTCGGGGTCGTTCGAGCGGGTGAGTTTCGGGGGCGCTTGAGAGGGTGAGCTTCGGGGTCGTTGAGCGAGCGAAGCGGGACGAAACGCGACGCCGTTCCGCAATGACGGCCTGTGGATAACTTCCGAGGTCGTGCGACGGATCCGGCTACCTTGTGGGCATGAAACCTCGGAGCACAGCTCTCGCAACCTCGGCCGGACGCGCAGGCCCTTTGGCTGGGACGCTACGCGCGGGCGTCGCAGCGGTACTCATCAGCGCCGCGATCGGCCTGGCCGGCTGTACCCCCGACCCCGCCCCGCAGCCCACGCCGACACCGCTTTTCGCAAGCGAGGCAGAGGCGTTCACAGCGGCGGAGCAGGTGTACCGGGACTACACAGACGCAAGCAATGAACGTCGTGACGGGAAGGCCGATGCAGATCCACAGCAATACCTTGCTGGAGCGGCTCTCGAGGACGAAATCACGGTTCAGCGCCAACTTGAGACGAAGAAGCTGGTTGTTGTGGGTTCGATCCGAGTCATTTCCTTCACTGGGACGAGTTTCGAGCGCGCGACATCGCGAGTATCGGCAAGAGTCTGTCTCGATGTGAAGGATGCGAGAGTCGTCGATTCATCGGGAGCTGATGTGACGCCCAGTGCCCGGCAGGAAGTGGGCCTTCTCGAGGTCAAGTTCACGCGCTCTGGGGATGGCCTGGTGATCGTGGAATCGAAGAGCTTGGACATGAAATGTTGACAACTCGGTCGGTGGTGATCGGATTGGTCGTATTCGCTATTGCCGCCGCGGGCAACGGCGATCCCTCGGGGGCAGTGGCGGGTGTGCACCCAATGGGCTGCGGGCAGGTTGGGTTGGTAATCGGTTGTCCCGATCAAGGCGGCATCACCATCACGGATAGCCAGACCGAAGGTGAAGGAGGCAACGGTCCGAACGGCGGTTCCAGCGATCCAGGAGCATCCGGAGGCGGCGCCCCGACTCCGCAGGAGATCTGCCTGGCGACGCCGGGGCCACCCAGCGCCTTCTGCCGCTCGCTCACGCCCGTGGGTGTGCCCGTCGGCCAACCCTCTCCGGCGACGCCCGGCGGGAGTGTCACGATGTCCGATCTCGCTCGTTTCGTCCCGGCCACGGCGACCGTGGTCGGCGAGCCGGACAACGTCGCCGTCGTCGGCCTTCCTGCGAACTTCGTCAGCAGCGCCGCAACCGAGACGATTCCCGGTTCGGTCCTCGGACGGGCGCTGACCATCCGATTCACGCCGGTCAGTTATGCGTTCGATTACGGCGACGGTGCACGGCGCACGAGCACCACACCTGGCGCCGCCTGGGACGCGAGTGGTCAACCGCAGTTCACCCCCACCGACACGAGCCACGTCTACAGGAAGCCCGGCATCTTCACGGTGACGGCTACGGTCACCTACTCCGCAGACATCGACCTCGGAGCCGGCTGGATCCCGATCAACGGCAGGCTGACGGGTCCTCCAGCGAGTCAGCAGATCCGCGTCGTCAAGGCCTACACCGCGCTCGTCGAAGGCACGTGCATGGAGCGGCCTCGCGCCCCCGGCTGCTGAGCGCGGCCACCGGTCGGATGGTGGAAACTCGGCGACTCAGGTCCGGGCGCCTCGCGACTCCCGGATCCGCGGTCCATCCGCAGCAGCAGGCGAGAGAGCGCCGCGCGCCGGCATCCGGAAGGTCAGAGGCACCGAGCTGCGGAACTCCGAGGCGAAGCGTCCGGTGCCGTGCAGGTCGGCGCCGAGCTCGCGCACCGTCGCGACGAGTTGCGTGAGCTGGTGCGACGAAGGGCCGGCGGGGCCGGCGGGGCCGCCGGTCTGCGCGTCGAGGAGCGCCTTCTGGATCGTCCGGACCGAAGTGATGCGCGTCGGCTGCGCGTGCGCGGTCTCGTCGAGACCGCTCGTCCACAGACGCGCGTCGGGGTGCGAGTAGAACACGCAGGTCTGCACGTAGGGCGCGGAGCCGTGTTGTGCAAGCAGGTGCTGATGAAAACGACGCGCCTGACGCCGAACCTGCGAGGCGGGGGAATCGGAGCCGAGGTGGGTGCGCACGTCGAGACGCTCGGCGCCGTCCGGCGTCACCGAGATTGCGAATGACGTCGGCAGCGCGTTCTCGTCGAACAGCACCCCGAGCGCTCCCGCGAGCGACGAGGGCTTCTTGCCGTCGAGAATGAGGCCCTTCCAGTTCTTGCTGTCGACCAGTACGACGGCCTTCTCGGTGATCACAAGATGGTCGAGCTGCGCGCAGTACGGGGCGAGAGATCCTTCGTCACGCGGCGAGAACACAATGTTGGTCGCGACGATCGCATCCAGCCCGGCCGCCTCACAGGCGTCGACGAGCACCTCACGGGATGCGAGCTCCCAGCGCAGACCGCGGCCGGCGAGGAGCCGGGAGCCCTCCTCGTTGGCGATCGCGGCGTCGCGCTCGGCGGTGAGTGTGCGCACCTGTTCCGCGTGCGCGTCGAGACGCTGCTTCGTCTCGGTGTCGTGGCGGGCGGTCAGCCCGGCGAGCGCCTCGTCGTGCGTGCTCTGCAGTTCACGCGTCGCACTGGCCTGGCGCTCGACGAGCGAGCTCTCCTCGTCGGCATAGCGGCGCCGCAGCTCGTCGTTGACGCGCCGATTGCGGCGGCTCAAACCCCACACCGTGAGCGCGAAGGCGATGATCAGCACCGCGACGACGACGAGCAGGACCAGAGTGGGGATCTCCATCCGTCCAGCCAATCAGCGTCCACCGACTTTCCCGGCGCGTCGTCCGCGCGTGGCGCAGACCGGATCCGCAACGTCGATCAGACGCGGATGTAGGCGGCCCCATCGAACTGGGCGTCGCTGAGCGCGACGGTCGCGGCAGGCACCGTGATCACACCGGGCTGGAGCTGGTCGACCGGAATCCGGTGGCCGCGGAGGCCGCCTTCGCACGCCTCGACCGTGGCGACCTCGGTCGGCGGAAGAGGTGCGGCTCCGGCGGCGACTCCGGGGATCGCCGGCCCGTTCACGATGATGCGGATCCGCGTCTCCGGGCGTTCGCTGTGCAGGATGCCGGCCATGCCGATGGCCCGTGCGACGTCCGCAGGCTGTCCGGACACGTGCAGCAGAACGGTGCGCTGAAGAGTCATGGGGTCATCCTCGCGCATCCCGCTCGATGAATGCGCGGAGTCGCTCTCAGCGGGCGAACACGCTCCGCAATCGTTCCCGCAGGTCCGGGTCGCACACGTAGACGAAGGTTCCCCGCATGCCACGGGTGAGAAGGACGCCGTAGATATTGCGGATGAGCGTGAGCAGCTGCTCGTCGGAGAAACCGCCGGCGAAGGATCCGGTGTTCTCCTTGCCCTTCTTGTCGCGGTAGCGGTTGCGATCGGCGAAGATCCGACCGGTCGTCGGATCCGCCCGCAGGTCGGGCCCGATGATCACCCCCGCGTAGTTGAGGTCGTAGCCCTGCACGGTGTGGATCGAACCGACCTCGTCGAGGGAGCCCGGAGAGTTGATCCAGTCCTTTTCGGCCTTGTTCCAGCGCATCTGCTCGCCGTCGAGGGCGATGTCGAACGCAGCCGGGTTCTTCTTCGATACCCAGTCCCACGCGTATCCTGCGACGAGACGCGACAGGCCTGCCGCGCGGTCGGCTACCCGGATCGCCTCACGCATGGCACCGAGGTCATCGAAGAATCGCAGCTCGTAGTCGCCGAGATCTGGGCGGATCGGATCCTCGCCGCGCAGCGCGGCGCGAACGAAGCCGATGTAGTCCGAGCCGGCCTTGACACGCATCTGGGTCATCAAGTGGAAGTAGTGCTCTCGCTCCTGCGCCGAACGGACTTCCTCTCGAAGGGTCGCCGTCGAGAGATCGTGCGGCCGCACGCTCTGTTCCTCGTCGATCAGCAGAATCTGGTGGCGGCTGCGTGCACGGATCCAATCGAGCTGTGTGTGTTTCGCGTCGTCGGTCCCGAACAGCGCGATATTGATGTCACGGAACTTTCCGTTCTGCACGCCTGAGGCTTGATTCGCCCGCTGGCCCAGTCGATGCGCCTCGTCGACGAAGACGAGGTCGAAGTCGTCGTCGGCTTCGGCCAGCTGGAAAGGGGTCATGACGCTCTTGGGGTCCAGCCGCGGCGTCTTGGCGAACACCCGCTTCACCGATTCGCGAAGCGACTGCTGCGGGATGACGAGCGCCATGCGCAGATGGGACAGAATCTCGCGGTTTCCCTCGAGGAAGTAGTCGGCGAAGATCGAATCGAACTCGAGATCGTCGTTCGGCTGGTGCGCGTTGATGTCGGCGAGCAGCTTCATGAGGAAGATCGCGATGATGGTCTTGCCCGTGCCCGGTCCGCCCTGGACGATCAGGGTCGAGTCGGAGCCAGGTGCACGGAGGTCCTGGATGAGCGCCTTGAGTATCCCGTCCACGGCGATGTTCTGATCCGTGGACAGCGCCTTGAAGGGCGACAACTTGAACATGTCGCTGTTCTCGATGTCCGCGATGCTCCGTGTGAACAGCCCTTCGGCACGCAGTGCGTCGAAGACGTCTTGGAACGACTTCCGATACGACTCACGCTCGTAGTACTGCGCGTCTGCGGTGAGTCCGGCATTGCTATTAAGGACCTCGTACTGCGCGTCGCCGGAGAACCACCGGATCAGGTGCGACTCGAGGTCGAGGCACGCAGACTTGTTGAATCGTTCGTCGACGATGACACGGACCGTGTCGAGTCGCGCATCCCGCTTCGGGCCGCCCAGGTGCTGAACCATCCGCTGGTGTGCGTTCACGGTCTCACCGACGTAGAGCCCGGGTCTCGGCCGCCGCTGGGCGCCGTCGATGACATAGACGACAGGCCAATTCGAAAGGCGCGGGTCGTCTCTTGCCTGCTGATCGAGCAAGATGCGTCGAAACGGCAGGCTCTCGATGCGGAAGCCGGTCATGGCAGGCCCAGCCCCTTGGCGCCTTCGGGGTTCGCCGACGCTTCAGAGTCGGAATCGGCCCGCTCGGCGTCGCCCGCGCGCTCGGCGGCCAGCTGCGTGTACTTCACCATGCGGCCGCGCGCCTGGTCGGCCGGATACTTTTCGCGGGTCGATTCGAGTTTGCGCAGCACGATCTCGTCGAGATCGACGCCGATGCGGTTCGCCAGGTGGATGCAGTACGTGACGACGTCGGCGAGTTCCTCCTCGACGCGCGTCTGGTCGAAGTCGGACCCCCACTGGAAGCACTCCAGCAGCTCGCCGGACTCGATCGAGATGCTCTTGGCGAGGTTCTCCGGCGAGTGGAACTGATCCCAATCGCGCTCCTCGACGAAGGCGCGGAGGGCGGCGAGCGTGGCGGGGGACGGCATGGGGCGAGGCTAACGGATCCTGCCTTCGGTCGAGGAGCGTTCGCGACGAAGTCGGTGCAACGACCGCCTCGCTCGGGGGTTCCACGTCGAGCGGTAACCTCGACCGTCCCATGCCGAGCGGTGACGTCTTGCGCTCACTCAGGCGGGCACGACCTCGACTTCGCAGTGCGCTTGCGCAGCCTTGGCCAGCCGGCGGTCGAGTGTCATCAAGGGGCAGTGGAACGCCACGGCCAGTGCGACATAGGCCGCGTCGTAGGCGGAGAAATTGTGTCGGAGTGCGAGTATCCGCGGAGTCAGCGGCAGAGACGGGTGCAAGTCGATGGGGATGCGGAGGAGATCATCGGCGGCGATGACGAGAGCATGATCCTCGAGGTGCCCCCCGAGGTGCAATCCCCGCAAGGCTGAGGCGACTTCGACGGGCAGGAAGTCGGGTGCGAGGAGCGTCTCACCCAGGATGCGCTCATGCAGTCGAGAGGCGGAACCGTGCTCACCGATCAGTTCGACGACGACCGAGGCATCGACGAGGATCATCGACCGCGACGACCATCCTGAATCGCCTTCAGGATCGCCGCGCGGGGGACGTGCTGGGGTGGCCGCTGCTCCAGCTCGGCAAGCATGTCCGGCAGCGTCGGGCGGGACGCCAGCCGCGTCAGTTCTCCGGTCAGATATTGCTGCAGGGACTGTCCGCGCGCTTCGGCCCGCGCGGACAGCACCGAGTGCACCGCCGGATCGAGGTCGCGGATCAGCACGTTCGGCATGCTTACAGTATGCATGCATGTTTCCCGATCTGACAGTTGAGGATCGCCATGCATGCAGTCTGTACGGGGGCGTGATGGCTGGTGTGTTCCGGGGCTGAATCGGGGGACAACTCGTCGCCGGTGTGGGCGGTGCAGGGCGAAGGTCTCACTGAGACTCTGGAGCGTACTGGTGAGTCAGCTGCTCAATCAAAGCACACAAAGTCCAACTGAGCTCCTTATCACGTGTCGGACTGATCTCCGATTTGTCCCGGATCCCCTCGCGGGCGGATACTCGACCCGTCCCGGGCGTCGATCCCGACCGGGGTCCAACAATGAATCCGACTTCCTCTTTCGTGCCTGCCGCACCCGGCCGCAGCATCGCCGTCGTCGGCGCCGGGCGCCTCGGCGGCGTGCTCGCGCGAGCGCTGCGGGATGTCGGGTTCACGGCGTTCGGGTCGCTGCGCCGGGGCGAGGCGATGCCCGCGGTCGACGTCGCCCTCCTGTGCGTGCCCGACGCGGCGATCCACGACGCGGCGGAGGCCGCGCGCCCGCACGCAGCACTCGTCGGCCACGTCTCCGGCGCGACGGGGCTCGACGACGTCGACTTCAGCGTCCACCCGTTGCAGACCTTCACCGGATCCGAGCCGCCGGCCGTCTTCCGAGGCATCGGCGCGGCGATCGACGGGCGCACGGAGCAGGCGCTCGCGGCAGCGGATGGCATCGCTCGCGCGCTCGGCGCACTCCCGTTCCGGGTCGACGATGCGCACCGCGCCGGGTATCACGCGTCGGCGTCGATCGCCTCGAACCTGCTGCTCGCGGTGCTGGATGCGGCCGAACGGGTGGCCGGATCCGCGGGGATTCCCTCTGCGGAGGCGCGAGCGGCTCTCGCCCCTCTCGTGCGGCAGACGGTCGAGAACTGGGCTGAGCGCGGCGCGGCCGAGGTCCTCACCGGACCGATCGCTCGCGGCGATGAGAAGACGGCAGCGAGGCAGCGGGCGGCCATCGCGGAAGGCGACCCGGAACTGCTCCCGGTCGTCGATGCGCTGATCGCGCAGACCCGGGTGCTCGCCGGACATGCCAGTGACCGCGTTTCGTCTCGCTCCGCTCGCTCAACGACCCCGGGGGATATCCCCTCGACGCCGGCGGGGGACGCTCCCTCGACGACCGCGGGTGCCGCCCGCTCGACGGCCGCGGGCGACGCTCGCCCGACGACCCCGGCGGGGGCGAGCTCGTCGGCCGAGAGGACCCGCGCATGAGGATCATCCGCACGATCGCCGAGGTCCGCGAGGCCGTCCGCGCGGCCAGGCGCCAGGACAGGACCGTCGGCCTCGTTCCCACCATGGGCGCCTTCCACGACGGGCACCTGTCGCTGATGGACGAGGCTCGGAGGAACAACGACCTCGTGGTCGTGTCGCTCTTCGTCAATCCGACGCAGTTCGGTGCGAACGAAGACCTCAGCCGCTACCCGCGTGATGAGGCTCGCGACGCCGCGATGGCCGATGACCACGGTGTCGACATCCTGTTCGCGCCCGAACCGTCCGAGATCTACCCCGACAGCTTCGCCACGACGATCCACATCGCCGGAGTCACCGACGTGCTCGACGGGGCGGTCCGCGGCGCGCATCACTTCGACGGCGTCGCCACCGTCGTCGCCAAGCTGTTCGGCATCGTGGCTCCCGACGTCGCCTACTTCGGGCAGAAGGATGCGCAGCAGGTGCTCGTGGTCCGCCGGCTCGTGCGCGACCTGAACCTCGACGTGCGGATCGAGGCCTGCCCGATCGTGCGGGAGGCCGACGGGCTCGCCATGAGCTCGCGCAACGTCTACCTCGAACCCGCCGCCCGCGCCCAGGCCACCGCGCTCAACCGGTCGCTCGACGCCGCGCAGGCACTCGCGAACGCGGGGGAGCGGGACGCCGGAACGATCATCGCCGCGGCCCACGCCGTCCTCGCCGACGCGGGCATCGCTCCCGAGTACCTCGAGCTCCGCGACGCCGAGACTCTGCAGCCGATCACCCTCCTCGACGGCGACGCGCTGCTCGCCGTCGCCGCCCAGGTGGGGGCGGCTCGGCTCATCGACAACCACACCCTCCGCTCTGCCGACAGGAGAGGCGACGCCTGATGCGACGCACCATGCTGAAGTCGAAGATCCACCGCGCCACGATCACCGGATCCGATCTGCACTACGTCGGATCCATCACGATCGATCCCGACCTGCTCGAGGCGGCCGACATCCTCCCGCACGAGCAGGTGCACGTCGTCGACGTCGACAACGGATCCCGATTCGAGACGTACACGATCGAGGGGGAACGCGGATCCGGAGTGATCCAGGTCAACGGCGCGGCCGCCCGGCTCGTGCACACGGGAGACACCGTCATCGTCATCTCCTACGCCGACTACGCCCCCGAGGACCTCACCGACTACGTCCCGACCGTGGTGCACGTCGACCGGACCAACACGATCATCCAGGTCGACGACGCCGTCGGCACACTGCTCACGGAGGCCCTGGCATGAGCGCGCACGCCGCCCCCACCCGTCGCCTCACGCTCGGCGACCTCACCGCGAAGAAGGCGGTCGGCGAACCGATCGTCATGGTCACCGCCTACGACCATCCCGGTGCGCAGATCGCCGAGGCCGCGGGCGTCGACATGGTGCTCGTCGGCGACTCCGCCGCGATGACGGTGCTCGGCTACGACAGCACGGTGCCCGTCTCGGTCGACGAGATGGTCATGCTCACGAAGGCGGTCCGGCGCGGGCTCACGAAGCCCCTGCTCGTCGCGGATCTGCCGTTCGGGTCGTATGAGACGTCCGATGCGCAGGCGCTCGCCACGGCCCAGCGCTTCGTCAAGGAGACCGGCTGCGACCTGGTCAAGATCGAGCGCGGCGGCACCTCCGTGCAGCGCGCCCGGGCGCTCGTGGAGGCGGGGATCCCCGTCGTCGGCCACGTCGGGCTCACCCCGCAGACCGCCACCTCCCTCGGCGGCTACCGTTCGCAGGGGCGCACCGCCGAGGCCGCCCTCGCCGTGATCGACAGCGCGATCGCCCTGCAGGATGCGGGCTGCTCGCTGCTCGTCGTCGAGGCGGTGCCGAGCGAGGTCACGGAGGCGCTGATGGCGCTGATCCACATCCCGGTGATCGGGATCGGCGCCGGATCCGCCGCCGACGGTCAGGTGCTCGTGTTCCACGACCTGCTCGGCATCTACGACGGCGGCGCGGCGAAGTTCGTCAAGCGGTACGCGGATCTGCGCGTGGCCGCGATCGACGGCGTGACCGCCTATGCCGACGAGGTGCGCGGTCACGTGTATCCCGCTCCCGAGCACACGTACGCCATGCCGGCCGAGGAGGCCGTGCGCCTGCGGGAGCTGCTCGCGGCGCGATAGCACGGGACCGCCGAGGGTGGTGTCCGGCGCGGTGCTTGGACGGAGCCCGGCTTGCGCGTGCGCTTTGCTCGGAGATGTGCCGGTTCTTCGGATCCCTTCCGCGGATCCGTCCGACGTTGGCGTACAACTCCGAAGATGGCGCACGTTAGCGGCGCCGCGGCGGCCCCGCGCCCGGTCAGATCAGGCGGCGCAGCGCCTCTTCCAGGGTCACGCCCTGGGCGTCGGCACGGTCGCGGAGGCGTGCGTGCTCGGAGGCGCTGAGCGTCACCCGCAGCTCAATCGGGGTGGTGTCGGCCGGCAGATCGAGCCCGTCGAGCAGGTCGGAAGCCTCGGCCCACAGGGCGGGCGCCGGGGCGGCGGAGGGCGCGACGACGGGAAGCGGCACCGCGGCTGCGACGAGGGGCTCGTCGAGCACGGCGGGCGCATCACCCGCCGCAGATGCGGCTGCGGTGAACCCCGGGCCGCGGTCGGGATCCTGTTTGCGCTGGTATGCGGTCGCGGCGGCGTTCGCGCGCTGATCGGCGGCCTCGTTCAGCGGATGCCCGGCGTGGCCCTTGACCCAGGTGAACGACACGTCGCGCCCCCGCAGCGCCTCATCGATGCCCTCGAGCAGGTCGCGGTTGAGCACCGGACCGCCGTCGGACTTGCGCCAGCCCTTGCGCTTCCAGCCGGGCATCCACTTGGTGACGGAGTCGATCACGTACCGGCTGTCGCACTCGATCACGAGCTTCTCGCCGGCGACGTCCTCCGTCGCCTGCAGCAGTTCGAGCACGGCGCGCAGCTCGCCCTGGTTGTTCGTGCCGTGCGGGGATCCCCCGGCGGCCCAATTGGCGTCGTCGATGTACCAGGCCCAGCCGTTGGGGCCGGGGTTGCCCAGGGCGGATCCGTCTGCCGCGGCGGTGATCGTCATCCCTCCACCGTAGGGCGTGGGGAAGCGCGGCCCGGGCGTGGCGGCAGGGTCGTGGCGTGGGGCGGCCACCCGCGCATAACTCAGGCTGCGGTCTGAGAGCCGTCCGTTTCGGCTGGCGTCGCGGAGTCGCGGCGAGATCCAGCCTGAATCGTGCGCGGTAGGGTCTGAGGACCTGGTGAAGTTCGGGGGTGGATCCGAATCAGAGTCTTCCCTTCCGATACATAGCGACATATCGTTGACTATCGCTCGGGGTGAGCGGGAATCGAGGAGGTCGTCATGGACAACGCATATGGACCGCGCGGATTCGGCGGGCCGGGGTTCGGTCCCGGAGGAGGGCGAGGCTTCGGCGGACGCCCGGGGATGAACCCGACGGCCGGTCTCTGGGAGGCGATGGAGCACCTGCGCTCCGCCTTCGACCAGCGCCCTCAGGCCCCGCGCATGGCGCGCGGCGACGTGCGCGCCGCCGTGCTCGCGCTGCTCTCCGAGCAGCCCATGCACGGCTACCAGATCATCCAGGAGATCGAGGAGCGCAGCGGCGGCTCCTGGAAGCCGAGTGCCGGATCCGTCTATCCCACGCTGCAGCTGCTCGCGGACGAGGGGCTCATCGAGGCCGCCGAGCAGGGCGGTCGCAAGACGTACTCGCTCACCGAGGCGGGTCGCGCCGTCGCCGACGAGGCCGGCGCCCCTCCGTGGGAGGGCTCCGGCGCTCGCGCGGGCGCGGCGTCGTTCGGCGCGCTGCCCAAGGCGGGGGTCGACCTCGCGGGGGCTGCGGCGCAGGTCGCGCGCACCGGCACTCCGGAGCAGGTGCAGCAGGCGATCGACGTGCTCGACGAAGCGCGTCGCCGTCTGTACGCGATCCTCGCCGACTGATGGCGGACGATTCGGGAGAGCGACGAAGGGCGGGGGCGGCGTCGGCCGTCCCGCTCCCGAGGGTCTCGCCGGACGTGCTTGCGCGATCCCGCCGGCTCGACCGCACCGTCGATCGGCCCCTGTGCCCGGTGCTCGGCACGGCGACGGTGCCGGGGATGCTCGCGCGGTCCCCGCGCGGGAAGATGGGACGGGAGGCGCATCCGCATGGTCGATGATCGGAGCCCGGGAGCCCCGGCGAAGCCCACAGGCGCGGCCGGAGATCAGGCCCCTCCGTTGCGGGCGCGCTACCGGCGGATCCTCGCGTTCGCCGCACGCGTGCTCGTGCAGACCTGGTGGTTCGAGCTCGCTCTGCCGCGGCTCGGCCTGACCGGAGTCGCCGAGAAGAGCCGGGAGCGCCGCATGCGCACCCTCGCGCAGCGCTTCCACGTGCTCGCGGTCGAGCTGGGCGGCCTCATGATCAAGGTCGGCCAGTTCATGTCGTCGCGGCTGGACGTGCTGCCCCCCGAGATCACGGCCGAGCTCGCCGGCCTGCAGGACGAGGTGCCCGCGGTGCCGGTGGATCGGATCCGCGTGCTCGCCGAGGCCGAGCTCGGAGTGCCGCTCGAGCGCGCCTTCGCGTCCTTCGACGAGACGCCCCTCGCCGCCGCCTCGCTCGGCCAGGCGCATCGCGCCCGGTTGTCCGATGAGGACGCGGCGGTGACCGGGTTCGCCGACGTCGTCGTGAAAGTGCAGCGCCCCGGGATCGATCAGGTCGTCGCGACCGATCTCGCCGCCCTCCGCCGGGTCGGCGGGTGGCTGCGCCGCATCCGGTTCGTCGCCGACCGGGTCGATGCGCCCGCCCTCGTCGAGGAGTTCGCGCAGACCAGCCTCGAGGAGATCGACTACCTGCACGAGGCCGCCGCCGCGGAGCGGTTCGCCGAGAACTTCGCGGGGGATCCGCGGGTCGACGCGCCGGCCGTGGCCTGGGAGCGCACCACCCGCCGCGTGCTCACGCTCGCCGACGTCACCGCGATCAAGATCAACGACGTCGACGCCCTGCGCGCGGCGGGCATCGACCCGGCCGACGTGGCGAGGGTGTTCGCCGAGGTCATGTTCGACCAGCTCTTCACGCACGGGTTCGTGCACGCGGATCCGCATCCGGGGAACATCTTCGTGACGCCGCACCGCGCGGGCGGGGTCGGGATACCGGGCGCCGCACCGCCCGTGCCGGGCTCGGCGACCGGCGCCGATGCGGCGCACCCGGCCTGGCGCCTCACGTTCATCGACTTCGGGATGATGGCCGAGGTTCCGGAGGGGATCCGGCACGGGCTGCGCACGCTCTTCATCGCCGCGGCGTCCCGCGACGGGAAGGGCATGGTCGCGGCCGCCCAGGAGATCGGCGTGCTCATGCCGTCCGCCGAGAATCGCGAGCTCGAACGGGCGCTCAGCGCCCTGTTCGCGCGGTTCGGCGGGATGGGCTTCGCCGAGCTCCGCGATGTGGATCCGCGCGAGTTCCAGGGCTTCGCCGAGGAGTTCGGCGACACGATGCGCTCGCTGCCCGTGCAGCTGCCCGAGGGGCTCCTCCTGCTCATCCGGGCGGTGTCGCTCACGTCGGGCATGTGCAGCGGACTGGATCCGCAGTTCAACATCTGGGAGTCGATCGAGCCCTACGCCACCCGGCTGCTGGCCGACGAGAGCGGCAACGTCGTGCGGGACCTGTCTCAGCAGGCCGTGTCGAACGCGGGCATCCTCTGGCGGCTGCCGAAGCGGATCGACGACATCATCACCCGGGTCGACGAGGGATCCGTCACCTTCGACACGTCACGGATCGAGCGCCGACTGGACCGGATCGACGGACTCGTCCGGCGCGGCGTCTCGGCCCTCCTGTTCGCGGCACTGCTCATCGCCGGCGCGCTCGTGCTCACCGCGAACCCGGTGCTGGGCACCGTGCTGATGAGTGTCTCGGCGCTGCCGCTGCTGCACGCGCTGTTCGCGGGGCTGTTCCGGCGCGGACCGCGCTGATCGAGCCTCGGCACGACGAAGGGCGCACGACTGGATCGCGGTCGTGCGCCCTTCGCGCTGTAGCCGCGTCAGTCCTCGCCGACGTGGGTGCGGCGTCGTGCGAGCAGCAGCACGCCGGCGGCGATCACGATCGCACCGGCGATTCCGAGCCCGATCGGCGCCTCGGATCCGGTGGTCGCGAGGGTGCCCGAGACTCCGGATCCGGATCCGCGGGACGCCGAACCGGACCCGGCCGACCCCGATCCGGGAGTCGTGCTGGTTCCGTCGCCGCCGCCCGCGGCCGCCACCGTGAAGGCGGCCGAGGCGACCGGGGTGCCGTTGAACGACACGGTCACCGTGTGCGCCCCGGCGGGCAGAGAGGCCGGCAGCGCGGCCTGCAGCGTGAAGGCGCCGCTGGCATCCGTGCTGCCCGTGCCCAGTGACACCGGCTCGGAGTGCACCTCGACCGCGAAGCCCGAGGCGTCGGCGGCGAGGCCGTTCGCGGTGACCGTGACGGCGCCGCCCGGCCTCAGCGCGCCGGTGATCGCGACGGCGCCCCGCACGGTGGCGGGGTCGGCGACCACGACCGGCGTTCCGGTGGAGGCGGTCGACCCGATCGCGTTGTGCGCGGTGACCGTGAGCGCGTACGAACCGGGGGCGACCCCGTCGAACGAGAACGACGTGGCGCGGGCGTCGACCTCGGCCGACCGGGCGACGCCGAGCGCGACGGTGTAGCCGGTGAGCGCCGAGCCGCCGTCGGCGGGCGCCGACCACGAGACCGCGACGTGGGAGCCGGCGGGCGACGTGCCGCCGACGACGGCGAGCGGAGCGGCGGGAGCGGCGGGAGCTGTGGGGGCGGGCACGTTCCGCAGGCGGTACTCGGTCATGTACGCGAGCTTGCCGGGCTTGGCGTCGGAGTACGGCTTCGCGAGCTTCGCCCACTCGCCCTTGCCCTCGGCCTTGCCGTCGTTCCAGGCGGCGAGCACGCTGAGATCGCCCGCGGTGTAGCCGGACTGCGGGTCGACGACGGTGCCCGCGCCGAGCGCGACCTGCGCCTGGGAGAGCTGCTTGACGAGCGCGAGGGATCCGGCCCAGTCGTCCTGGTTCCAGCCGGCGACGGGGATGTCTGTGCGGGTGCGCAGCCAGGTGCCCCAGTAGAACTCCTGGAACGGCACGGCGCCGTCGGCGGCGTAGCCGATGTCGCGTGCGAAGTAGAGGATGCTGCGGAAGCGGTCGTCCTCGAAATTCGACAGCCCCACGTTCGCAGGCAGCTGGGCGGGTGTGATCGCGTCGCCGTCCACGTCGCGCAGCCAGGCCCACTTGTTCGCCTGCATCGCGGCCCAGAAGTCCGCATCCGACAGGCCGGAGAGGTTGCCGAGCACGCGCAGGCGCACGTGCACGTCGGGACCGCTGTTCTCCTGGAAAGAGGTGAGCGTGTGGTGTCCGTCCGTGAGGTACAGCACGCCCTTCGGGCCGATCACGACGGTCTTCATCGGGGCGATCGTGTCGGCCGTCTCGCTGCCGACCGGGACCGTGCAGGTGAAGGTGGACGGATCCGTCAGCGTCGCGCCCGGCTGGGCGCTCGCGGCGTCCTGCTGGCCGTTGGCCTCGCACCAGTCGGCGAACTTCTTGTTGATCGCGTCCTTCGAGAGTGCGGCGTCGTAGCGGCCGAGCTTGTAGTAGACCTCGTCGTAGCCGAGCGAGGGCTGGGTCGGGTGCACGTCGCCGACGCGCACGTCGAGCAGTTCGCCCACGGGAGCGCACAGGTCGCGGAGGTCGCCGACGGAGCACGAGGCGTCCTTGACGTCGGTGGGCGTCTCCGCGGCGGACGCGGGGACGGCGGCGAGGACGGATCCGCCGAGGGCGAGGAAGGAGGCGAGCGCGACGGCGAGCGTGCGACGCGAGCGGAGCAGGGGCACGAGGGTCTCCGGGGAACGGGGGAAGGGGAGTCCCTCCGAGCCTGGCCAGCCGAGGCGGACGGCTGGTTGCGGCCGGGTGAACAGCGGATGACCGCCGACGCGCACGGCCCGTGCCGGAGCACGATCCCGGTCCGAGCGTGCGAGTCAGTCGGCTCGGCGGACGCGCAGCACGAGCGCGATCAGCGACAGCACGATCACGACGACGCCGTAACCGACGCAGACCGCCCCCAGCCCCACCTCGGCGACGAGCACTCCGGCGACGACCGCCGGCACGCCGAAGGCGAGGTACGCGAGCAGGTACAGCACCGCGAAGGCGTCGGCGCGCTGAGTCGCCGGGATGCGCGGGGCGAGGGATCCGACGACGCCGAAGAACGCGGTGCCGAAGCCCATCCCCGTCACTGCGGCCGCCACCAGATACGCCGGCAGCGAGCCGAGCCCGAGTGCGAGCAGGGAGAGAGCGGTGCCCGCGGCGAGTGCGGCGGCGCCGAAGATCACGATCGTGCGAGCCGAGCGGTGCCGGATCGCGAAGGCGGTGACGGCGCCGACGCCCGCGAGGAGCGCGACGGCCAGCCCCTGCCACAGGTGCGCGCCGCCGCCGAGCTCGCCGCGGACGATGCTCGCTCCGAGCGAGAGGAACAGCCCGCCGGTCGCCCAGCCGGCGATGACCGCGGGCGCGGCCCGCCAGAACTCGGCGCGGATCCCGGCGGGAACCGAGAGGCGGAAGCGCAGCGACGCCCAGGCTCCGGGAAGCAGAGGCGCCGTCTCGGGGGCGATGAGCACGAGCGCGGCGATCACGAGATACACGGCCGCGAGGGGCGTGAACACCTCGGGCAGCGCCTCTGCCGTGGCATCGAGGGCGAGGGCGGCGACGAGAGCGCCCGCGGCGAGGCCGATCCCGGGGCTCAGCGCGTTCCAGAGCGCCGCCGTCCCGGGGCGGGCCGGCGGCGCGAGGTCGAGCACCGTCGCGGAGAGGGAGGCGATGAGCAGGCCGCTCGCGATGCCCTGCAGGATCCGCGCGAGCACGAGCAGCAGCACGGATCCGGCGTTCCCGAACAGCAGCATGCTGCCCGCGAGCAGGACGAGCCCTGTCACGATCACGGGGCGGCGTCCGATGTGGTCGGAGAGCGACCCGGCGGCGAGCAGCGTGAGCAGCAGAGCGGCCGCGTAGACGGCGAACACGACGGTGATCACGATCGCATCGAAACCGAGGTGCTGCGCCAGCACCGGGTAGAAGGGAGAGGGGGCGCTCGCTCCCGCCATCATCAGGATCTGGGCGACGATCGCGAGGACGAACCCGAAGCGCGTGCGCACGGGTCGCCCAGGCAGGGCGGCGGGCTCCGGGATCCGCGGCGTCGCGATCGGCTGGGTGGTCATGGCGGCTCCTCATCTGTTCGAGAATTCTCGAACGATGTGCACGCTACTCGCCTGGCCCGGAATGTTCAAGTATTATCGAACCATGCCAGGGGCCGTCGACCTTCCGCACCCGGAGCGCTCCGAGATCGAGCTCACCGCGGTGCTCTTCGCGCTCAGCGACCCCGAGCGCCTGTCGATCGCCCGCCAGCTCGTCGACGGCCCGCTGGACATGGCGGCGTGCCACGCGACGGATCCGAACCTGCCGAAGTCGACGAAGTCGCACTTCATGAAGGTGCTGCGGGAGGCAGGGGTGCTCCGCAACGAACCCCACGGACGTCGCCGCATCCTGACGCTCCGCCGGGACGACCTCGACGCGAGGTTCCCGGGCCTGCTCGACGCCGTGCTGGGCTCGACCGACGCCTGAGACCGGGGCGCTCGGCGACCCCGACGCGCGAGGTCAGTCCGCCGTGATCTCCTGCACCGTGATGCGCGTGGTCCCGGACGCATCGGTGGTCTCGTAGCGCACGGGCATCCCCGGATGCGCGAGCGCGAACCAGAACACCGCGCCGCCGTCGTCGTCGCTCACGGTGTACCGCAGGCACTCGAGGCGCCCGAGCGGGTGCTCGATCGTGTCGTCGGCGACCGCCGTGCAGTCGGCGGGGAATGCGGCGTGCGCCTGCAGCTCCCGCCAGGAGACCCGTCCGCCGGTCGCCGTCTCGGGCGCTCCCACGGGGTGGCTCTCCAGCAGCACGTCCTCGTCGCGGCCCTCGGAGTAGCGGCTGATCCGCTCCGAGGCCGTGCCGTCGGGGGCTTCGATCCGCACCCGGATCACGGCCCCGTCGCGCAGCGCGGCGCGGATCTCGTCGGCAGTGAACGGCGTCGGCAGCAGCCCCTCGGCGACGACATGCGGATCCGGGTTCTCGGTCATGCGGTCAGGATAGGCCCCGAGCCGAGGGGCTGCCAGGTTCCGGTGCGGAGAGGATCCGGTCCGGGCGCCCGTCCCGGCCGCGCACGGAACGCGGTTGCGCGTCGCTCATCCGGGGATGTCGTTGAGCGTCTTCTCGACCGAGCGGAGGCGGTCGTCGATGCCGTCGAGCCGGGTGATCAGCTTCTCGTTGACCTCGGCGTTCTGCCGGAGGGCCTGCGTCAGCTCGGACTTCCGCCCGGCGAGGGTGTTGGTCACGGTGATGATGACGCCGGCGGCGATGCCGGCGATCACGATCCAGACGAACCAGGGGATGTACTCCATCTACTCTTCTCCTTCACGTGCTGTTGCTTCTTCGGATTCCGCCTTCACGGCGGTGACGATGGTCTCGGCGTCGATGACGAGCTCGAACGGCGTGAGCGCGAAGTACTTGAGCGCCTTGCCGTCCTCGCCCAGCTCGAGGGTCCCGGTCACGAAACCGGCCTCCTCGAGCTTGGCGAGATGCATGTACAGCAGCGGCCGTGACATCCCGACCCTGCGGGCGAGCTCGCTCACGTGCAGCCGTTCCGTGGCGAGGAGCGCGATGATGCGCATCCGCTGATCGCTCGCGATGGCGGCGAGCCTCGCGCTGAGTGCGAGCTGCGGACGGACGTCGTTCACGCTGTCAACTCCCTTGCTTCATATGTAAGGAAAAACTTACACATCTGTCCTGAGAAGCGTCAAGAGGGTCCTGAGAAGCGTCAAGAGGGGGAGCGCCGATCCCGAGAGGACGGACCGCGTCCCGCGCTCAGGGCGTCGCTCCGCTCAGGGCGTGGGCGAGGGGCTCTTCCACGGGCTGTCGTAGCGCCCGTTGCGGTCGTCGTACCCCGGCGGCGCGTCGAAACGGGTCGCAGTGAGATCGCGCGGCAGCAGGCTGAAGCCCTGCCAGTGCAGCTCCATGGGCGACTGGTCCTCATCCCGGGGCACGTGGTGGAACCCGACCGCCACCCACGACACCACGTCCGAGAGCGCCCGGTCCGCACCGCGCTCGACGAACTCGCGCACCCCGCTGCCGCAGTCGCCCGGGTTCTTCGTCGCGTACTTCTGGCAGGCGTCGAAGTCCGTGAACGCGACGTCGTAGCCCGCGGTCGCACCGTGCCGATGATCGTCCGAGAACACGAATCCGTCGGTGCGCGCGAGCTCGATCTGGTACGAGATCGGGTGTCCGTCGCTGTTCTCCACGGCGGGGTTCAGCACCTGCCACCAGCGGCGGTCCTGCCACTGCGCGAGCGTCGGATCCGGGATCGGGGTGAGGGATCCGTTCAGCACGGGGGCCTTCGCGCCGTCCGCTCCGGTCGGGGTCGCGTCGTACTGCTGCACGGCGAGTCCGCCCGTGCCGTCGAGCGCCCAGTGCACGCGCCAGACCGCGTTGTGGGAGTGGCTCGCCGCGTACTCGTGATCGCCCACGTCGGATCCGTGGGCCGCGTCGGTGAAGTCGTTGGGGGAGAGATCGCCGGTCGCGCCGAGCTGGACAGCGATGGATCCGTCGGCGCCGAACGTGTACTGCGTGACGTACTCGTACCAGCCGACGCGCGAGATCGTGGACAGCCGCCAGTCGGTGCGGCGGGCATCGGCCTGGGGCTGGGTCGCCCAGGCGCTGGAGTGGTAGGAGAGGCCGCCGTCGACCTGCTCGGAGCACAGCACCTTCCTGGTGCGCGTCTTCCCGTAGGCGCCGTCGTCGATGTCGGGGAGCGCCGTGGACAGCCGGTCGCCCGTGCAGGAGGCGTCGTCCAGCGCCAGCATCTTGGTGCCGCCGAAACCGGCCTCGGTGATGTCGTGGGTGGTGCTGTCGCCGGTGTCATAGGGCACCTCGAGCTGGGAGAGCGAGAGGGAGGAGATGACTCGGATGGGCCGGGCGTCGGGCGGCGCGAGGCGGATGTCGGAGAGCATCAGCCCCCGTTTCGGATCCACGTTCCAGCAGAGGCTCCAGACCGCGCCGCTGGAGAGGGTGCGGGTGAGGCGCTCGGCGGGGCCGATCTTGCCGCCGGTGCCGATCTCGGCGGCCGGCGCCGTGCACGGGGCGGACGCCGCGGACGTCGTCGCCGTCGTCTCCGGCGCTGTGCCGGTGCAGGCTGCCAGCAGCAGAGCGCCGCAGGCCGCTCCCACGATGGCGAGACGTGCGCGCGATGCGCCCCTCGGCTTCCGCGCAGCGATGCGCATCATCGGCTTTCCCCCCGGGTGCTTCCTCGATGCCGACAGCCTATCGGCACCGGAATATCGGTTGGAACGGAGGAGGGGCGGCGGCCCTGAACGGACCGCCGCCCCCCTCATCCTTCCCGGATCAGTGCTCGCGTGCGCTCGCCGAGCGCCGGCGCACGAGCACCAGCGCCGTTCCGGCGATCAGCAGGAGCAGGGCCGCCGCCGCGAACGGGGTGGCGTCGCCACCCGTCTGCGGGAGGGTCCCGGCGCCGGATCCGGTACCGGTGCCGGATCCGGCACGGGCGACGGTGAACGTGCCGCTGCCCGTGTTGCCGGCGTCGTCCTTCACGGTCACCGTGTAGTCGCCGGGCTGTGCGCCCTTGTCGACCGTCATGGTGAACGTGAAGCCGCAGCCGGGGCCGACGGTCACGATGACCGACTGGCCGAGCGCAGAGCCCGACGCGTCGGTGATCGTCACCGTGGCGGCGGTGCCGGCCGCGAAGCCGGTACCGGTCACCTGGATCGTGTCACCCGGGCGGACGGAGGACGGCTGGACCTTCACGACCGGATCGATCGTGCAGGACTGCGTGCCCGCCGACACCGTGAGCGGTGCGGAGACCGCGGCGCCCGCGGCGTCGGTGCCGACCACCGTGTACGCGCCTGGGGCGGCGTTCTGCGGGACCGGCAGAACCGTGCCCGCGGGGATGCCGCCGTTCGCGTCGGTCGTGACCGTCACCGGCGCGCCCACCGGAGCCCCGGAGGGGTCCGTCAGCTGCAGGCTCACGGTGGTGTTCGGCTGCCAGCCGCCGCCCGTCACCGCGGTCTGCGTGCCCGGCGCGGCCGGTCCGCCGGCTGCGAGCGTCGGGTGGTAGACCGCGACCTCGGCCGTGTCGGCGTCCTCGGATGCCGCATCGGTCGCGACGACGGTGTACGCCCCCGCGGCGGCATCGGCCGGGACCGGCACGACGGTCGCTGCGGGGAGGGTGCCGTCATCCGCGATCGTCGCGGTGACCGGTGCGCCCACGGGGCCGCCCGACGGGTCGGTCAGCTGCAGGGCGACGGAGTGACCCGCCGTCCAGCCGCCGCCGGTGACCGTCGTGCGCCCGCCGGCCGGAACCGGACCGGTCGCATCGATGCCGGGGGCGACCGCCGCGGTGACCTCGACCGAAGCCGATGCCGTCGCGCCGTTCGCGTCCGTGCCCGTCGCCGTGTAAGCGCCGGGGACCGTCGCCGAGGGGACCGCGAGCGCGGCTCCCGCCGGCAGTGCGCCGTTCGCGTCCGCGGTGACCTGCACCGCGGATCCGATCGGAGCGCCGGCCGCGTCGGCGAGCTGCAGCGTGACCGCCGTGTTCGGCAGCCAGCCCGAACCGGTGATCGCCGACTCGCCACCCGCCGGGACCGGGCTCGTCGCCATGACCTCGGGGCGGTAGACGTCGACCGCGGCGGTCGCGGTGTCGCCCGAGGCGGCGTCCGTGCCGACCACGCTGTACGCGCCGGCCGCCGCGTTCGCCGCGACCGGGATGGTGACTCCGGCCGGCAGGGTGCCGTCCGGCGTCGCGGTCGCGGACACCGGAGCGCCCACGGCCGCACCGGACGGATCCGTCAGCTGCAGCGACAGGCTCGCGCCGGCCGCCCAGCCACCGCCGGTGACCGTCGTCGTCGTGCCGGCCGGGACCGGACCGGTCGCCGACAGGACCGGCGTCGTCGCCGCGATCACCGAGACCGGGGCCTCGGCGGTGCCGCCGCGCGGATCCGTGGCGACCACCGTGTAGTCGCCGGGTGCCGCGCCCGCCGGGATCAGCACCGAGGTGCCGGCCGGAAGAGCGCCGTCCGCGCCCGTGATCGCCGTGGCCGGTGCGCCCACGGGAGCCCCGGAGGGATCCGTCAGCTGCAGCGACACGGTGTCGACGGGCGCCCATCCGGTGCCGGTGATCGTCGTCGTTCCCCCGGCGGGAACCGGGGAGGTCGCCGAGATCGCCGGGACGTAGACCACGACGGGAGCGGAGGCCGTGCCGCCGTTCGCATCGGTGCCGACGGCGGTGAAGGCGGTGCCGGCGGCTGCGCCGGCGGGCGTGGTCAGCACGGTCCCCGCGGGGATCGTGCCGTCGGCGCCGGTGACGACCGAGACCGGAGCGCCGACGGGGGCGCCGGTGGCGTCCTCGAGCTGCAGCGTCACCTCGGAGTTCGGCAGCCAGCCGTCGCTCGTGACCTCGGTCGTGCCGCCGGCCGGAACCGGGGAGGTCGCCGACAGCGCGGGTGCGTAGATCGAGACCGGGATCTCGACCGTCGCGCCGTTGCCGTCCGTTCCGACGACCGTGGCGTCACCCGGGGCGGTGCCCGCGGGGATCGGCACGCAGGTGCCGGCGGGCAGGGCGCCCGCGGCGTCCGTGGTCGCCGTCACCGGTGCTCCCAGCGGGGCGCCCGCGGCGTCCGTGAGCTGCAGCGTCACCGTGGTGTTCGGCTGCCAGCCGGCACCGGACACCGGGTAGCAGCCGCCGGCCGGAGCGGCAGGGCCGCCCGTCAGCGACGGCGCGTACACCGTCACCTCCGCCGACACCGTCGCGCCACCGTCGTCGCTTCCGGTCACGGTGAGCACGGCGCCCGCCGCGATCGTGGCCGGGATGGCGAGGGCGGTCCCCGTGGGGATCGCGCCGTTCCCGTCGGTGGTGACCGTGGTCGGTGCGCCCACCGGGGCGCCCGAGCCGTCCGTCAGCTGCAGGGCGACCTGCGTGTTCGGCAGCCAGCCGGTGCTCGTGACCGTCGTCGTGCCACCGGCGGGCGCCGGGCTCGTGGCCTGGATCGCGGGCTGGTAGACGGTGAACGCGTCCGTGGCGGTGGCGTCGGAGGGATCCGTGCCGGTGACCGTGTACTCGCCGGCGGGGCTGCCCGCGGGGACGATCAGCACGGTTCCGGTCGGGACGGTGCCGTCGGCGCCGGTCGTCGCGGTCGCCGGGGCTCCGACCGGAGCTCCGGACGGATCGGTCAGCTGGAAGGTGATCGGCGTGTTCGGCGCCCAGCCTCCGCTGGTGACCGTGGTGAAGCCGCCCGACGGGACCGGGGAGGACGCCGTCAGCACGGGCGACGTCGCCGCGACCACGGTCACCGGGGCGGTGACGGTCGCGCCGTTCGCGTCCGTGCCCGTGACGGTGTCGTCACCCGGGGTGGTGCCCGCGGGCACCGACAGGCAGGTGCCGGCCGGGATCGCGCCCGTGGCGTCCGTGGTCACCGAGAGCGGGGATCCGATCGCCGTGCCGGAGCCGTCGGCGAGCTGGAAGCCCACCGTGCTGTTCGGCGCCCAGCCGGTCGAGGTGAGCGTCGTGCACTGGCCGGTCTCCACGGGGGAGGACGCGGTCAGGGTCGGCGCGTACACCGCGGCGTCCGCCGTGGCCGTGTCACCCGATGCCGGATCGGTTCCGACGATCGTGTAGGCGCCGGGAGCCGCGTCGGCCGGGATCGGAACCGTGGTCCCGGACGGCAGGTCGCCGTTCGCGTCCGTGGTCGCGGTCACCGGGGCGCCGAGCGGCGCGCCGGACGGATCCGTGAGCTGGAGCGTGATCGGCGTGTTCGGGTTCCAGGATCCGCCCGTCACCGTGCTCTCGCCACCGGCGGGAACCGGGGACTGCGCGCTCAGCGTCGGGGTGCCGGTCGAGCTGCCGACCGTGATCGGGGCGGTGCGCTCGGCGCCGGTCGGGTCGGTGCCCGTGACCGTGTAGGAGCCGGGTGCGGTGCCCGCCGGGATCGGCACGCAGGTGCCGGCCGGGATCGCGCCGTTCGTGTCGGCCGTCGCGGTGACGGGGGAGCCCACCGAGGCGCCCGAGGCGTCGGTCAGCTGGAACGTCACCGTGGTGCCGGGGATCCAGCCGGTCGAGGTCAGGGCCGAGCAGTCGCCCGGAGCGACCGGGGACTGTGCGGTGAGAGCCGGGTCGTACACCGTCACGGAGCCCGTGCCGGTGGTGCCGGACGGGTCGGTGCCGACGACGGTGTAGTCGCCCGGCGCCGTACCCGCCGGAACCGGGAGGCAGGTGCCTGCCGGGACGGCCCCGGTGGCGTCGGTCGTGACGGTGAGCGGGGAGCCCACCGGTGCGCCCGAGGCGTCGGTCAGCTGGAAAGCGACCGCGGTGTTCGGCGCCCAGCCCGTCGAGGTGAGCGTGGTGCACGCGCCGGCCGGGGTGGGCGACGACGCGGTCACGACCGGAGCCGCGGCCAGACCGCACGCGTCGACGCGGGCGCCGGCGTTGCCGATGCCCAGGCGCGCCGTGCCGCCGCCGACGCCGAAGCTCAGCGCCGACACCTCGACACCGGTGGTCTTGGTGCTGCCGTCCGGCGCCTGACACGTCGTGATGTTCTGATGGTTGAGCTGCACCGAGAAGAGGTTCCCGGCGATCGCCTGCAGGAACGGCTCCACCGCAGCGCGGATGGGCGCCGTCACCAGATCCGTCTTGATGGTGGTGAACGCCGCGAAGATCGGGCTCCCGCCGTCGGAGAGGATCAGGTTGATCGGCGACATCGCGAGCTGCACCGCGGAGATGACCGGCGCGAGCAGGACGCAGGCCGTGCCGGTGCACGGCTCGACGACCTGACCGGCGAGGTTGACGCCGAACGCGGCCGAGGTGGGCGGGAGCAGCGGCGGCGCCACGGTGGCGGCGACGTGCACGGTGATGCCCTTCATCGAGTTCAGCGCCGCGTCCGAGGCGACCGAGAGCACGGTCTCGATGGCTTCGTGGATGTCGCCGGCGATGAACGGGTAGGTGTCGCTGTCGATGAGTTCGGTGTTCGGAGCCTGGTTGTTCAGGCCGACCGGACGGTTGGGGATGATCCCGTTCGGGTGGTTCGGGCTCGGGTCGTTGCTGCCGAGGCGGCCGAGGTCGATCGTGATCGTGCCCTTGCCGAGATCGATCTCCGCGTATCCGTCCTTGGTCTTGATCGGCGACAGCATGACCGCATCGAGCACGTCCTGCTTGACCGTGCTCGACACCGTGGTCGTCAGCGTGGTGCCGGGCACCAGGGATGCCAGCTGGGTCAGGTTCAGACCCTGGTTGATCGTGTCGACCGCGGAGGTCTCCAGCGTGCCGGCAGCGTCGCTGAGCCCGGCGGCCGCCTGCTCGATGATCGGCGAGTGGATCACGAGCTTCGCGGATCCGGCGCGGTACTGACCGTAGCCGGTGACGCCGCCGTCGGGGTCCTGGAGGACTCCGTCGATGGCCTTCACCCAGGCGCCGCCGAGCGCGAAGCTCAGATCGGCCTTGTCGATGGCCGGCGCTGCGGCGGAGGCCCCGGGGATCGAGAGCAGGTTGATCTGCGCCTCGCCGAACTCGCTGTCGGTGCCGTCCAGCGTCAGACCGCCGTCGGCGCCGACGATCCCGGCGATGCCCTCGGCGTTGCGTCCGTCCGTCGCCGTCGAGCGGCTCTGCAGTGCGCCGAGCTGACCGAAGGAGATGAACTGATCCAGCGGGATCTGGTACCCGGAACCGAAATCCACGATCTCGGCGCCCCCGATGGCGCCGCTGAACGCCTCGGTGTTGGGTCCGGGGCTCTGGGTCGAGCCGGCGTGGGACTGCGCGAGACCGAACAGGTCGGTCCCCGCGAGGCTCATGTCGAGGATGCTGGCTTCCGCCTCGGCCTTGTCGTTCGGATACGTGTCGAGCCCGGCGGCGGAAGCCGCACTGGTCGCGAACAGGACGCCGACGACGCCGATCGCCGTTCCGGTCAGGACGAGACCCGATCCGCGGCGGCGCCGGCCCGGGGGCCTCCCCCGTCCGGTCTCCTCGTGGTTCGTCAGAAACATGAACTACCCCCTCCGTGGAAGAACTCCGTTGGATACAAGGGGAAGTCGCTCAACGGCGCGGCCAATGCGTCGTTGCTCCCCCTTGAGAGACTTCCTAGCGGTATATCGGTGCGATGTACAGCCCCTTCATAGGTCGATTTGTCGGACGGGGTGCTGAATTCTGTGAGGATTCCAGACGCCAGAGATCTGGATCCAGATGGATAACGATCGGGTAACAAGCAACCGCTTGCCACCTGCGGCGGCCTGTCGTCGCCGTGTCGGCGACCAGTGGGGCGGTGCCGCGAGAGGACCCAGGGCGCCGCGGAACGACGCGCCGATCGGAACATTCCGCCGACGGCATGTTTCGATTCCCGCCTCTCTTCTGGCGCGTGAGGAGCCCGTGGGGTATGGGCCCTCCGCCCCTTCGCCGGGATAAGTAAAGGGTGTAAATTGCTGGCAACTCTCGGGGCTACCCCCTCCAGAGTTCCTCGCCGATCGGTTGGCCAATAGCGGATCGGCAGCGACCCCTTCCCGCACCGACCTCGTTCCGAGGCGGCGGGGAAGGGGTCGCGGGCGTTCGGGGGAAGGACACCTGTTGACATCGGATCCGCGCGGTCGTAATCTACAACCAAATGGTTGTACGAAATGAACTGAGCGATGAACAGATCGACCGTGTGTTCCAGGCCCTCGCGGCGAGCACGCGGCGCGACATCCTGCGCCGCACGATCGCCGAAGAGCAGTCCGTCTCCGAACTCGCCCGCGACTACGACATGTCGTTCGCGGCGGTGCAGAAGCACGTCGCCGTGCTCGAGGCGGCCGAGCTCATCGTCAAGCGCGCCGAAGGACGCGAGCGGCTCGTCCGCGCGAATCCCGAGATGATCGCCCGCGCTCGCGCCCTGCTCTCCCGCTATGAGGATCTCTGGCGCCACCGGATCGCCCGTCTCGACGACCTGCTCGCCGAGGACGACCCCGACGCGGGCTCCGCATCGCGCGGATCCACGACTCCCTGATTGAGACCGACAGCTTCGACCGACCCAGAAGGAGGGTGACATGCCTGTCACCGATGTGATCACCGACCCCGAGAACCTGACGATGACCGTCATCGCCGACCTTGCCGCCCCCGTCGAGCGCGTGTGGAAGGCCTACTCCGACCCGCGTCAGCTGGAGCGCTTCTGGGGTCCTCCCGGCTGGCCCGCGACGTTCACCGCGTTCGACCTGACCGTCGGTGGCCGTGCCCGGTACACGATGAACGGCCCGCGCGGCGAGCAGTCGAGCGGATCCTGGGAGTTCCTCTCCATCGACGGCCCGCACGGCTTCGAGGTGCTCGACTCGTTCGTCGGCGACGACGGCGAACCGCTCGACGGCTTCCCGAGCATGCGCATGACCTTCGGCTTCGCGCCGTCTGCGGAGGGCACGCGGATGACCAACGTGTCGTACTTCGACTCGGTCGAGGCACTCGAGCAGGTCGTGGCGATGGGCGCCGTCGAGGGCACCCGGATGGCGATGAGCCAGCTCGACGCCGTGCTGCAGGACCTGCGCGACTACGCCCAGGGCAAGGGCACCCGGCTCGAGGTGCTCGATGACACCCACGTGCGGATCACGCGCCTCGTCGACGGCCCCCAGGAGCTCGTCTGGCGCGCGCACAACGACCCCGAGCTCATGAAGCAGTGGCTGCTCGGACCCGACGGCTGGGAGATGACGGAGTGCGTCGTCGCCGCCCGGGCTGGCGAGACCTACCGCAACTCCTGGGCCCCCGTCGGAGACGGCGCCGGTCAGGCCTTCGGTTTCGAGGGCGAGGCGCTGCTGGTCGACGCCCCGCGCCGGGCGGTCACCACGGAGCGCATGCAGGGCACCGAAGGGCCGGTCACGCTGAACGACCTGTCCCTCTACGAGGAGGACGGCGCGACGCTGATCACCCTGCTCATCGAGTACCCGGATGCCGAGACCCGCGACATGATCCTCGCCACGGGCATGATCGACGGCATGGAGACGTCCTACGCCCGCCTGGAGGACCTCGTTCTCGTCTGATCCGCGGGACGGGCCCGGATCCCGGACAGATCCGGGCCCGTCCCCGTACGGACGTGGGCTGTTCCGGCTCGGATCCGGGCCCGTCCTCGCTCGGCTGCCGTGCGTCGCGAGCGGATACGCTCGGGGGATGTCCACGTTCGTGGTGAAGATCCTTCTCGTGCTCGCCGTCCTCATCCTCGTGGCGGCGGCGATCTCGCGGCTGCGCGGACGGCGCTCCGTGGGCCCGGTGCGGCAGCGGATGCCGAAGCTGGTGCTCTTCGTGGGGGTGCTCTTCGTGGCGCTGGGAGGACTCCTCGCCCTGGCTTCGTTCACCGCGGCGAACCCCGACGGCATGCTGTGGCCGATGCGCATCGCCTCGGCGCTGATCGTGCTCGCCGGCGTGTGCTTCCTCGTGATGTACCGCAACTTCTACGTCGAGCCCCGGGCCGATGAGATCGCGTTCCGCACCGTGTGGGGTCGCGAGGCGGTGATCGCGTACGCCGACATCGTGGACTACTCCGTGCAGGCGTCCGGCGGGAGGCTGAAGCTCACCGTCCGAGCGGCGTCCGGCCCGAGACTCCGGCTGAGCCCGAACCTGTACGACCTCTCTCCGCTGCTGCGCGCCAGCGAGTTCCGGCAGCACAACGGGCGATGGCCGGTGCGCGGCGAGCTGCACGGCGGACCCGGCACCCTGACGCGCTGACGCGCTGACGCGCTGACGCGCTGACGCGCTGACCCGCGCCTCGGGGCGCAGGCCTCGATGCGAGCCTCGGGGCTCCGGCCCCGACGCGAGAAACCACTTCTGTCCGAGACATCACGTCAGCACGTGAGCCTCCTGCAGGATCTGGTTTCTCGCCGTGATGCCGCCGCCGGTGTCGGCGGGGCGTGATTGCATGACGGCATGGACACTGCGGAGCGACTGCGCGCCGAGACGCGCACGGTGTGGGCGACGGCGCTCTGCTTCGCCGCGGGGACGGTCGCCGGGCTCGCGGTGCTGTCCGGCCCTTCTCGTCCGCTGACCGGACCCGGATCCCTCAGTCCGCCGGTCGCGGTGATCGCCGCAGCCATCGCCGCGGCGGCGTTCGTCGCCAGCGCCCTGCAGCACCGTCGCGGTGAGACCTCTGCGATGCCCCGCTGGCAGACGGCGATCTCGCACATCTCCGCGATCGCGCTGACGATCGCGTTCGCCGCGGTCACCGCGCTGGGCGTGCTGCTCGCCGGGCTCGTGTTCGGGGCCGGGCTGCAGGGCTTCACGGCCCCTGTGCTCGGGGGCGCCGTGATCTCCGGTGTCGCAGCGGCGATCGGCGGGCGGTTCGCGTACACCGCGGGCGCAGGCATCCGCACCCGCGACCTGGCGGCCCTGCTCTTCGGCTTCCTGGCGATCGGCACCCTGTTCGCCATGGGCACGGCGGGGGATCCGCTGTGGTGGCAGCGGAACTTCTCCCAGCTCGGCCTCGGCGCCGGCGGCTGGGCGTTCAACGGCACGCTCACGGTCGCCGGACTGCTCTTCGCCACGGTCGGGGCCTACATCGGACGCGATCTGCACCGGCTGCGCGGCGACGCCGCTCTGCGTGGGATCGCCGCCGTGGTCGCGCTCTGGGCTGCGACGGGGTGCGCCCTCGCCGTCGTGGGGCTCGTGCCGATCGAGGCGAACAGGGTCGTGCACTGGATCGCGGCGGTCGGCGCACTCGTGCTGTTCGCGCTCGCCGCGCTGACCTCGACGGCGGCGCTGCCGGGGCCGCCGCGCGCGCTCGTGATCGCGACCGTCGGGCTCGGCGTGCTGCTGGCGGCGGCGGTGCTGCTGCACTGGCCGGTCGGGCTGTACTCCTCCACGGGAGTCGAGGCGATCGCCGTGGGGCTGGGCCTTGTCTGGATGACGACCTTCGTCCGCGTACTCGCCGTTCTGGTGCCGGACCTTCCCCGGGTCTCGGCTCGGGCGAGGCTCTGGCGAGGCTGAGGCGGAGCGCGTCCGGCGGCAGGCTCCGTGCCGGATCCGGCTTCCCGCCCGGGCGAGCCTCGTCGATGTGCCGGGCGCACAATGGATCCATGGGCATGTTCACGCAGAAGCCGCAGGAGCCGAGCGCGTGGGCGGCGCTGCCCGGCGAACCGCTGGATCGCGAAGACGATCTCCTCCCCGAGCCCGCGGCGGATCCGCTCGGGATCGGCCTCGGTGCGTCCACCTCAGCGACGAGCATCGCGATCCCCGTGCCGGCCGTCGCCGCGGACGAGTCCGGCCAGGACTGACGGCGAGCCGCACGGCGGGCCCGCGACGCGGGCGCATCCTCCCCGCTGTGTCGTTCCCTCCCCTGATCCGTGTCGCTCCGGCGAGGGAGAGCCGGTGCGGGGCGGGGAAGACGGGAAGGACCGGCGCGCGGGGCGCTCGTCACTGAGGAGCGGTTCCTCCGTCGGCGGCGCGGACCGCCTCGACGAGGTCGCGCCAGGGGCCGGAGAGATGCTCCTCCGGGATCACCTGCTCATGCCGTTCGCGGCGGATGCGCGCCTCGATGCGCCAGACGAACCGATCCGCGCCCGTGCCCGGCGGCGGCTTCTCGTCCCACGGGCAGCGGTCGACGAGCAGCATCCAGTGCTCGGCATCCCCGGCGGGCCGCACGCTCCACCGCCGCGTCATCCCTGCGATGCCGCCGCTGCGCGCCACACGGATCGCGACGCCGTCGTCGGTGTCGGTGTCGGACGGGATCCCGACGGGCGGGTCAGCCGGCGGAGTGCCCATCGCCCGTCGCTTTGATCACGCCCACCGATGCCCAGGCCATCCTCGCCGCGTCGCCGGTGGCTGTGCTGACGGCGTCGGCCTCGGCGATCGTCGCGACCGCGAACTGGGCGAAAGTCGCCGACGCCGGCAGTCCGCCGGACAGCGCGCGGTACCAGACGGAGCCCGCCGCCTCCCAGGCCTTGCCGCCGAGCTCCACCGCGAACAGCGCGAAGGCCCTGTTCGGGATGCCCGAGTTGATGTGCACCCCGCCGTTGTCGTCGGAGGTGGTCACGTAGCCGCCCATGTCGGCGGGCTGGGGATCCTTGCCCAGCTCGGGGTCGTCGTACGCCGTCCCGGGATGGAGCATCGACCGCAGCGCCTTGCCGTGCACGGCCGGGGTGAAGATGCCCGCGCCGATCAGCCAGCTGGCTTCATCGACGGTCTGGTCGAGCAGGTGCTGCTCGGTGAGGGCTCCGAACACGTCGGCGATGGACTCGTTCAGCGCGCCGGACTGCCCCTGATACTCGAGGCCCGCGGTGTACTGGACGACGCCGTGACCGAGTTCGTGCCCGATCACCGTGGTCGAGGCGGTGAAGCCCCGGAAGACCTCGCCGTCGCCGTCGCCGAACACCATGCGCTCGCCGTTCCAGAAGGCGTTGTCGTACCCGGATCCGTAATGCACGGTCGCGTCGAGGGCCAGCCCCTTGCCGTCGATCGAGTTGCGCTGGAACGCGTCGAGGAGCATCTGGAACGTGGCCCCCAGCCCGTCGAACGCCTGGTTGACGGCGGCATCCGCGACGGTCGGCTCATCCTCGGTGCGCACGACCGTGCCGGGGAGCGTCTCGGTGCCGTGGGCATCGCTGATGGTGCGGTTCGGCGCCGCCTCGACGGTGGCGACCAGGGTTCCGTTCTCGTCGATCGACAAGCGCAGCTGCGAACGCCGCGCCGCGGGCGGCGCGGCGATCAGCGTCTGTCGCGCCGCCTCCGCGGCCTGCATGTAGCGCTCCGACTCCGCGAGCCTCGACAGGAGATACGAAGGGATGATGCTGTGCCGGAGCGGGCTGGTCCGCCCGGCCCTCCGGTGCGCCCCCTGGTGTGCGGTCGGCCCTCCGCGGCCCTCGTGAATCGTCATGACGCCCTCCGTTCCGCTCCGTGTCTTCGACGATACGCCGCACGTCGGACATCGGACGCGGATCCCCCGAAGGGGCGGGATCAGAGCCGGTCCACGGCGGTCACGACGACGACCGCCTCGCCTGCCTCGTCGGAGGCGTCGAGATCGACCGTCGCGGAGATCCGCCAGTCGTGGTCGCCCGCGGGGTCGTCGAGGATCTGCTGCACGACCCAGGAGCGGGCCGGACGCTCGTGGCCCGGCCCTCCCGTCTCGTCGATGATGAGCAGCGCGGCGCTGCGGGCATCGGGGCCGGTGCGGATCTCGTCGTGCTCGGCGAAGTACGCGTCCAGCGCCGCATCCCAGCCCGCGGTCCCGAACTCGGGGTCGAGCCCCGCCAGGGCGTCCAGATCCTCTCGGGCTGCGAGCTGCACGCGACGGAACAGCTCATTGCGCACGAGGATCCGGAAGGCCCGCACGTTCGTCGTGAGCCGCTTCGGCGCCGGGGGCACCACCGGCTCGTCGTCGTGCGAGACGGGATGGCCGGAGACGAGCTCCTCCCATTCGTCGAGCAGGGAGGAATCGACCTGGCGCACGAGCTCGCCCAGCCATTCGATGAGGTCGCGCAGCTCCTCGGTCTTCAGGTGCTCCGGGATGGTCTGCGAGGCGGCCCGGTACGCATCGGAGAGGTAGCGCAGGACGACGCCCTCGGAGCGGGCGAGCTTGTACAGCGCGACATATTCCCCGAACGACATGGCTCGCTCGTACATGTCCCGCACGACCGACTTGGGATGCAGCTCGAAGTCGCGGATCCAGGGCTGCGCCGCGCCGAAGGTCTCGAACGCGGCCGACAGCAGCTCTTCGAGGGGCTTCGGATAGGTGATCTCCTCGAGCGCCTCCATGCGCTCCTCGTACTCCATGCCCTCGCGCTTCATCGCCGCCACGGCCTCGCCGCGCGCGACGAACTCCTGCTGGCTGAGGATCGCGCGGGGATCGTCGAGCGTCGCCTCCACGATCGAGAGCATGTCGAGCGCGAAGGCCGGATCCTCCGGATCCAGCAGTTCGAAGGCGGCGAGGGCGAAGGGGGAGAGCGGCTGGTTCAGCGCGAAGTTCGGCTGCAGGTCGACGGTGAGGCGGATCGTGCCGTCGGGGTCGCGCTCGACGATGCCCGACTCCCGCAGGGTGCGGTAGATGCCGATGGCCCGGAGGGCCAGGATCCGCTGCTTCACCGGCGGCTCGTGGTTGTCGTATACCAGTGCGCGCATATTCGCGAAGACGTCGCCGCCGCGTCCGATCACGTTGAGCATCATGGCGCTCGTGATCTGCAGGTGCGAGGTGAGCGTCTCGGGCTCGGCGGCGATGAGCTTCTGGAACGACGACTCGCCCCAGGACACGAACCCGTCCGGCGCCTTCTTGCGGATGATCTTGCGCTTCTTCTTCGGATCATCGCCGGCCTTGCGGATCGCGGCGATGTTCTCCGATTCGTGCTCGGGAGCCTGGGCGACGACCGTGCCGGCGGTGTCGAAGCCGGCGCGGCCGGCACGGCCCGCGATCTGGTGGAACTCCCGGGCGTTGAGCTGGCGCATCCGGGTTCCGTCGAACTTCGTCAGCGCCGTGAGCAGCACCGTGCGGATCGGCACGTTGATGCCGACGCCGAGCGTGTCGGTGCCGCAGATCACGCGCAGGAGTCCGCGCTGGGCCAGCTGCTCGACGAGCCGGCGGTACTTCGGCAGCATGCCCGCGTGGTGCACGCCGATGCCGAGCCGCAGCAGCCGGGCCAGGGTCTTGCCGAACGAGGTGGTGAAGCGGAAGCCGCCGATGAGCGCCGCGATCTCGTCGCGCTGCTCGCGGGTGGCGACCTTCGCGCTCGCGAGCGCCTGGGCGCGCTCCATGGCCGCCGCCTGCGAGAAGTGCACGATGTAGACCGGGGCGCGGTCGGTGTGCAGCAGGTCGTCGATCGTCTCGTGGATCGGCATCGTCTCGTAGAAGAAGTGCAGGGGGACCGGGCGCTCGACGCCGGTCACGACGGCGGTGCCCCGGCCGGTGCGCCGGGTGAGGTCCGCGGCGAGCTCGGTCACGTCGCCGAGAGTGGCCGACATCAGCACGAACTGCGCCTGCGGCAGCGAGAGCAGCGGCACCTGCCAGGCCCAGCCGCGATCCGGGTCGCCGTAGAAGTGGAACTCGTCCATCACGACCTGGCCGACCTCGGCGTCCGGCCCCTCGCGCAGCGCCAGGTTCGCCAGGATCTCGGCGGTGCAGCACACGATCGGTGCGTCGGCATTGACGGCGGAGTCGCCCGTCACCATGCCGACGTTCTCCCCTCCGAAGACCTCGACCAGGCTGAAGAACTTCTCGCTCACGAGCGCCTTGATCGGGGCCGTGTAGTACGTGCGGCGCCCGGCGGCGAGGGCGGCGAAGTGCGCGGCGACGGCGACCAGCGACTTGCCGGTCCCGGTCGGGGTGCTGAGGATCAGGTTCTGCCCCGAGACGATCTCGATGACCGCCTCGTCCTGCGCGGGGTAGAGCGAGATCCCGGTGGACTCGGCCCATTCGACGAACGCGAGATAGACCGCGTCAGGATCCGGATCCCCCGCGGCCGGGCGGACGACGGACGGATCGAGGCGCGCAGACATGATGCATCGATCATCCCACCCGCCGGAGTCGCCGAGCGGCTGGTCTGGGGGCCACGGCCGGCACAACTCAGGCTGGACGATCGGCTCCGCCTCGGAATGGTCCCGGAATCCGGGCTTCCGTGACCTCCAGCCTGAATACGGAGAGATGCTCCGCCCCGCCCCGGGGTCGTAGGCCGGGGCGACCGCTCGCGCAGTCGGCGCCCGCGACCCGCACGCCGGGTCAGGCCGCGGTTGCGGCCTCCAGCGCGATGCGCACCATGTCGCCGAAGCTCTGCTCTCGCTCCAGGGCCGTGGTCTCCTCGTGCGTGACGAGATGGTCCGACACCGTGCAGATGCTGAGGGCCCGCCGGCCGAAGAACGCGGCGAGCGTGTAGAGCGCGCTGGTCTCCATCTCCACGGCGAGGGCGCCGTGTGTGACGAAGGGCTCGGTCAGCTCGGGGCGGGTGCTGTAGAACTGGTCGCTCGAGAAGAGCAGGCCGACGTGCACGGCATGGTCGAGGTCCGCCCGCTCGCTCGCCTCGACGGCGCGCCGCAGCAGGGAGAAGTCGGCGACGGGGGCGTAGTCCTGGTCGTGGAAGCGGATCCGGTTGATCCCCGAGTCGGTGCACGCGCCGTTCGCGATGATGATGTCGCGCATGCCGACCTTCTCGGTGAGCGCGCCGCATGAGCCCACCCGCACGATCGTCTGCACGTCGTACTCGCGGAACAGCTCGTTGGCGTAGATCGACATGGACGGCTGCCCCATGCCGGATCCCTGCACGGAGACGCGATGCCCCTGCCAGGTGCCGGTGAAGCCGAGCATGCCGCGCACCTCCGAGTAGCACTCCGCGTCGTCGAGGAAGGTCTCCGCGATCCACTTCGCCCGCAGCGGGTCTCCGGGGAAGAGGACGACGGGGGCGATCTGGCCGGGCGCGGCGGCGATGTGCGTGCTCATGCGATCAGGGTAGCGAGACGGATCCGGCCGGGGCCTGGCCGTGCGCGGATGCGCGGGCGGGCGCCGGATTGCGGAACGGGCGCCGGATTGCGGAACGGGCGCCGGATTGCGGAACGGGCGCCGGATTGCGTGGGCGGGCGCCGGATTCCGCAGGCGGGCGCCGGATCCGGCGGTGAGCGCGGCCGGGCCTCAGCCCTGCCGGCGGACCATCTCGGCGATCCACAGCGGAGCGAACGGCGAGGTGCAGTTCGGCGGCGTCGGGTAGTCGGCCAGCACCTGCAGGCGTTCCCCGATCGCGATCGCACGGTCGCGCAGCGCCGCGTGGTGGATGCCGATCTGTGCGAGCGTCTCGTTCATCGCCCACTGCTCGCGCGCGGGCGCGGCCACGAGCTCGCGTTCGATCCGGTCGAGCAGCCCGTCGAGGTCGAGGCCGTCGGGATCCTTCGCGACCCGGGCGGAGGTGAGCGACCAGGCCGCCGCACGCGCATCCGGATCCGCGTCGTCCAGCCAGCGCAGGCGCAGCTCCTCGGCGAGCGGCGACTTCTTCACGAGGTAGGCGACGAGCCAGTCGTGCGCCTTCGCGCTCTGCGTCGCCCGCAGCATGCGGTCGAGATCGTCGGCGTCGAGGGCGCGGGGCTTCGCGACGAGGATGCCGAGGAGCTGTCCCGCCACATCCCCGGAGTCGTACAGCTCACCGGCGAGCTCCGGATCCGTCCCGATCCGCTTCGCGAGCGCGCGCAGCTTCGAGAGGTTCACGCCGTGCGCGTCGCCGTGGCGCTCATTGACCGCGCGCGCCTTCGGATCCTCCAGGGCGGCGAGCTCGGCGAGGGCGTCGGCAAGGGTCGTGGACATGCCGTCAGCCTAGAACCGTGTGTCGAACTCCGTCGATCCGGGGGATTTCGACCGTGCGCCCGCGGAACGCGCCGAATCGACGGAGTTCGACACCGCCTCGCGCGCGCAGGTGCGCCGGGATCCGTGCGTGAGCGACAATGGTGACGCAAACATCGCGTCCGATCCCAGGAGAGCCATGACCGAGACCCCGAGCCCCGCGCTCACCCACCGCGACGGCGCCCTGCTGCGCCACGGTCGGCCGTTCCGGATGCTGTCGGGAGCGGTGCACTACTTCCGCATCCACCCCGACCAGTGGGAGGACCGGCTGCGCCGCCTCGCGGCGATGGGGGCGAACACGGTCGACACCTACATCCCGTGGAACTTCCACGAGCGGGTCGAGGGTGAAGCGGACTTCACCGGCTGGCGCGACGCCGAGCGGTTCATCCGGCTCGCCGGAGACGTCGGCCTCGACGTCTTCGTGCGCCCGAGCCCGTACATCTGCGCCGAGTGGTCGAACGGCGGGATCCCGTTCTGGCTGAGCGCACGCACGGGCGCCCTGCGCACGAGCGACCCGGTCTTCCTCGCCGCGGTCGACGCCTGGTACGACGCGCTGATCCCGCGGCTGGCCCCGCTGCAGGCCGCGCACGGCGGGCCCATCACCGCGGTCCAGGTCGAGAACGAGTACGGATCCTTCGGCAGCGACCACGACTATCTCGTGCACCTGCGGGACGCCCTGCGCTCGCGCGGCATCGTCGAGCTGCTCACGACGGCCGACGGCACGACCGCGGACATGGTGCGCAACGGCAGCGTCGAGGGCGCGATGGGGTCGTTCACGTTCGGCACCGGAGTGGCGCTCGCGAAGAAGCTGCGCCGGCCCGGCGACGCGCTGATGTGCGCGGAGCTGTGGGGCGGATGGTTCGACCACTGGGGCGAGCAGCACCACGTGCGGTCGGCGGCGAGCATGATCGGCACGGTCGAGGAGCTGCTCGCGGAGGGCGGATCCGTGAGCCTGTACATGGCGCACGGCGGCACGAACTTCGGCCTGTGGGCCGGCGCGAACCACGACGGCGCGCTGCAGCCGACGGTCACCTCGTACGACTCCGACGCGCCGATCGGCGAGGACGGATCCCTGAACGACAAGTTCCACGCGCTGCGGGCCGTCTTCGCGCCATTCCACGACGGCGACCTGCCGCCGATCCCGGCAGCGCCGCGCCGGCAGCCGGCCGCCTCGGCTCCGCTGAGCCCGGTCGCGTCGCTCCTCGACGTCGTGCGCGCCGTCCCCGCCGGTGCTGCCGTGCCGATGCCGCTCTCCTTCGAGGAGCTCGGCGCCGAGGACGGTCTGGTCGTGTACGAGGCGGAGATCACGTACGCCCCCGGTGCCGCGCTGACCGTCGACGTGCTGCACGACCGGGCGGTCGTCCATCTCGACGGCGTGCGCCTCGGCGTGCTGGAGCGGGACGGCGAGCGGTCGCTCGAGCTGCCTGCGGAGGGAGGATCCGGCGTGCTCACGCTCGTCGTGGAGAGCCAGGGGCGCGTCAACTACGGCCCGCACACGGGGGAGCGCAAGGGCATCCTCGCCGGGGTGCGGATCGGGCGCCGGTTCGCCCACGGCTGGACCCACCGTGTCGTCCCGCAGGAGGCGCCCGCGGATCCGGCTCTGCCCGACGCGGCGGCCCCGGCGGCCGCAGCGCCGATCGATGGGCTCGCCGTCGCCGTGTTCGACGTCGCAGACCCCGCCGACGCCTGGCTCGCGTTCCCCGGCGCCGGCAACGCCCTGGTGTGGCTGAACGGGTTCCTGCTCGGACGCTCCCGTGCCGTGGGCCCGCAGGTCACGCTGTATGCGCCGGGCCCGCTGTGGCGGGAGGGACGCAACGAGATCCGCGTGCTCGACACCGACGCGCTCGGATCCGCCGTCGAGATCCGCGAGGAGCCCGACCTCGGCCCGGTGGAGGAGTTCATCGGGTCGTAGCGTGCCCGGTGGGCGAGGGGCCGCGCGCACAGTTCAGGCTGGACTTCGCGGGCGCGCCGGTATCGGCGGTCTTCGGGGCCCTTCGGCGAGCTCCAGCCTGAGTTGTGCACGGACGGGAGGCGAGCCCGCCGTCGGCTCGAGACCGATCCGGGTCCGCGGCCGGGACCGGATTCGCCGCGGGGACCGGATCCGCGGCCGGGGCCGGGTCCGCGGCGGGGACCGGATCCGCCTCAGTCCTCGTCGCGCAGGCCGGCGCGGATGCGGCGCAGATCCTCGGTGAGGGAGCCGATCAGCACCCAGTTGCGCGACGACGGCGGACGGATGTCGAGCGCCGAGGTGAGCGCCGGGATCGCCGAGGTGAGCGTCTCGGGCTCCGGATCCACCTCGGCGAGCTGCACGGCGAGGCGCACGTCGTGCCCGGCGCGGTGCAACTGCTCGGCGATCGCCGGCACCGACGGCTCATCCGGCAGGGTGTCGTCGTACTGATCGACGTAGGCGCGGGTCATGCCGATGACCTGCGTCACGATCGGGCCGAGCCGTTCGAGCAGCGCGCTCATCGCCGCGAGCTCCGTGCGGTGCCGGGATCCGCGCGGGTTCAGGGTGAGGGATTCCTCGCCCGCACCGAGCGACGCGTCGGCGGCGTCCTTCATCGGACGCAGCAGCCGTGCCTCGAGCATCAGCTCCTGCAGGCGCGCGGGGCTCTGCGGTTCGGTGAGCGCGTCGCCGAGCCGGTCGAGGGTCGCCGCGAGCTCTCCGCCGAGCAGGGCGAGGTCGCGCCGCGCCGGATCCACGAGCACCGGGGGCACCACGACCACGTTGACGACGAAGCCGATGGCCGCGCCGATGAGGGTCTCCAGGATCCGGTCCACGGCGTAGTCGGGGCTCGCGGATCCGAGCGCGAGCACGAGCATCGCCGAGATCGCCACCTGGTTCGCGGTGCCCGGCGTCGCCTTGAACGACCACGCCACCACCATCGCCACGACGACCGCGAGCAACACGACCCAGCTGAGTCCGCCGAGGGCGAGGCTCAGCAGCACCGCGATCACGACGCCCGCGATGACGCCGATGCTGCGTTCCACGGCCTTCGCGAACGACTGGTTCACGCTCGGCTGCACGACGAGCAGCGCGGCGATCGCCGCGAACACGGGAAGGTGCCCCGGCACGAGCCAGCCCGCGATCAGCCAGGCCGCGATCGTGGCCGCGGCCGACTTCGCCACCTGCAGCAGCGGCGCGCGTCGTGCGGCGCGGAGGGCGGCGAGCGGACGCATGACTCCACGGTAGTCCGCGCGGCTGTGCGCGGTGCGACCCGCAGTAGAGTGACGCGCACAGCGTCGGATCGGATGGATTCGTGAGCAGCACTCGGGGAACGCGCAGCGGCCGCAGGGTCAGGGGAGCCCTGTTCCTCGTGGTGCTCGCGCTGCTGAGCATGCTGGTGGGCGCCGAGGGCATGCGGGTCGGCGGCGATGCCGAGGAGGCCGACGGCCGCGCCGCGTTCTACGCGCAGCCCTCGCCGGTGCAGGCCGGGGCGCCGGGCGCCCTGGTGAAGACCGAGGAGCTCGTCGGGGTGCCCCCGCTGACGCGGGCATGGCGGATCATGTACCACTCGACCGACCTCGACGGCGCGGACGTGATCGTGACCGGCGTGCTCGTGGTCCCCCTCGGTCAGGCACCGGCGGGCGGCCGGACGGTCGTGTCCTGGGGGCATCCGACCACGGGCTCTGCGCCCAAATGCGCGCCCTCGTACCAGTTCGATCCGTTCCTGCTGACCGAGGGGCTGCGGGCGATGCTCGATCGCGGGTACGCCGTGGTCGGCACCGACTATGCCGGGATGGGCACGGCCGGTCCCGATTCCTACCTCGTCGCGGTGACGGAGGCGCGCAACGTGCTCGACGCCGTGCGCGCGGCCCAGGGGATCCCCGAGGCCCAGGCGGGCGAGGACGTCGTCCTGTGGGGGCATTCGCAGGGAGGTCAGGCGGTGCTGCGCGCGGCGGAGATCGCCGGGTCCTACGCCCCGGAGCTGCGGATCCGCGCGGTCGCGGCCGCCGCCCCCGCCGCTCAGCTGGACCGACTCGTGAAGGCGCATCTCGACGACATCTCGGGGGTCACGATCGGCTCGTACGCCTTCCCGGCCTACGCCCGTGTCTACGGCGCCACGGTGCCGGGTGCGCGACTGGACGGGATCCTCACCCCTGCGGCCATCGCGGACGCCCCGCGGATGAACCGGCTCTGCCTGCTGAGTGATCTCTCCGAGCTCCACGCCATCGGGACGCCGCTGGTCGGGAACTTCTTCCTGGCCGATCCGACCGTCACGGAGCCCTGGCGGACCCTCCTCATCGAGAACTCCGCCGGATCGGTGCCCTTCGCCGCGCCGCTCTTCCTCGCCCAGGGCGAGTCGGACGCGCTGGTGATCCCCGCCGACACCCGTGCGTTCGCGGAGCACGAGCGGGCGATGGGCATGGACGTCACGTTCGAGGCGATCCCGTTCGCCGACCACGGGACCGTGGCCTATCTCGCGATCCCCGCGCTGATGGCCTGGCTGGACCGGCTCGGCTGACCCGGGGTGGCCGGGGTGCGCGGGGGCCACCGGGGCGCGCCCGGGTCCGGGGTGTGCCCGGGTCCGGGTTGCGCGGGGGATGCGGACGTTGTGCAGGGAGGCGCCGTGTTGTGCAGGGCCGGCCCTGTCCGCGGTCGTGGATCCGGCCCGGAATCCTGCGTCTCGCGGGCGATCAGGCCCTCGGGACGCCGGATCGACCCTGCAGAACGGCGCGGGGTCCCTGCAGAACGGCGCGTTCGCGGATGAGCTGGATCCGGATCTGAGGTACCCGGCTCGGAAGTTAAGGCATCTGCCCGATGGGGCGAGGGGGCCTTAGCGACGAGCGTATGAGTACCGGAGAAGGAGAGACACCATGGACCTGCACCCCTCGATGAGCTACCGCATCTCGACGCTCGAGATCGAGCAGGCGGCCATCCGCGCCGAGCGCGCGAGGATCGCCGCCGAGCACGCCGACCAGATCGTGCGGCGCGACGGGATCCTGCGCCGCATGTTCCCGCGGCGGCAGACCGGCCGGGCCGCGACGGCCGCGGTCGCGACGGCCGCAGCCCCCGCGGTCGAGACCGCCGCAGTCCCGGCGTCCGCCGCGGCCCCCGCGATCGAGCCCGCCGCGCAGCTCGCGTCCGCATCGGACGAGACCCGCGAGCGCGAGCTCGTCGGCTGCGTCTCGCACGCCGCATGAGCGCGGCGGCGCCCACCGCGGCCCCGTCCGACACCCGGCCGTCCGCCCTGTCGTCGACAGCGGACGTCGCACCCGAGAGCCTCCCGACGACGGATCCGGCACAGGATCCGCTGCCGTCGGGAGGCTCTTCCGCGTCCGTCGAGAACGGGGCCGGCTCTGCCGAGAGCGGCGCCGCGCCCGCGGCGGCTCCCGATGTCCGTGGCGGGTGGCACGATGAAGGCATGTCCCTCGCCACCACGTCGACCGTCATGGTCGGGCGCGATGCCGAACTCGCCCTCCTCGACGACGCCCTGCGCCGCGTGGAGGCCGGCGAGTCCGCCTCCGTGCTCGTCGGCGGCGAGGCGGGCATCGGCAAGTCCCGGCTGACGGCGGAGTTCCGCCGCCGGGTAGCCGACCAGGCCACGGTGCTGACGGGCTGGTGCCTCGACTACGGATCCACGCCGGCGCCCTTCGGACCGCTCCCCGCGATCCTGCGCGGAGTGCTCGACGAGCTCGGCGAGCGGGCCGACGAGGCCGCGGGCCCGGGTCGCGACGCCCTGCAGCTGCTGCTGCCCGAGCGCGCCGTCGGTCCGGTCGACCGGTCGGCGATCCGCCCCGAGGGGCTGCGCGAGACGATCGCGAATCTGCTCGAGGCGGCCGCCTCCGTCCGTCCCGTGGTGGTCGTGATCGAAGACCTGCACTGGGCCGATGCCGCGACCCTGTCGATGCTGTCCTTCCTGCTCCGCGCCCTCGCGGGCCGCCCCGTGCTGTTCCTGCTCACCTGCCGCATCGACGAGGTGCGCCGCGGCGGCGAGGTGCGCACGTTCCTCGCCGAGGCCGAACGCGCGCGCCTCCTCGATCGCGTGACCCTCGATCGGCTCGACGCGAGCTCCGTGCGCGATCTCGTACAGCGGCTGCGCGGTCCGGTGGGCGACGCGGGCCTCGCCCGGCTCATGGAGCGCAGCGAGGGCGTGCCCTTCTTCGTCGAGGAGCTGCTCTGCAACGTCCAGGGCCCGATGCCCGACACCCTGCGCGACGTGCTGCTCGCCCGATTCGACGCCCTCGGCGACGACGCGAAGCGCGTCGTGCGGGTCGCCTCGGGGTCCGACGGGGCGATCGCGCATGACCTGCTCGCCGCACTCGCGGGATTCGGCGACGAGCGGCTGGACGAGGCCGTGCGTGAGGCGATGGGCGCGGGCATCGTCGAGATCGCCGATCGGGAGAGCTACGGCTTCCGGCACGCGCTGCTGCGCGAGGCCGTCCACGACGATCTGCTCCCCGGAGAGCGCGCCCGCCTGCACTGGGCGTACGCCGACGCGCTGGAGGCGGCCGGCGCAGCGCCGTCGACGCTCGCTTTCCACTGGCACCGCGCCCATGACTCGCCGCGCGCGCTCGCCGCAGCCGTCACCGCGATGCACGAGGCGAAGAACAGCTACGCCTTCTCCACGGCGGCGCGGTTCGGCGAGCTCGCGCTGGAGTTGTGGGAGCAGGTGCCCGATGCCGCGCAGGTCGCCGGCATCGAGCGGATCCCCCTGCTCGCGCAGGTCGGATCCATCCTGCGCAACGGCGGCGACGGGGAGCGCGCGCTCGCCGTCGTCTCGCTCGCGCTCGACGAGATCGACCCCGCGGTCGTCGATCCCCCGGTGCACGCACGGCTGCTGCGCGACAAGGCGCTCTACCTGCAGAACCTCGGTCGCGGCGGGTCCGCCGACCTGTTCCTCGAGGCGATCGCGATCATCGAGTCCGAACCGGGGCAGGAGCGGCTGAGAGCCGCACTGCTGGGCTATCTCGCGGGGCGCTACCTCATCGGAGCGCGGCTGGAGGAGGCCGTCGCGACCGCCGACGAGGCGTTCCGGATGGCGGAGTCGATCGGCTTCGACAACGTCATGTCGGTCGCCGCGAACCTGCGCGGCTGCAGCCGGATCCATCTCGGCGAGGTCGAGGCCGGCCTCGCCGACTTCCGCCTGTCCTGGGAGCACGCGGCCGATCACGACGCCCAGCTGCGCTACCGGGTCAACTACGCCGACAGCCTGAACATGCTCGGGCGCTTCCGCGAGGCCGTCGAGGTCGCCGAAGCCGGCGTCGCGCACTCGCGCACGCTCGGCGTGGAGCGGTCGACCGGCGCGATCCTCTCGCACAACATGGTCGAACCCCTTCTCGAGCTCGGTGAGATCGACCGGGTGGAGGAGATCTCCGCGCGCGAGCTCGCCGTGCGCACGCTGCAGGTCTTCCGGATGTACTCGACGATGTCGCGCATCCGGGCGCTGGTCTGGCGCGGCGAGATGGACGAGGCCGTCCGCGTGCTCGGCGAATGGCGATCGATCGCCGAGGGCGTCGCGTCCGTCGAACGGCAGGTCTGGTACTCGCTGCACGACGTCGAGATCCTCATCGCGCTCGGGCTCGGCGATGCGGTGCGCGCCGCCGCGGTACTGCGCACGGTGATCGAGGATCCGGGCCGGCGGCTCGCTCTGCTGGGGCGGATCCTGCTCGAGGGAGGGCGGGTGGTCGCCGACCTCCGTGCGGACGGCCACGGTGCGCTCGCCGAGGCGACCGCCGAGCTCGTGCGCGCGCGGTGGCACTCCCTGCCCGCCGAGCTGCAGCATCCGCACTGGGCCGCCGTGCTCATGGCGCTCCTGGACGCGGATCCGGAGCGGCTCGATGCCGCCGTCGTGCTGGCCGACGGCGACGACGTGCCCGCCGTCTTCCGTCCGCTCGTCCGGTTGGAGCGCGCCAGAGCGCTCGTGGCGGCGGGGGACCGGGCGGCCGCCGTCGAGCGGGCGGCCGAGGCCGCCGCGGTCGCGGAGGAGCTGGGGCACGACCGGCTGCGCCGTCAGACCCGGGAGTTCATGGACGCCGCGGGGCTGCACCGCACCGTGGCGCGCGGTGCGAGCGCGGTGGAGGGCGTCGAGCTCACGGCGCGGGAGCAGCAGGTGCTCGACCTCATCGCCGAGGGGCTCAGCAACCGTCAGATCGGCGAGCGGCTGTTCATCAGCGGGAAGACCGCGAGCGTGCACGTCTCGGCGATCCTGCGCAAGCTCGGCGTCTCCAGCCGCACGGAGGCCGCTGTCGCCCAGCGCGTGCGCTGAGGCCCGACCACGGCCCACGAGCCGCGCGGGGACCGGGGACATCGCTGAGTTCGGAGGCCGCGCCGAAGGGTGCACCCCCGGTGAGGCGTGTCAGGCTGGAGACCGGAGTCCGAGACACGGGCCGACGGGGATGAGATCCGGGGAGTTCGTCATGGCAGCACAGGTCGCACTGGTCACGGGTGCCTCCTCGGGGATCGGGGAGGCCGCCGCACGGCGTCTGCGGGATGCCGGGTTCACGGTCTACGCCGCCGCGCGGCGGGGGGATCGCATGGCGGGCCTGCGGGAGGCCGGGGTGCACACGATGAGCCTCGATGTCACCGACGCCGCCTCCGCGCAGGCGGCGGTCGCGCAGATCCTCGCGGAGCAGGGCCGGATCGACGTGCTCGTCAACAACGCGGGCTACGGCTCGTACGGGGCGCTCGAGGACGTACCGCTCAGCGAGGCGCAGGCCCAGCTCGACGTGAACGTGCTGGGACTCGCGCGCATGACGCAGCTCGTGCTGCCGCAGCTGCGGGCGCAGCGCAGCGGCACGATCATCAACATCGCATCGATGGGCGGGAACTTCACGACGCCGCTCGGCGCCTGGTATCACGCCAGCAAGTACGCCGTCGAGGCGCTCAGCGACGCGATGCGGATGGAGCTGGCCCCCTTCGGCATCGACGTCGTCGTCATCGAACCCGGATCCATCCGCACCGAGTGGGGCGCGATCGCCGCCGCCGCGGTGCTCGAGACGTCGGGCGACGGCCCGTACCGCACGCAGGCGGAGCAGGTCGCGACCTCGCTGGGCCGCACCTCGGCTCCGGGCGCGAGGATGACGTCCTCGCCCGAGGTCGTCGCGCGGGCGATCGTGACAGCGGCCACGGCCCGCCGTCCCCGTGCGCGCTACCGCATCGGCTTCGGCGCGAAGCCCCTCGTGCTGGCGCACCGGATCCTGCCCGCGCGCGTGTTCGACCGTCTCATCCGGCGCGGGATGGGCGTCGCGGGCTGAGCCGCCGTCGGGCTTCCCGGCGGGCTTTCCCCCCCCTCCCACCGGGCTCCACCCGTTCAGGTCGCAGAAGATGTCGCTGTCCGGCGGTCGGAACGACACTTTTCGCGACGGGAACGGAACGACCGCGGGCGGCTGGATCGGGCGGACCGCGCCCGGAACCACCCCCGGGCAGACCGCGCCCGGGACCACCCCGGGCAGACCGCGCCCGGAACCACCCGCGGGCGGACCGCGCCCGGGATTACCCCCGGGCGGACCGCGCCTGGAATCACCCCCGGGCAGACCGCGCCCGGAACCACCCCCGGGCGGACCGCGCCCGGGATCACGCCTGGCGCGCCATCGCCGCCTCGAACGCGCTGCGGTCCAGGCTGAGCGTCCAGACCGTGACGTCGCCGACGAAGCGGGAGAACGCCTCGCCCGAGAACGGGCCGCGATCGTTCACGTAGCAGCCGAAGGCGTCGATCGCCATGAAGATCCGGATGCACGACGCCTCGATGTCGGGGGTCGCGAACTCCCCCTCGGCGACGCCTTGGGCGATCAGCTCCGTGAGGCGCGCCCGGTCGAGGGCCTCCTGCTCCTCGATCGAGGCGAGCAGCGGGGTGCTGAATCTCGACAGATGCCGCGCATTCAGCCAGAGGCGCGCGAGGTCGTCGGCCCGGCGGCTCTCGATCCGGTGCACGAGATGCGCGATCCGGTCCAGCGGCGAGCCGTCGCCGGCGAACATCGCCTCGCGTTCCCCCTCGATCGCGAGCTCGAACGCGGCGATCACCAGATCCTGGACCGCGGGGAAGTAGTGCCCGATGAGGCCGGGGCGGACGCCGAGCTGCTCGGCCACGCCTCTCAGGGTGACGCGCTCGAGCCCTTCCGTCAGGGCGATCCGGGCCGCTTCGTCCAGGATCTCGGCGCGCCGTTCCGTGGGCAGCTTGCGCACGTGCCGGGCGGGGGTCGGATCCACTCTTGACATCATGCACCACAACCTATTGGATGGGTGACCAATAGTCTTATTGGGTTTATGACCAATAGGACGGATCCGATTCGATTCGAAGGGGAATCAGCGATGCACACCGACCTCTGCCACGAGGACAGGACCGTCTCATGAGCGAGACGACGTCCGGAGCGCACCTGCGGAAGAGCCTCGGCCTTCCCTCGGTCGTCGCGTTCGGCCTGGGCTACATGGCCCCGAGCCTGGTCATGGTGATCTTCGGCGTGATCGCCGTCGCGAGCGCCGGGACCTCGGCGACCGTGTTCTTCGTCGCGACCCTCGCGATGCTGCTGACGGCGCTCAGCTATGCGAAGCTCTCCCGCCACTACCCGGTGTCGGGATCTGCGTACTTCTATGCGCGGCGCCTGCTCACCTCTCCGATCGGGTTCCTGGTGGGCTGGAGCGTGCTGCTCGACTACCTCTTCCTGCCGATGGTGGCGTGGCTCGTGCAGGCGGTGTACCTGAACGCCCAGTTCCCCGACGTCCCGGTCTGGATCTGGATGCTCATCAACGCGGGTCTCACGACCCTGATCAACATCGTGGGCGTGGTGCTCAGCGATCGCGTGAACATGGTGCTCACCGGCACGGCGGTGTTCCTGGTCCTGCTCTTCGTCGCCTACTGCCTCGTCTTCCTCGTGCATCATGAGCCCTCCGACTACGTCGCGCCGATCTGGAATCCCCTCACCACCGTCGGCGGGGTGACCGCGGCCACCGCGATCGCGGCCTACTCCTATCTCGGGTTCGACGCCGTCACCACGCTCTCGGAGGAGACGCGGGATGCGAAGAGGACCATCCCGCGCGCGGTGATCCTCGTCATCGCCATCGGCGGGGTGCTGTTCACGGCCGTCGCCTATGTCATGCAGCTCGTCCACCCGGGGTTCGATTTCGGCAAGCCCGGCGATGAGCAGGTGGCGGGGTACCTGCTCTCCATCCAGGTCGGTGGTCAGGCGTTCGCCGACTGGACGAATCTGGCGGGGATCGTCGCGGGGTTCGCGTCGGGCCTCGCGGTGCAGCTGAGCTCGAGCCGCCTGCTCTACTTCATGGGCCGGGACGGCGTGCTGTCCCGGCGGGTGTTCGGCTGGGTGAGCCCCCGCACGAAGACGCCGATCTGGGCGATCCTGTTCACGGGACTGATGTGCTTCGTGGGGATGGGACTGACGACCGACGTCGCCTACTCGTTCATCAACTTCGGCGCCTTCACGGCGTTCACCGTCGTCAACATCTGCGTCATCGCGTTCTTCGTGCGCAAGCACAGGACGCGCCGGCTCAGCGTCCTCGCCTACGTCGTGCTCCCGGCGCTCGGAGCCTGCGTGACCGTGTACCTGCTCACCCAGCTCAGCCCGACCGCGCTCATCATCGGCGGCAGCTGGCTCGTCGCCGGCTTCCTCTGGCTGCTCTGGCTCACCCGCGGGTTCCGCCGGCCGACGCCGGCGATGAGCGCCGACGAGTACGGGGAGATCCCCGCGGACGCCGCCACCCGGCCCCTGCCGGCGCGAGAGCTCGAGGTGATCGACGAATGAGCGCGGCCCTGCTCCCCGAACCCGTCCCGAAGCGCCCGGCGGCCGCGGGTACAGGGGCTCACCCGCCCCGGTACCCGGACGCGCCGGCCGGCGAGCCGACGCTCGACAGCTGGCAGGAGGCACCGCACAATCGCTGGGCGTTCGCCCACATGAGCGAGCTCATGCCGGTCGCGACCGTGTCGCGGCATCCGGCGACCCCGCCGGGGGCGACCGTCCGTCTCGGACCCCTCGCGGCGCGGCTCCCGGATCTCGTCGCGCGGCTCGAGCGGACCTTCACCGATGCGTTCCTCGTGCTCCGAGGCGAGGAGGTGCTCGCCGAGTACTACCGCGACGGCTTCGCCCCCGATCAGCCGCATCTGCTGATGAGCGTCTCGAAGTCGCTGTGCAGCACCGTCTTCGGCGCTCTGGTGGACGCCGGCCGGATCGACCCCGCCGGGCGGATCACCGCGTACGTGCCCGAGCTGGCCGGATCCGTGTACGACGGCCCGACCGTCCAGCAGCTGCTCGACATGGAGATCGCGATCGACTACGACGAGGACTACGTCGATCCGGCGTCCGAGGTGCAGGCGCACGACCGTGCGGCGGGCTGGCGCACCCGGCGGCCCGGCGACGCGGCGAGCAACTACGAGTTCCTCGCGACGCTGCGAGGCAGCGGATCCGTCGGCGAGTTCCAGTACTGCTCGGCGAACACCGACGTGCTGGCCTGGATCATCGAGAGGGTCAGCGGGCTGCGCTACGCGGACGCGCTGTCCCGATTCCTCTGGGCCAAGCTGGACGCCGATCACGACGCGACGATCACGGTCGACGCGACCGGGTTCGGCTATGCCAACGGCGGCGTCTCCGCGACCGCGCGAGACCTCGCCCGCGTCGGACGGATGATGCTCGACGGAGGGGTCGCCCCGCGTGGGCGCGTGGTGTCCGAGGACTGGGTCCGCAGCGTGCTCGCCGGCGGCTCGCGCGAGGCGATGACGTACGAGGGGTTCACCAGCACCTTCCCGAACGGCAGCTACACCCGGCAGTGGTGGTGCACCGGCAACGATCGCGGCAACGTGAGCGGAATCGGGATCCATGGCCAGAGTCTCTGGCTGGACCCCCTGACGGATTCGGTGATCGTCAAGCTCTCCGCGTGGCCGGATCCGGACACCGAGGAGGGGAACGCGCGCCAGAGCGAGCTGCTCCTCGACGTCAGCCGAGCCCTGGACGCGGTGCCGTACTGACGGCTCGGGGGGCGGAGGCGCGACCCGGCCGTGCCGGGCTCAGGCGGCCTCCGCCCGCCCCCGGCGCCAGTACCCCATGAACGCGACCGACCGGCGATCGATGCCGAGGTCGCGCACGAGGTGGCGGCGCAGGGCGGTGATCGTCGACGCCTCTCCGGCGAGCCAGGCGTAGCAGGATCCGACGGCGGCGTCCGGAACCTCCCAGAGCACCTCGTCCTCGCTCGGATCGGCGAGCTCGGTCCCCGTCGTCGCCGCGGGCTCGTCCTCGGCCGCCCGGGTCTCGCCCCAGGCGTGCACCGCCGCGCTCAGGCGCAGCCCGTGCGCAGCGCTCCCGCGGGCCAGCCACCGGATCGCGACGCCCTCGGGTGCGGCGAGGGGAAGCGCGTCGGCCTCGGTGGGGACCTCGATGTAGACGGATCCGGTCACGTGCGCCGGCAGCGACTCGACGATCGTGCAGATCGCCGGCACCGCGGTCTCGTCCCCGGCGATGAGCACCGATCCGGCATCGCCCGGGTTCCACTCCAGCCCTCCGGTCTCGTCGGCGCGGGCATCGGGGCCGATCACGACCAGCGGCGCGCCGGGTGCGGCCGCCGAGGCCCAGGCGGACGCGGGGCCCTCGGTGCCGTGCAGCACGAAGTCGACGTCGATCTCACGGACCTCCGGCCGCACCGCGCGGATCGTGTAGGTGCGAATCGGATTGCGGGTCTCATCGGGGAGTTCTCGCCAGCGGCGATACCACTCCATCATCCCCACCGTCTCGTCGAACTGGCCGACGTCGGTGAAGGATCCGTCGGGCAGCGGCAGGATGAGCTTGATGCGCTGATCGAGGCCGGCGGTGCCGAAGTGCACGAGATCGGGGCCGGTCAGCGTCACGCGCAGGAAGTTCGGCGACAGCTGGGTTCGATGCGCGACGGTGGTGCGGTAGGTCCGGTAGGGGTGATGTGACACGCTCACAAGGATAGGTTAGGCTCCCCTAACATGACGAATCGGGATTCCTCCGGCTCCCTGCTGCCGGCCGGGCTCGAGGCAGAGGGCCTCGCCCTGCACTACGGCCGCACCCCCGTCGTGCACGACGTCGCGCTGAGTCTTCGGCCCGGAGCAGTCACGGCGCTCATCGGCCCGAACGGCAGCGGGAAATCCACCGCGCTGCGTGCCATCGCGCGGCTGCACCGCGTCCACGCGGGTTCCGTGCGGATCGACGCCGCCGGCGCCGATCGCGACGCGGCGGCGCTGGATGCGAAGGAGTTCGCGCGCACCGTGGCGATGCTCTCGCAGTCGCGGCCGCATCCCTCGGGCCTGGAGGTGCGCGACGTCGTGACCTTCGGGCGGCACCCGCATCGCGGCCGGTTCTCCGGCCTGCGCGACGAGGACCGCGCGGCGATCGACCGGGCGCTCGCCCTCACCGGGCTGGACGCGATGGGGGCGCGTCCGGTGGATGAGCTCTCCGGCGGGGAGCTGCAGCGCGTCTGGCTCGCCACCGCGCTCGCGCAGACCACGCCGATCCTGCTGCTCGACGAGCCGACCAACCACCTCGACCTGCGCTACCAGATCGAGACGCTCGACCTCATCCGCGACCTCGCCGATGCCGGCACGGCCCTGGGCGTCGTGCTGCACGATCTGGACCACGCCGCCGCGGTCGCCGATCGGGTCGTGCTCCTCCACGACGGCCGGGTGCGCGCGTGCGGCACCCCGGCCGAGGTGCTCACCGGCGAGAACCTCTCCGCGGCCTACGGGCTGCGCATCGACACCCTGCTCGACGACGACGGCCGGGTGCGCGTGATCCCGCGCGGCCGTCACTCCGCCCGCCGTCCCGTCCCCGAACCGCAGCCCGCCTGATCGCGGGCCGACGCCGCCGCGCCGCACGATCGTCGTCCGACCCCGCCCGGCATGCCCGGATCCCCGATCTCGACCTCCTCTGCTTCCCGACCACCGATCCACCGACCCTGGAGAACCATGCGCAAGCCCCTCGCCGTCCTCTCGCTGCTCGCCGCGAGCACCCTCGCCCTCGCCGGCTGCGGGACAACCTCTGTCGCCGCGCCCACCGGCAGCGCCGCCCCCGCTGCGAGCGCCGAGTGCGCGAAGGACACGACGCGCACCGCCACGGGGCCGGTCAGCGTGACCGACGCCCTGGGCCGCACCGTGAAGCTCGACAAGCCCGCCGAGCGCGTCGCCGTGCTGGAGTGGCAGCAGGTCGAGGACGCCCTCACCCTGTGTGTGACCCCCGTCGCCGTGGCCGACGCGGCCGGCTACCGCCAGTGGGACAGGGCCGAGACGCTGCCCGAGGGCGTCGCCGATGTCGGAACCCGCCAGGAGCCGAACCTCGACGCGCTGTTCCAGACCAAGCCCGACCTCGTGATCGTGGAGGCGCAGACGCGCGACGATGCGATCATCGGCCAGCTCGAGAAGTACGGCGTGCCCGTCCTCGTGACGATCGGCGCCGATGCGAAGGATCCGGTGAAGCAGCTGCTCGCGACCTTCGATCTCATCGCGCAGGCCACGGGTCGCACCGAGCGTGCCGAGGCCGTCGCGACGGAGATGAAGGACCACCTCGCGGAGGCGAAGAAGGCCCTTGCCGCAGCGTCGCCCGCCAGCACCGACTTCGTCTACTTCGACGGCTGGGTCGACGGCGGCACCGTCTCGCTGCGCCCCTTCGGCACCGGTTCGCTCATCGGCGCGATCGGCGGCGAGCTCGGGCTCACGAACGTGTGGAAGGGCGAGACCGATCCCGCCTACGGGCTCGGCAGCACGGACATCGAGGGCATGACGACCGTCGGCTCCGCCACCCTGCTGTACACCGGCACCGACGACCCGGACAGTGAGAGCTTCATCAAGGCCGCCGAGAAGAACCCGGCCTGGGCCTCGATCCCTGCCGTGAAGGAGAAGCGGATCCACGCGTTCCCGGCCGGGATCTGGACGTTCGGCGGGCCGCGCTCGGCCGAGAAGATCGCCGACGCGTACGTCGACGCGTTCACCCGGTGAGCCGCGGGCGGTGCGATGACCTTCCTTCGGGGTCGTTGAGCGAGCATCGGCGCAGCCGAAGCGAGACGAAACGCGGCATCCCCGCGGGAGTGCGGCGTTCCGTCTCGCCTTCGGTTCGCGAGGCGGCCCCGGGAATCGGGGTCCGCGCGCGCCTCGGTGCCGTCGGGGTGCTGGTCCTCCTCGCGCTCGCGCTCATCGCTGCCGCCGGCTGGCACCTCACCCAGGGCACGAGCGGGGCGGTCTGGGCGAACCCCGAGATCCTGCTCGGGGCGCGCCTGCCCCGGCTCGCCGCGGGTGTGGCCGTCGGCGTGGCCCTCGGCATGGCCGGCCTGCTCATGCAGTCGCTGGCGCGCAACGCCCTGGCCTCGCCCGACACGCTCGGCGTGACGTCGGGCGCCTACCTCGCGATCACCGCGGTCGCCGCCTTCGGCATCTCCGTCCCGTTCTGGGCCTCGGGGATCGTCGCTTTCGCCGGCGGGCTCGTGGCCGCCGTGATCGTGCTGGGCCTCGCCGGAGGGGCCGGATCCTCGACGACCCGGCTCGTGCTGGCCGGATCCGCGCTGGCCCTGGCGTTCCAGGCCGCGACCTCGGCGCTGCTGATCCTGTTCAGCGAGCAGACCAAGGGCCTGCTCGCCTGGGGGAGCGGAAGCCTGTCGCAGCTCGGGCTCGAGGCGTTCCTGCGCGCCGCGCCGGTCGTCGTGGTCGCCGGCCTGCTGGCGCTGCTGCTCGCCCGGCGGCTGGACGTCCTCGCGCTCGGCGACGATCTGGCCGCATCCCTCGGGGTGAGGATCCGTTCGACGCGCGTCCTCGGGATCCTGCTCTCGGTGCTGCTCACCGCGACCGCCGTCACGCTCGCCGGCCCGCTCGGGTTCGTCGGCCTGTGCGCCCCCGTGCTCGCCCGCCTGCTGGTGCGGATCGTGCCGGGGCTCGGCCGGCACGCCCTGCTCCTGCCCGCTTCCGGCCTCCTCGGCGCGCTCGTGGTGATCCTCGCCGACGTGCTGCTGCGGCTCCTCATCGGCGCCGAGGGGGCCATCGCCGTTCCGACGGGCGTGGCGACGACCGTGCTCGGATCTGTCGTGCTCGTGGTGATGGCGCGGCGGCTGCGCGATTCCGGACCGACACGACGGCCGCCGTCGATCCGGTTCGGCGTGCGGGGGCCGCTGCGCTTCCGGCTCGTGGTCGGGATCTCGGCCGTGCTGGCGGTCGCCGTCGTGGTCGCTGGCCTGCTGGTGGGGGCGACGCCGCTGCTCACCGGGGACGTCCTGCTCTGGCTGCAGGGGCAGGCACCGCCGCAGATCGCGTTCGCGCTGGACGAGCGGGCCCCGCGGGTGATCGCCGCCGTCACCGCGGGGGCTGCCCTCGCGCTCGCCGGATGCCTGACCCAGGCGGTGAGCCGCAACCCGCTCGCCGATCCCGGACTCCTCGGCATCACCGGGGGCGCGGGGCTCGGCGCGGTGCTCGTCGTCACGAGCGCCGCGGCCTCGACGTTCGGCATGCTCGTGGCGGCGGTGGTCGGCGCGCTCTGCGCGTTCGCGCTCGTGTATCTGCTCGCGTGGCGCGGCGGGCTCAGTGCGGATCGGTTCATCCTCATCGGGATCGGCGTCTCGTCGGCGGCGGTCGCGCTCACGTCCTTCGTGCTGCTGCGGGCGAGCCCGTTCGACACCCCGAAGATCTACACCTGGCTGAGCGGAACGACCTACGGCCGGATCTGGGAGCAGGTCGTCCCCCTGGCGGTGGTGCTGCTCATCGCGCTGCCGGTGGTGCTGATGCGCCATCGCGAACTGGATCTGCTCGCCCTCGACGAGGACACCCCGCGCGTGCTCGGAGTGAAGCTCGAGCGTTCGCGCCTGCTGATCCTCGCCGTGGCGGCGCTCCTCGCGGCGTTCAGCGTGGTGGCGGTCGGCGTCATCGGCTTCGTCGGCCTGGTCGCCCCGCACGCCGCGCGCGCCCTGGTCGGCGGCCGGCATGCGCGCGTGGTGCCCGTCGCGGTGCTGCTGGGGGCGGTGCTGGTCGGCCTCGCGGACGCCGTGGGCCGCACGGTCATCGCGCCCGCGCAGCTGCCGGCCGGCCTCGTGGTCGCGGTCCTCGGCGCTCCGTACTTCGTGTGGCTGCTCTGGCGCTCCCGCGACGTGTGAGCCGGTGGTCGCCCCGGGGTCGTTGAGCGAGGACGGCGAAGCCGACCGAGACGAAACGCGGTGACGTGCGATTGCCGCGTTTCGTCTCGCGCCGGCTGCGCCGGTGCTCGCTCGACGACCCCGGGTGGGTGCCGGCTGCGCCGGTGCTCGCTCGACGACCCCGGACCGTGCGGGCACGGGGCGGGAGTTTCAGCCCGCGGCGTCGGCCTCGAGCAGCGCCATCGCGGCGTTGTGCCCGCCGATGCCCGAGACCGCGCCGCCGCGGACCGCGCCGGATCCGCACAGCAGCACGTCAGGGAAACGGGTCGCCACGCCCCAGCGCCGGGCGGGGGTGTCGAGCTCGGCGTCGTCCTCGGCCCAGGGCCAGGACAGCGGCCCGTGGAAGATGTTGCCGCCCGGCATCGCGAGCGCCTCCTCCAGATCGCGCGTCGTCTTGACCTCGATGCACGGCTCCCCCGCCGCATCGACCGCGAGGACGTCCTCGATCGGCTCTGCGAGCACCGAGTTCAGGGAGGCGAGCGCCGCGGTCCGGATCCGGTCCCGCAGCTCGTCGTTGCCGATCCGGTCGACGAGCCGGTCGGGCACGTGCAGGCCGAACAGCGTGAGGGTCTGCGCAGGGGTGTCGCGCAGCGACTCGCCCAGGATCGTCCGGTCGCTCAGCGTGTGACAGTAGATCTCGCACGGCAGCGGATCCGGGAGCTCGCCCCCTTCCGCCCGTTCGAAGGCCGCGCGCAGCTGCACGCCGAGCTCGTTGATGTGGAAGGTACCGGCGAACGCCGCCTCGGGGGCGACGGTCCCGTCGCGCAGCTTCGGCAGCCGGGTGAGGAACAGGTTCACCTTCGCCTGCGCCCCCTCGGGGCGGGCCACCGCGGCGCCGGACGCGCTGAGCGCGCCGGCATCGCCGAGCAGGCGCTGGAGCACCGCGGGCGCGACGTTCGAGAGGACCGTGCGGGCGGTGACCGCCTGCACCTCGCCGTCGTGGCGGTACTGCACGGTCGCGGATCGGCCCTCGGCGGCGGGGGCGACCGACAGCACCTCGGCCCCGGTCAGCACCCTCGCGCCGGCCGTCGCGGCGGCCCGGGCGATCTCGGCCGAGACCGCGCCCATGCCCCCGACCGGCACGTCCCAGTCACCCGTGCCGCCGCCGATCACGTGGTACAGGAAGCAGCGGTTCGCGTCGAGCGCCGGATCGTCGAGGCTCGTGAACGTCCCGATCAGCCCGTCGGTCGCGACGACGCCGCGCACCAGGTCGCTGCGGAACCGGGCGTCGATCGTCGCGCCGAGCGGCCGCTCGATGAACGCGTCCCAGACGGCGTCGTCGCCGAGGAGCGCCTTCGCGGCTCCGCGGGTCGGCAGCGGCTCGGTCAACGTCGGGAACAGGGCCTCCGCGATCCGCCGGGTCTCGTCGGAGAACGCGTCCCATGCGGCCAGGTCGGAGGCGTCGACCCCGGCACGGGCGAAGTCGGCCCTGGCCCCCTCGGCGTCGGCGGCGCGGCCGACCAGCAGGCCGCGGGTCGGGTCGAGCGGATCCGGGGTGTACGAGGAGTAGCGCCGCCGGACGAGGCCGATGTCCAGGCCCAGGTCGTCGATGATCCGCTGCGGCAGCAGACTCACGAGATAGGCGTAGCGGGACAGCCGCGCGTCGACGCCCTCGAACGCCTGCGCCGAGACGGCCGCCCCGCCGACGTGGTCGTCGCGCTCGAGCACGAGCACGCTGCGGCCGGCCCGGGCGAGATACGCCGCAGCGGTCAGTCCGTTGTGGCCCCCTCCGACGATGACGGCGTCGTAGTCGGGGGTCTTCTCGTCGGACATGAGGAATCCTCGTTCATCGCGGGTCACCGTCGGATCCGGCTCACTCCGCCGTGGCCGCACCGGGCACGGCGACGACGGGGACCGGGGCGTAGCGGATGATCTTGGCCGCGCTCGATCCCAGGAACACGCGAGCGATCGGGTGCGTCGACGACGATCCGATCGCGAGGATGTCGCCCTCCTCCCAGTCGAGCCGGCGGATCGCGCGGGCCCAGTCGGATCCCTCGGCGATCGTGAACGTGAGCGTGTCGTCGTCGAAGCCCTGCGAGCGCAGGAACTCCTCCGCCTCGTGCTGAGCGTTGCCCGCCTGCATCCGCCACAGATCGATCACCTGGGTCTCGGCGTGCCCCATCCGGGAGGTGACGGGTCGACGGGGCGGGGCGACGACGAAGGTCACCACCCGAAGCCGCGCCCCCGTGCGCCGGCAGATCTCGGCGACGCCGGTGAGCAGCGACCAGCTGGCGTCGTCGTCGCGGAAGGCGACCGTGACGCGGGTCACGCCGCTGTCGGTGCGGTAGCCCCGCGGCGCGATGGCCACGGGGATCGGCGACGAGTGCACGAGCCGGTCGGTCTTCGAGCTGAGCCGGATGCGGCCGGGCTCGGCGTCGCCGCTCGATCCGACCACGAGCATCCGCGCCTCGTGCTCCGTGGCCTGCTCGATGAGCGCCTGGGGGACGGAGCGCCCGCTCACCCAGACCGCGGTGCCGTCGATGCCCGGGTGCTGGGCGAGGTCGGCGCGCGCCTCCTCGGCGGTGATCTCACCCTCTCCCGCCGCCCAGTCCTCGAACTCCCGGTCCGTGCCGCCGGCGAGCGGGTTGCCCCACCCCTGCGGGACGACGGACACGGCGCGGACGTGCTGGGGTTCGGAGCGGGCGAACTGGCAGGCGAGCTCGATGGCGGAGCGATCGTTGTTGTGGGGGCCGTAGCCGACGAGGTAGGTCACTTGCTCTGGTCCTCGAGTTCGGGGTGGATGGGTTCGGAGATCTCCTCGTCGGAGGTGTAGGTGTTCAGCGTGGCCTTGCGGCGGCCGTAGGCGAGGTAGAACAGGAACACGATCACGAGCCAGCTCACGCAGATGATCCAGGTGATGGGCTGCAGCTGGGTCAGCACGTACACGCACACCAGCACGGTGAGGATCGGCACGACCCACGGGCCGAACGGGACCTTGTACGGCCGCTCGATCTCGGGGTGGGTGCGGCGCAGGACCATGAGGGAGATCGCCACGATGCTGAACGCGACCAGGGTGCCGAAGGAGACGCTGTCCCACAGATAGTCCGCCGGCACGAACCCGGCGACGAGGGCGACGATGATCGACACCGTGAGCGTGTTGAAGACGGGGGTGCCGAACTTCGGGCTGACGCGCTCGAACTTCTTCGAGACCATCCCGTCTCGGGAGATCGAGAACAGGATGCGGGTCTGCCCGTAGAGCGTGACCAGGGTCACCGAGAACACGGAGATCACGGCGCCGGCGGACAGGATGATCGGCCAGATCGGGCTCCCGGTCACGTTCAGGAGAATCTTCGCGAGGCCCGCCTCGCCGGCCTCCTTCGTCGCGAACCAGCTCGCCGGCTCGGCGGCGAGGCCCGCGACCGAGACCAGGACGTAGATCGCGGTGACGATCAGCAGCGCACCGATGATCGCGCGGGGGATCGCCTTCTGCGGGTTCTTCACCTCCTCGGACGCGGTGGCGACCGCGTCGAGTCCGATGTAGGAGAAGAAGATCACCCCCGCCGCGCCGCTGATCCCGGACGCCTGACCGAAGAAGTTCGCGAAGTGGTCGGAGTTGAACGCGGTGAACGCGAGGACCACGAACAGCAGCAGCACGCCGAGCTTGATGCACACCATGATGGCGTTCACCGTCGCGGACTCCGATGCGCCGCGGATCAGCAGCAGCATGCACAGGCCGATCAGCACCACGGCGGGCAGGTTGATGAACCCGCCGTTGGGGGATCCGTCCGGATTCGGGATGAACGTCAGCGACAGCGCCGTCGGCAGCTGGAAGTGGAACAGCTGGAGCAGCAGCTCGTTGAAGTAGCCGCTCCACCCGACCGCGACCGCGGAGACGGCGAGGCCGTATTCGAGCAGCACCGCGCCGCCGACGAGGACCGCCGGCCCCTCGCCCAGCGCGTGATACGTGTACGAGTAGCTGGATCCGCTGACGGGGATCGCCGACGCGAGCTCGGCGTAGCAGAGCGCCGACAGCCCCGCGGCGACCGCCGCGAGCAGGAACGACAGGATGACCGCGGGTCCGGCCAGCGGGACCGCGCTGCTGAGGACGAAGAAGACGCCGGTGCCGACGGTGGCGCCGACGCCGAACATCATCAGCTGGAACGTCCCGAGATTGCGGGACAGCTCCTCGCCCTGATGGTGTCGCCGCTGGAAGATGATCGGCTTGCGGCGCACGAGCTGGCGTCCGAAGGACGACGGGGTGTGATTGGTGGACATGTGGCTCCCAAAGGCCGGTGGCGGGCGTCTTCGACCGCCGTTGCCTCATGCTGGCATTCGGCAGGAGAGATGCCAACATACCCCCGGAGGGAGTTGTCTGGAATCTCAGACAGCCCGCCGTCCGGTACCCAATCGAACGATCAGGCCGGATCCAGTACCAGCCGGTAGCCCATGCCCTGCTCGGTGAGCAGGTGCTGCGGCGCGCTCGGGGTGCGCTCGAGCTTCTTGCGCAGCTGCGAGAGGTAGAGGCGCAGGTAGCCGGTGTCGGTGACCTGCTCCGTGCCCCAGATCTCGCGGAGCAGTTCCTGCCGCGTCACGAGCGCTCCCGGGTGCCGGGCCAGATGCTCCAGGATCTGCCATTCGGTCGGCGTCAGGTGCACGCGCGCGCCCTCGCGGGTCACCGCCTTGGCGGCGAGATCCACCTCGACGTCGCCGAACGTCACGGAGGACTCCGCCGGCGCCCCTCCGCGGCGGCGGGCGAGCGCCCGCAGCCGCGCGAGCAGCTCGTCCACCTGGAAGGGCTTGGTGACGTAGTCGTCGGCGCCCGCGTCGAGCGCCTCGACCTTGTCGGCGGATCCGGTGCGCCCCGACACGACGAGGATCGGCACGTCGCTCCAGCCGCGCAGGGCCTCGATCACGGCGATCCCGTCGAGCTTCGGCATGCCGAGATCGAGCAGCACGATGTCGGGGTGCGCCTGCGCGGCCATCGCGATCGCGGTGGCGCCGTCACCGGCGGCGATCACGTCGTAGCCGTGCGCGGCCAGCGTGATCCGCAGCGCACGCACGAGCTGGGGGTCGTCGTCGGCGACGAGCAGTTTCATCGCGGCTCCTCCTCGGTGGACTCATTCAGAACGCTCCCGTCGCGAAAAGTGTCGCTTCCCGGGCCGCTTTCCGACACTTTCTGCGACGGGAGCGGGAGGGATGCGGGCAGGAACTCCGCCCCGGGGGCCGGGAACGCCGGATCCGATCCCGGATCCGGATCCCGGGCCGTGCCGGCCAGGGGCAGCGACACGACCATCGTCAGTCCTCCGCCCGGGGTGTCCTCGGCGGTCAGCGTACCGCCCATGCCCTCGGCGAATCCCCGGGACAGGGCGAGCCCCAGCCCGAGTCCCGTGGTGTTGTCGGTGTCGCCGTGTCGCTGGAACGGCAGGAACGCGCTCTCGCGCTGGTCCTCGGGGATCCCCGCGCCGCGGTCCGCGACCCGGATCTCGGCGCGCTCGCCGAGGCGGCTCGTCGAGACGATCACGCGCTCCCCCGCCGGGGAGTGCCGCACGGCGTTGGTGAGCAGGTTCACGAGCACCCGCTGCAGCAGCACCGGATCCGCACGCAGCGGCGGCAGGGCGGCGTCGAGGGCGAGCTCGACCTCGTCCGGGCCCAGCGAGAGCTCGTCGAGAGCCGAGACCACTCCGCCTCCGGCGTCGACCTGCTCCAGCGACACGGCCAGCACCCCGGCCTGCACGCGGCTGACGTCGAGCAGGTCCGTCACCAGGCGCGACAGTGTGGCGAGGCTCTCGTCCGCCGTCTCCACGAGCTCGGCGCGATCCTCGGCCGAGAGGCGGTGCGCACTGCGCAGACCGCCCACGGCGGCCACGGCGGCGGCGAGCGGTCGGCGCAGGTCGTGGCTGAGCGCCGAGAGCAGGGCGCTGCGCACCTGGTCCGTCTCGGCGAGCACGGCCGCCTCCTTCGCGGTCTCGCGCAGGTCGGTGTGCTCGATGGCGGCGGCGAGCTGCGCCACGATCGCGTCGAGCAGGCGGCGGCCGGCGGCGTCCAGGTCGCCGCCGTGCAGCTCGAGCAGCGCGCGCGGGCGCCCATCGGCCCCGACGCCGACCGGCACGGTCTCGACCGCGGCCACGTCGCCCCCCGCCGGAGCGCCCGGCGACCGCAGGGCGCCGCGCCGTGATCGCGAGACCGAACCCGTGGCCCGAGACCGCCGATCGTATCGTCGGTCTCGGGACGGAGGTTCGGTCTCGCGGTCGGTTCGGCGAGGTGAGCGGGGTGAGCGGGGTGAGCGGGGTGTGGGGTATGCGGCGTCGCCGGCGCCTCCGAGCGGTTCTCCGTCGGCGGCGATCACCGCGCCGTCGGGGGAGAGCAGCCGGATCCCGCTCAGCCCGAACGCCTCGCGCGCCCGGGCGACGAGCGCCGTGGGGGCGCTGTCGCCGCGCAGCACGTTGCCGGCCACCGCGGCGAGCAGCTCGGCCTCGCCGGACGCGCGCTGGGCCGCCCTCGCGCGGCGCGCCGCCTGGTCGACGACGATGCTCACGAGCACGGCGATCACGACGTACAGCACGAGCGCCAGCGCGTGCAGCGGATCCGCGATCGTGACGGTGAACAGCGGATCCACGAAGAGGAAGTCGAGGGTGAACCCGCTCAGGACGGCGGCGAACAGCGCGGGCCGCAGGCCGCCGATGAGGGCGACCACCACGACGAGCAGCTGGTAGCTGAGCACGTCGGAGGTGATGGATCCGGGTGCCTTGAGCGAGAAGAGGAGCCAGGACAGCAGCGGTCCGCCGATGAGCGCCACCGCGAATCCGATGAGCTGGCGCCGCCACCCCAGGGCTCCGCCGCTGATCGTCGGGAGCGGTCCGCGCCGCCCCGCCGCGGAGTGCGTGACGATGTGCACGTCGATGTCGCCGGAGCGGCGGATGATCTCGGCGCCGATCCCGGGCCCGGTCAGAGCGGCGGAGAGACGGCTGCGCCGGCTGACGCCGATGACGAGCTGGCTCGCGTCGACCGACTGCGCGAACTCGACGAGCGTGCCCGCGACGTCGTCGCCGACGAGCTGGTGGTAGCTGCCGCCGAGCGACTCGACGAGCCCGCGCTGCGTGGTCAGCGCTCCGGGGCGGTCGCCGCGCAGGCCGTCCTGCGTGGTGACGTGCACGGCCAGCAGCTCCCCGCCGGCCGAGCGCGCCGCGATCCTCGCGCCGCGGCGCAGCAGCGTCTCCCCCTCGGGGCCGCCGGTGAGGGCGACCACCACGCGCTCCCTGGTCTGCCAGGCGCTGTCGATCCCGTGCTGGCTGCGGTAGCTGCGCAGCGCGCTGTCGACCTCGTCGGCGAGCCAGAGCAGCGCCAGCTCGCGCAGCGCCGTGAGGTTGCCGAGGCGGAAGTAGTTCGACAGCGCGGCGTCGATCCGCTCCGCCGGGTACACCTGGCCGGCCGAGAGCCGGTCGCGCAGCGTCTGCGGGGCGAGGTCGACGACCTCGACCTCGTCGGCGCCGCGGATCACCTCATCGGGCACGGTCTCCTGCTGCGCTACGCCCGTGATCTTCTCGACCACCGCGTTGAGCGACTCGATGTGCTGCACGTTCACCGTGGTGATGACGTCGATGCCCGCGTCCAGCAGTTCCTGCACGTCCTGCCAGCGCTTGGCGTTGAGGGATCCGGGGGCGTTCGTGTGCGCGAGCTCGTCGATGAGCGCGAGCTCGGGACGCCGGCTCAGCACGGCGTCGAGATCGAGCTCGTCGAGCTGCACGCCCCGGTGGGACACCGCGCGGCGCGGCACCTGCTCGATGCCGAGGGTCTGCGCATGCGTCGCGGCGCGGCCGTGGGTCTCCACGATCCCGATTACGACGTCGCGCCCGAGCTCGTGCAGGCGGCGCCCCTCGCCGAGCATCTCGTAGGTCTTGCCCACCCCGGGTGCGGCGCCGAGCAGCACGCGCAGGCGACCGCGGGCGTGGGATCCGCCCTCTCGCCGCGCCTCCACCATCGCCGACATCCCTTCACTCACCGACGTGCTCGCCCGCGCCGACATGCTCGCCTGCCCGGCGCCTCACCGGCCCAGGGAGTCCAGCGCCTGGTTCAGCTGCAGGACGTTCACCCGCGGCTCGCCGAGGAAGCCGACGTCGCGCGTCTGAATCCTAGACTCCACCAGGGCGCGCACGACGGACGCGTCGAGGCCGCGCGCGTCCGCGATCCGGTTCACCTGCAGCAGGGCGTAGGCCGGGCTGATCTGCGGATCCAGGCCCGACGCCGAGGCGGTCACGGCGTCGGCGGGGATCGCGGACTCGGCGACGTGCTCGCGGGCGGCGATCGCCGCGCGGCGTTCGGCGATCGCCTTCACCAGGTCGGGGTTGTTCGGTCCGAGGTTGCTGCCGCCCGACGCGGTGGGGTCGTAGCCGTCCTTGCCCGCGGCCGACGGGCGCGGCTGGAAGTACTGCGGCAGCGCTTCGCCGTTTGCATCGGCGAAGGACTGCCCGATGAGCGCGCTGCCGACGGGGGCCGCGCCGCCGGTCCAGCCGCCGGTGGGGTTCCCCTTCGCGTCGACGAGCGAGCCGTTGGACTGCCAGGGCAGCGCGAGCTGGCCGACGCCGGTGATCGCGAGGGTGTAGCCGACGCCGAGCAGGAGGGTGAGCACGAGCATCGCGCGGATGGCGACGCCGGTGAGGCGGACGGTGCCGCGGAGGTTCGACATGGGAGGGCCTTTCGGGAGGGTCTATGTGGGGTCGTTGAGCGAGGCCGCGGAGCGACCGAGACGAAACGCGGTGGTCTGTCGCGGACCGCGTTTCGTCTCGCGCCGCCTGCGGCGGTGCTCGCTCAACGACCCCGTGGTGTGCACGTCAGAAGCCGGGGATGAGGGCGACGACGAGGTCGATGAGCTTGATGCCGACGAACGGCAGGATGACGCCGCCGATGCCGTAGATCAGCAGGTTGCGCTGGAGGATCTGCGACGCGCTCGCCGGCTTGTAGGTCACGCCGCGCAGGGCGAGCGGGATCAGGAAGACGATGACGATCGCGTTGAACACGATCGCGCTCGTGACGGCGGAGGCGGGGGAGTGCAGTTGCATGATGTTGAGCGCGGCGAGCCCCGGGAAGGCGCCCATGAACATCGCCGGGATGATCGCGAAGTACTTCGCGATGTCGTTCGCGAGCGAGAACGTGGTGAGCGCCCCGCGGGTGATGAGCAGCTGCTTGCCGATCCGCACGATGTCGATGAGCTTGGTCGGATCCGAGTCGAGGTCGACCATGTTCCCCGCCTCCTTGGCGGCCGAGGTGCCCGTGTTCATCGCGACGCCGACGTCGGCCTGTGCGAGCGCGGGGGCGTCGTTGGTGCCGTCGCCGGTCATCGCGACGAGACGACCGCCCTCCTGCTCGCGCCGGATGAGGGCGAGCTTGTCCTCCGGGGTGGCCTCGGCGAGGTAGTCGTCGACGCCGGCCTCGGCGGCGATGGCCTTCGCCGTGAGCGGGTTGTCGCCCGTGATCATCACGGTGCGGATCCCCATGCTGCGCAGCTCGCCGAAGCGCTCCGCGAGCCCCTCCTTGACGACGTCCTTGAGATGCACGACGCCGAGGATGCGGGCGCCGTCCTCGCTCGACGACCCCGAAGTGACCACGGCCACGACGAGCGGGGTGCCGCCGGAGGCGGCGATCTCGTCGGCGAACGCCGCGGCCTCGGCCGCCGCGGCGGCGTCGCCGGAGCCCTCCGACTCGATCCAGGCGCGGATCGCGGATCCCGCGCCCTTGCGGATCTGCATGCCGTCGATGAGATCGACTCCGCTCATGCGGGTCTGCGCGGTGAACGGCACGACCTCGGCGCCCTCGGGAGCGGCGACCACGATGCCGCGGGCGGCGGCGAGGTCGACGATCGATGCGCCCTCGGGCGTCGGGTCGGCGAGCGACGACAGCGCTGCCGCCTCCAGCAGCTCCTCCGCGGAGACCCCGGCCACCGGTCGCACGTCGGTGGCGCGGCGGTTGCCGTAGGTGATGGTGCCGGTCTTGTCGAGCAGCAGCGTCGTGACGTCGCCGGCGGCCTCGACGGCGCGACCCGACATCGCGAGCACGTTGCGCTGCACGAGCCGGTCCATGCCGGCGATGCCGATGGCGGAGAGCAGGGCGCCGATCGTGGTCGGGATGAGGCAGACGAGCAGGGCGATGAGCACCGGGATGCTCACGGGGGACGCCGAGTAGGAGGCGATCGGGTTGAGCGCGAGCACGACCACGAGGAACACGATCGACAGGCTCGCGAGCAGGATGTTCAGGGCGATCTCATTGGGCGTGCGCTGGCGGTCGGCGCCCTCGACGAGGGCGATCATGCGGTCGACGAACGTCTCGCCCGGCTGCGAGGTGATCCGCACCACGATGCGGTCGGACAGCACGCGGGTGCCGCCGGTGACGGCGCTGCGGTCGCCGCCCGACTCGCGCACCACGGGGGCGCTCTCGCCGGTGATCGCCGACTCGTCGACGGTCGCGATGCCGGCGATGATGTCGCCGTCGCCGGGGATCGGATCTCCCGCGACCACGATCACGACGTCGCCCCGGCGCAGGTCGGACGAGGCGACCTCCTCGGTGGCGGCGTGCTCCGCGGCGGGATCCGCGACCGCGTCGTAGCCGGTCACCCGGCGCGCCGTCGTGCTCGTGCGGGTCTTGCGCAGCGTCGCCGCCTGCGCCTTGCCGCGCCCCTCGGCGACCGATTCCGCGAGGTTCGCGAACAGCACCGTGAGCCACAGCCAGACGGCGATCGACCAGGTGAACCCGTTCGGGACGGGCGTGCCGCCGGAGGCCGCGGCCCCGGCGCCCAGGAACGGCTCGGCGACCGCGAGCACCGTGGTGACCGCGGCGCCCGCCCAGACGAGCAGGATCACCGGATTGCGCAGCAGGCGGGCGGGGTTCAGCCGGCGCAGCGCGCCGGGCATCGCCTGCACGAGCTGGCTCCACCCGAAGGCGCGCTGCGGGCGCTTCGGGGATCCGGATCCGCCGTCGTGGCGGGATTCCGGCGCCGGGTGGGTGAGCCTTTCGGCAGGCTCGGGGGCCGAGGGGGTGATGACGGTCATCGGACGAGTCCTTCTGCGAGCGGCCCGAGCGTGAGCACGGGGAAGTAGGTGAGGGCGGTGACCACGACGGAGACCGCGATGAGGAGCCCGACGAACTGCGGGCGATGGGTGGGCAGCGTCCCCGCCGTCTCCGGCACGTGCTGCTGCTGGGCCAGGGATCCGGCGAGGGCCAGGACGAACACGATCGGGATGAACCGTCCGAGCAGCATCGCGACGCCGAGCGCGGTGTTCAGCCAGGGCGTGTTCGCGGTGAGGCCCGCGAAGGCGGATCCGTTGTTGTTCGCCGCCGAGGTGAAGGCGTAGAGCACCTCGCTGAGCCCGTGGGGGCCCGGGTTGAGGATCGAGGTCTTCTCCACATCGGCGCGGATGGGCGGGATCGCGAAGCTCAGCGCGGTGCCGGCCAGCACGAGGGTCGGGGTGACCAGGATGTAGAGGCTCGCGAGCTTGATCTCGCGCGGGCCGAGGCGCTTGCCCAGGTATTCCGGGGTGCGGCCGACGAGCAGCCCGCCGACGAACACGGCGATCACGGCGAGGATGAGCATGCCGTACAGGCCGGATCCGACGCCGCCGGGGGCGACCTCGCCGAGCATCATGTTGATCATCGGCATCATGCCGCCGAGCGGTGTGAAGGAGTCGTGCATGGCGTTCACGGCGCCGGTGGAGGTGAGGGTGGACGCGGTGCCGAACAGGGTGGATCCGAGGATCCCGAAGCGCTGCTCCTTGCCCTCCATCGCGGCCCCCGCCGCCTGGGTGGCGGTGCCGCCGCCGCCGAGCTCGAGCGCGCTGAGCGCGAACAGCGAGACGAGGAAGATCGTGCCCATGACGGCGGCGATCGTGTAGCCCTGGCGGTGGTCGCCGACGATGCGGCCGAACGTGCGCGGCAGGGCGAACGGGATGGCGAGGATCAGCAGGATCTCGAGCAGGTTCGTCCACGGCGCCGGGTTCTCGAACGGGTGCGCGGAGTTGGCGTTGTAGAAGCCGCCGCCGTTGGTGCCGAGGAGCTTGATGGCCTCCTGCGAGGCGACGGGCCCGCCGGGGATCGACTGCGCGGTGCCCGCGACGGTGTGCACGTCGGTGAAGCCGGAGAGGTTCTGCGCGACGCCGCCCAGGATGAGCGCGAGCGCCGAGAGCACGGCGAGGGGCAGCAGCAGCCGGACGAGGCCGCGGATGAGGTCCACCCAGAAGTTGCCGATCGTGGCGCTGCCGCGGCGGGCGAAGCCGCGCACGAGGGCGATCGCCACGGCGATCCCGACCGCGGCCGAGGTGAAGTTCTGCACGGCGAGGCCGGCGAGCTGCACCAGGTGGCCCATGGTCTGCTCGGGCGAGTACGACTGCCAGTTGGTGTTGGCGACGAACGAGGCGGCGGTGTTGAACGCCAGCGGTTCCGGCACGGCGGGCAGCCCGAGCGAGAGCGGGAGGACCTGCTGGATGCGCTGCAGCAGGTAGAGCAGCAGCAGGCCGACCACCGAGAACGCGAGCACGCTGCGGGCATAGGCCCGCCAGGTCTGCTCGGAGGTGGGATCCACGCCGATGAGCCGGTAGATGCCGCGCTCCGCGCGCAGGTCCCTGGCCCCGGTGTAGACGCGCGCCATGTAGTCGCCGAGCGGGCGGTACAGGAGCACGAGGACGGCGATGAGGGTGGTGGCCTGCAGCACGCCGAGCCAGACGTCCGCGGCGCCCATCAGAACTTCTCCGGGGCGACGAGGGCGACCACGAGGTAGCCGATGGCGATGACCGCAAGGGCGGCGGCCGCGATCTCGATGACGATCACAGCTTCTCCACCCCTCGGGCGATCAGCGCGACCAGGGCGAAAAGCGCGAGCGTTCCCGCGACGTAGATGATGTCGAGCACGGATCCGATCGAACCGGTTCCCAGGGCCCCGGATCGGGTTCCTCACGACATCCTCACGACCCGCTGCGGGATCCATGCGCCTTCCGCACGGAACGCCGCGCTCGGCGCCGCGACCGGCCCGCGCACCGGCGGTGCTAGCCTGACGTCGCCCCTGAGCGTCTTCTCGGCCCGGTCACCCCCGCGCCGAACGCGGCGCCGTCCTTCGGCATGGAGGGTTCGTGCCCGCAGTCCTCGCGCTCGTCGCCGCATTCATCTTCGGATCCGCCGACTTCATCGGCGGCTTCGCGGCCAAGACCCTGCGCTCGCTCGCCGTGACCGCGGTCTCCGCGCTCAGCGGCCTTCTCGCCATGGTGGTGGTCGCGCTCGTCGCCCGGCCGGTGTGGCACCCCGACGACGTGCTCTGGGGGGCGCTGTCCGGGGTGAGCAGCGTGGCCGCGGTCGCACTGCTGTACGGATGCCTCGCGATCGGGCCGATGAGCATCCTGTCCCCGCTCGGCGCGGTCGTCGCCGCGATCGGACCCGTGCTCTGGGGACTGCTCGTCAACGGCGAGCAGCTCACGGGGATGACCCTGGCCGGGCTCGTCCTGGCGCTGACGGCGACCGTGCTGGTCGGCTTCATCCCGGGTCAGAAGGTCGTGCGGCCGACCCTCCGAGGCGTGCTGATGGCGATCGGATCCGGCCTCGGCATCGGCGTCTTCATGATCGTGATGAGCGGCACGCACGCGGACGCCGGCGTGGCGCCGCTCATCGTGAACCGCGGCGTCAACGCCCTGCTGTGCTCGCTCTTCGTGGTCGGGGTCATGATCGCGGCGCGCCGGCGCGGGCGGCGGGCGACCTCGGCGCTCGTCGCGTCCGGTCCGCAGCTCGGCGCGACGCCGTCGGGACGCGCCGACCTCGAGCACGCCCGCCCGGACCATGCCCCCCGCGGGCTCGGGGCGGGGGATCCGCATGCGGGGGCGATGCGGCTCGTCGCGATCGGCGCCCTGTGGGCGACGGTGGGCGGCGTCGTGGACGCGATCGCGAACGCGCTGACGATCATCGCGCTGCGCAGCGGCGATCTCGGGATCGTCGCCGCACTGACGTCGATGTATCCGGCCGGCACGATCCTGCTCGCCGCCGTGGTGCTGCGGGAGCGGATCGCTCCGGTGCAGTGGGCGGGCCTCGTCCTCGCCCTCGCCGCCGCGGTGCTGTTCGCCCTGCCCGCGCCCTGAGGCGAAGCCTCAGTCGGGGCGACGGAGTCCGCCGAGCGCAGCGCCCGCCGCTCCGCGGGACCTCTCGGCACGGCGGTCCGTGCCGGGTGCAGCCCGGGTCAGCGCACCAGTGAGCGCAGCTGCCGCAGCGCGACCGACAGCACGGCGATGCCCGGATGCGGCACCGCGGAGGCGGCGGCCAGCGCGCCGGCGGCCCGCTGCGCCGTGCTCCCGCCGCCGGCGAGCCAGTGCGCGTACCGCTGATCGAGCGCGAGGCCGCCCGCGTGCGTCTGCACGGAGGCGGTGAGATCCACCAGCACCGCGTACAGGTCGTCGCGCAGGGACGCACGGGCCATCGACTGCCAGCTGTCGTCCTGTGCGAGCCCCGAGACGCTGCTCAGCAGATCGTCGAACCCGATCTCGCCGGAGAGCCGGAAGTAGGTGCGCGCGAGGTCCTCGAGATCCCCGCCCCTGGCCTGGGCGAGTTCGATCACGTCGAGCAGCCGGAGCGCCTCCAGCAGGCTCGCGCCGCGCCGCGCGAGCGCCGCGGGGACGCCGGCGGCGGCGAGGGCCGACTGCCGCGCGGCGAACTGGTCGGCCTCGTCGCCGTGGAAGAAGTCCGCCAGCCGCTCCGAGAGCAGACGGACCGGCTCGGCGAACCGGGCGATCTCCGCCCCGATGTCCACGCCCTCGGAGCGGTGCTGCACGAACCACCGCGCGGCGCGGTCGAGGAGGCGCCGGAAGTCCAGGTACAGGCGGGTCTGGGTCGCGGTGTCCACGACGTTGTCGGTGGCCTCGACCGCGACCACGAAGCCGCGCAGGTCGAAGATCTCCCGTGCGGCGACGTAGGCGCGCGCGATCTGCTCCGCGGTGGCGCCCGTCTCGGCCGCCGCCCGGTCGGCGAACGTGATCCCGCCGCGGTTGACCATCGAGTTCACGACCGTGTTCACGATGATCTCGCGGCGCAGCGGGTGCTCGCCCAGGCGCTCGCCGAAGCGCTCGCGCAGCGCGCTCGGGAAGTACTCCGCGAGGGTTCCGGAGAACCAGGGATCGTCGGCGAGGTCGGTGGCGGCGAGGTCGGTCTTCAGCGCGAGCTTCGCGTAGGCGACGAGCACGGCGAACTCGGGGCGGGTGAGCCCCTCGCCGGCCTCGACGCGCTCCTGCACGGTGAGCCGGTCGGGGAGGAACTCGATCTCCCGGTCCAGTTCGTCGCGTGCCTCCAGGGTCTCCATGAGCCGCTCGTGCACGGGCAGCATGATGGCGGCGTTGGCGCGGGAGTTGCCGAGCAGGACGTTCTGCTCGTAGTTGTCGCGCAGCACCTGCACGGCCACCTCGTCGGTCATCGAGGCGAGCAGCGCATTGCGGTCCTCGATGCCGAGCGTTCCCTCGCGCACGAGCGCGGTGAGCAGGATCTTGATGTTCACCTCGCGGTCGGAGGTGCCGACGCCGGCGGAGTTGTCGATCGCGTCCGTGTTGATCTGCACGCCCGACCGCGCCGCCTCGATCCGCCCCAGCTGGCTGACGCCGAGGTTGCCGCCCTCGCCGACGACGCGCACGCGGAGGCTGCGTCCATCGACGCGGATCGCGTCGTTCGCACGGTCGCCGATCTCGGCGTGCGACTCGGACGACGCCTTGACGTAGGTGCCGATCCCGCCGTTCCAGAGCAGGTCGACGGGCGCCAGCAGCACGGCGCGCTTCAGCTCGTTCGGCGTGAGCGCCCCCACCGCGTCGTCGAGTCCGAGCGCGGCGCGCAGCTGCGGCGACACCGGGATCGACTTCGCGCTGAGCGGGAACACCCCGCCGCCGGCCGAGAGGAGAGCGGGGTCGTAGTCGCCCCAGGAGGACCCGGGGAGCCGGAACAGGCGCAGGCGCTCCGCGAAGGAGGCCGCGGGATCCGGATCCGGATCCACGAACACGTGCCGATGGTCGAACGCCGCGACCAGCCGGATGTGCTCGGACAGCAGCATGCCGTTGCCGAACACGTCCCCGGACATGTCGCCGACGCCGACGACCGTGAAGTCCTCGGTCTGCGTGTCGATGCCGAGCTCCCGGAAGTGCCGCTTCACCGACTCCCAGGCGCCGCGCGCGGTGATCCCCATCGCCTTGTGGTCGTACCCGACGGATCCCCCGGACGCGAAGGCGTCGTCGAGCCAGAAGCCGTACTCCTGCGAGATGCCGTTCGCGATGTCCGAGAAGGTGGCGGTGCCCTTGTCCGCGGCGACGACGAGGTAGGGGTCGTCCCCGTCCCGGCGCACGACGCGATCGGGCGGCACGATGCCTGCGGCGGTGCGGTTGTCGGTGAGGTCGAGCAGCCCGCGGATGAACGTGCGGTAGGCGTCCTTGCCGGCGTCCAGCCAGGCGCCGCGGTCGACGGCGGGGTCGGGCAGCCGCTTGCCGACGAAGCCGCCCTTGGATCCGGTCGGCACGATCACGGCGTTCTTGACCATCTGCGCCTTGACCAGCCCCAGCACCTCGGTGCGGAAGTCCTCGCGCCGGTCGCTCCAGCGCAGGCCGCCGCGGGCGACGGCGCCGAAGCGCAGATGCACGCCCTCGACCTCGGGGGAGTACACCCAGATCTCCACCATCGGCCGCGGTGCGGGGAGGTCGGGCACGGCCTTGCTGTCGAGCTTCATCGACACCCAGGGCTTCGGCCGGCCGTCGGCGTCGTGCTGGTAGAAGTTCGTGCGCAGCGTCGCGTCGATCACGCCGAGGAACGCGCGCAGGATCCGATCGTGATCGAGGCTCGCGACGCCGTCGAGGTCGCGGAGCACGCCGTCGCGGATCTCCGCCTGCGCGTCGGCGTCGGCCCGATCCGGATCGAAGCTCGCCGCGAACAGGCGCACCAGCGACACCGCGATCTCCGGGTTCGTGATCAGGGCCTGGTCGATGTACCCGGTGGAGAAGGCGGATCCGATCTGCTGCAGGTAGCCGCCGATCGCACGCAGGATCACGATGTCCCGCCAGTCCAGCCCGGCGTGCAGCACGAGGGCGTTGAGGTTGTCGTTCTCCGCGGCGCCCGTCCAGATGGCGAGGAACGCCGCCTCGAACTGCGCGGCGCGGTTCTCGTCGGCCCACAGCGCCGCATCCGGCAGGCGCAGGCCGAAGTCGGAGATGTGCCGGGTGGCGCCGTCGGGCAGCGTGACCGTGTGCGGGCGGTCGTCGACGACCTCGACGCCGAGCGCGGTGAGCATGGGCAGCACCTCCGCGAGCGGACGGGGGTCGACGCTCACGACGGTCAGGAAGCGGCGCGTCGGGTCGTCGCCCTCGGCGTACAGGTGCACGGCGACGCCGCCGGACTCGTCGAGCCGCTCCAGCCGGCTCACGTCGCCGACCGCCTCCGCCGGGCTCGCGAACTCCTTGTAGGACTCGGGGAAGGCCTCGCTGTAGCGGGCGTGCAGCATCCCCGCGGTCTCCTCGTCGTACGCGCCGTGCAGGGCGTCGACGAACTCGGAGTCCCAGGTGCGCAGGGCGGCCTCGAGGCGCGCGGTGAGCTCGGCGGTGTCGACCGCCGGGATGTCGTGGTCCTTCGGCATCCGCATCACGACGTGCAGCTGGGCGAGCGGGGACTCGCCGACCTTCGCGGTGTACTCGAGGGCGTCGACGCCGTAGGCGTCCTTCAGGAGGGCCTCGATCCGCAGCCGCACCGGGGTGTTGTACCGGTCGCGCGGGAGCAGGACGAGCGCGGACACGAACCGGCCGAACTCGTCGCTGCGCACGAAGATCGCGGAGCCCCGCCGCTCCCGCAGTCGGCTGATCCGGGTCGCGACGTCGAGCAGATGCTCCGGCGAGTCCTGGAAGAGCTCGTCGCGCGGATAGTCCTCGAGGATCTGCTCGAGCTCCTTGGCCGAGTGCGAGCCCGGGGCGTGGCCCGAGGCCGCCAGCACCGCGGACACCTTGGCCGACGCGATCGGCAGGGTCGTGACCGAGGAGGCGTAGGTGATGGAGGTGAACAGGCCGAGGAAGCGGTGCTCCCCGGTCACGTTGCCCGCGTCGTCGAAGGAGCGCACGCCGATGTAGTCGAGGTACACCGGGCGATGCACGGTCGAGCGCGAGTTCGCCTTGGTGATCGTCAGGATCCGCGGCTCCCGCGCGGTCTCCCGTGCTTCCGGGCGCAGATGCACGACGCGGCTCGGCGCGTCGCGGAGGATGCCGAGTCCCGTGTCGTCGATCGGACGCAGCACGTCCTCCCCGTCGATCGACTCGAGCGCGTAGGCCCGATAGCCGAGGAAGGTGAAGTGGTCGTCGGCGAGCCAGCTCAGGAACTCGGTGCCGCGGGAGATCTCCGCCGGCGCCGCGGTCGGGGGCGGGGAGGTGCGCAGCCGGGTGACGATGTCGAGGCAGGTCCGGCGCAGCAGGCTCCAGTCCGCCACGGCGGCGTGCACGTCGGCCACGACGGAGAGGATCCGCTCGCGCAGGGCGTCGCGCTGCTCGACGGTGGGGATCCGGTCGGTCTCGAGGTGCATCCAGGATTCGGAGCGGCCGCCGAGGCCGCCCACCTCGAGCAGCCGGCCCTGGTCGTCGCGGCGGACGGTCACGACCGGGTGCAGGAGCAGGTGCACGGTGGGTCCGGCCTCGGCGATGGCCGCGGCGACGGAGTCGACGAGGAACGGGACGTCGTCGGTGCAGATCTGCACGATCGTCCGGCGCGAGGTCCAGCCGTTCTCGGCGATGGTCGGCGTGAAGACGGCGGCACGGGTCTCGCCGGGACGCCGCCCTTCGGCGAGCTCGACCATGGCCGCGAGGGCACCGGTGACGTCGCGCGGATCCCTGTCGTCGAAGCCGTCCCGGGGGAGCCTGCTGCGGAGCCGGTCGATCAGTGCAGTCGTCTCGGGCATCGTCGTCCTTCCAGCGCCGCACGGGCGGACGTTGCCCGTGGTCAGCCCGAGTGTCCCGCCGGGCGGCCCCCGCTGTCAAACGGCTCCGGCGGTCGGCGTCAGCCCTGCTCGGGAGGTCCGGCGGGGCGCTGCACGCGACGGGCCGGCTTGGCGTTCGCCTCGCCGTAGAGGGCGAGCGGGCGGCCGGCGCGCTGCTGTCCCGGCACGGGCCGCGAGCGGCGGCCGTAGATGAGTTCGGACGAGTCCAGCAGCCACGGCACGAGGGTGATCGTCACCCCGTGGATGAGCATCAGCTGGTTCGCCATCCGACGCGCGCGACGGTTGTGCAGGATGGACTCCCACCAGTGCCCGACGATGTACTGCGGCAGGTACACGGTGACCACTGCGGGCCCGTGCTTGGCGCGGTACTTCTTGATGTACGCCTCCACCGGCTGCGCGTAGGCGCGGAACGGCGACTCGACGATGACGAGCGGGATCGGGATCCGATGCTGCTGCCAGTCCCTCTGCAGCTGCACGCCGTCCTCGGGATTGGCGGCCACGTGCAGGGCGACGGTCTTCTCGTGCCGGGCGGCGATGGCGTAGTCGATCGCCTTGACGACGGGCTTCTGCAGCCGGTTCACCAGCACGATCGCGACGTCGCCCTCCGACCCGAAGTGGGTCGTGTCGTCGATCGCGATCTCGTGCTCCACGTCGCGGTAGTACCGCTTCACGCCCATCATGAGCAGGGCGAGGACCGGGATCGCGATGAACACCATCCACGCGCCGTGCGTGAACTTCGTGACGGTCACGATGAGGAGCACCGCGATGGTCAGGGAGGCGCCGAGCGAGTTGATGACGAGGCCGGTGTAGGCGCTGCGTCGCGCCTGTGCGGCGACCTCGGCGTTCTGGCCGTGGGCGGCGCGCAGCAGGCGTCGCCAGTGCCGCACCATGCCGACCTGGCCCAGCGAGAACGACACGAACACGCCGATGATGTAGAGCTGGATCAGGTTCGTCAGGTTCGCCTGGAACAGCACCAGCACGCCGATCGCGGCGATGCCGAGCACGATCATGCCGTTCGAGAACACGAGGCGGTCGCCGCGGGTGTTCAGCGCCTTGGGCGCGTAGCCGTCGCGGGCGAGGACGGCGCCGAGCAGCGGGAAGCCGTTGAACGCGGTGTTGGCGGCGAGCAGCAGCACGCACGCGGTCGCCGCCTGGATGATGAAGAACGGCAGGGAGCCGGCGCCGAAGGTGGCCGAGGCGACCTGCGCCATCAGGCTCTGCTGCGGCTGTCCGCAGGCGTAGCCGACGAGATCCCGGCAGGGATTCTCCGCGTAGTGCACCTGGGTGATGAGGCCGAGCGCGGTGAGGCCCGTGAACAGCAGGATGGCGATCCCGCCCATCATCGCCAGCGTGGTCTGCGCGTTGCCGATCTTGGGGATCCGGAACGCCTGCACGCCGTTCGAGACGGCTTCGACGCCGGTCAGGGCGGAGCAGCCGCTCGAGAACGCGCGCAGCACGAGCAGGATCATCGCGGCGCCCACCAGCTGATCGGTGTGCTGGAACGAGTACTGCGCGCTCTCGGCGACCGGTGCGTCGCCGAGGAAGGTGCGCACCAGACCGGTGACGATCATGACCGCGACGGATCCGATGAAGATGTAGGTCGGCACGGCGAAGAACGTCGACGCCTCGCGCACGCCGCGCAGGTTGACGACGACGATGAGGATCACGAATCCGACCGCGAGCTCGACGCGCCACGGGTCGAGCTGGGGCACGGCGGAGATGATGTTGTCGACGCCGGAGGCGATCGACACCGAGACGGTCAGGATGTAGTCGACGAGGAGGGCCGCGGCCACGACCACGCCCGGGATCTCGCCGAGGTTCTTCGACGCGACCTCGTAGTCGCCGCCGCCCGACGGGTACGCCTGGATGAGCTTGCGGTAGCTCAGCACGATGACGATGAGCAGCAGGACGACCGCCGCGGCCACCCAGGGGGCGAACGCGAGGAACGCGAGCCCGCCCAGTCCCAGGGTCATCAGCATCTCCTGCGGCCCGTAGGCCACGGAGGAGAGGGCGTCGGATGCGAAGATCGGCAGCGCCATCCGCTTCGGGAGGAGCTGTTCGTTCGCCTTCTCTGTGCTGAGCGGCTCGCCGAGCAGGATGCGTTTGGCTACCTGCGGGGCGTCGGCGCTCTCACGGCTGTCATTTGCCACGAGCGGCAAAATTACGCCTGGAACGGCGCGGATGCAATTTCGCGCGCGGGTTGTTGCATCACTGTTCGATCACTCTTTGCCCGGATCCGGTCCCGGGCGTGTCCGAAGCGGGTATTCGCGCGGGCGCGGAGAGCGCTCTCCGATCCGACCGGATCGCCGTGCGCGGTCTTGGATCCGCTGAGAACGAACACACAGGAGATCCGAACACCGGTTGCGTAGCGTCGCAGGCATGAGCACGGTTCCCCTCGATGACGACGCGCTGAACCAGACCCTCTCCGAAGCCCGGGAGCTGCGGGACGAGTTCCAGCGCTTCCTGCACGAGTACGAGTTCGGGATGCGCGAGATCGAGACGAAGATCTCGATCCTGCGGGACGAGTTCACCCACCACCACTCCTACAACCCCATCGAGCACGTCAAGAGCCGGGTGAAGTCGCCGGACAGCATCGTCGAGAAGGTCGCGCGCCGCGGAGTGGATCCGGATTTCGCGTCGATCCGGGAGAGCATCACCGACATCGCCGGAGTGCGGGTGACCTGCAGCTTCGTGGCCGACGTGTACCGGCTGTTCGACCTGCTCACGGCCCAGGACGACATCACGGTGCGCATCGTGAAGGACTACATCGCCACTCCGAAGGCCAACGGCTACCGCAGCCTGCACGCGATCCTCGAGGTTCCCGTCTTCCTCTCCTCCGGGCCGCTCCAGGTGCCGGTCGAGGTGCAGTTCCGCACGATCGCGATGGACTTCTGGGCGAGCCTGGAGCACAAGATCCACTACAAGTTCCAGGGCCAGGTGCCCGCGCACCTCGTCGACGACCTCACTGCGGCAGCCGATGCCGCGAGCGAGCTCGACGCGCGCATGGAGCGGCTGCACCACGAGGCGCACGCCCCGCTCGCCGCGCTTCCGCATCTCCCGCTCGACGTCTGAGCTGGAGATGCGGCGGCGTTCGTTCACAGCCGGTTCCGCACTGGCCTGCCTAGGGTGTCGGAGGCCGTGACCCCGAGCGAGAGGCGACCGTGAGAGCGAGCATCCCCAGCCCCCCAGAGCAATGGGCGCAGTTCCAACTCGGTCCGCTGACCGTCCACGCGTACGCGCTGTGCATCATCGCCGGGATCGTGGCCGCGACGCTCATCCTCGGCCATCGCCTGAAGAGGCGCGGGATCGACCCCGGGTTCGCGATCGACATCGCGCTCTGGTCGGTGCCGCTGGGCATCGTGTGCGCCCGGTTCTATCACGTCTTCACGCACGTGGGCGACTACTTCGCCCCGGGGGACAACCTGTGGGACGTGTTCGCGATCTGGGACGGCGGCAACGCCCTCTACGGCTCCCTGATCGGCGGCGCCATCGGCATCGTCGTCGCCTGCCGCCGCGCGCGGGTGCGGTTCTGGAGCGTCGCGGATGCGCTCGCTCCGGCGCTGCTCGTCGCGCAGTCCCTGGGCCGGCTGGGCAACTACTTCAACCACGAGCTCTTCGGCCTGCCGACGACGCTCCCCTGGGGCCTGCAGATCGAGGCGACCAACCCGAAGTTCCCACCGGGGATGCCTCCGGGGACGCTCTTCCAGCCCCTGTTCCTCTACGAGATCGTCTGGAATCTGCTCGGTTTCGCCGTGATCCTCTGGCTGGAGCGCCGGTTCGCGCTCCAATGGGGCAAGGTGCTCGCCCTGTACCTGATCTGGTACGGCGCGGGCCGCAGCTACCTCGAGTCGATCCGCATCGACCCGTCCAGCATCGGCTTCCTCGGCATCCCCGCGAACGTGTGGGCCTCGCTGGCGGCCGTCGCGCTCGGTCTCGTGCTGCTGGTGGTGCAGACACGACGGCATCCCGGTGGCGAGCCGTCCGCCTTCACGGGAGCGTCGCGGGTCGCGCTCGCCTCCGGGGGATCGGGAGATCCCGGTCGCGCCCTCGGGGTCGGCAGTGACGCGGTCGGCGGCGCCGCGGTCGGCGGCGACGGGCCGGACGCGGAGGCCCCGGTCGGCAGCCGGGCGCAGCGGTAGCCCCGCCGCGCCCGCGCCGCCGTCTCACGCCCTGCGGCGTCAGGACACGAGGACGTCGTCCCCGAGCACCGCGCGCGCCGTGAGCATGCCGCCGGACAGGGAGGCGGAGTCGAAGCCCGCCTGCACGAGCAGCCGGTGGGCGATGTGCGAGCGCACGCCGGATCCGCACAGGGCCCGGACGGGACGTCCCGCGGCGGCCGCGCGCACCTCGTCGAGGCGGTCGCGCAGCTCCGTGTGCGGGATGTGCAGAGCCCCCGGCAGGTGCCCGGCGGCGTACTCCGCGGCGCTGCGCACATCGAGGATGAGCGTCTCCCCGCGCAGCCGCTCCCAGTCCTCGGCGTACCAGAGTCGGAGCGTCCCGTCCAGGACGTTCCCCCCGACCATGCCGACGAGGTTCACCGGATCCTTCGCACTGCCGTAGACGGGGGAGTAGGCGAGGTCCAGGTCGACGAGGTCGGCCGCGGTGAGTCCTGCCCGGATCGCCGTGGCGAGCACGTCGATCCTCTTGTCCACGCCCTCAAGGCCGACGGCCTGGGCGCCGAGCAGGAGGCCGTCGCCGTGGCGGACATGGACGACGAGCGCCATCTGCGTCGCCCCGGGGAAGTACCCGGCGTGCTGGGTGGGGTGCAGGTGGAGGGTGTGCGCCTCGATGCCGGCGGCGCGCAGCGCGGCCCGGTTGGCCCCGGTGAGCGCGGCGGTGAGTTCGCCGACCCGCACGATCGCCGTGCCCACGGGGGCCGGAAGGGGGCGCGCCGACGCGGGGCGGAGGATGTGGTCCGCGATCCCGCGTCCGGCGCGGTTCGCCGGACCGGCCAGGGCGACCGGCCGGCGCAGGCCGGTGACGGCGTCGACGGAGAGCACCGCATCGCCGGCGGCGTAGACGCCCGGGAGGTTGGTGCGTCCGTGCTCGTCGACGAGGATCGCCCCGCGCTCGCACGCGACGCCGGCCGATTCGAAGACCGCGGTGTCCGGGCGCACTCCGACGGAGAGCAGGATGAGGTCCGCGTCGAGGAGCCGGCCGTCCGCGAGGACGACGGTGTCGTGCTCCTCGTGCTGCTCGACCGCCTGCGCGGCGACCCCGGCGTGCACGGTGATCCCGAGCCGGCGCAGCTCCGCCGCGACGGGGGCGGCGATCTCGGCCTCCAGCGGCGGCAGCACGTGGGGTGCAAGCTCGACGAGATCGACGTCGAGGCCCTGCTGACGGAGCGCCTCAGCGGCTTCCAGGCCGATGAACCCGGCCCCCAGCACCACCGCCCGCCGTGCGGTCGAGGCGTGTCCGTCGATCCGCGCGCGCAGGTCCACCGCGTCCTCGACGGTGCGGAGGGTGCTCACGCGCGGTGAGTCGAGCCCGGGCAGCGGCGGGCGCACGGCGACGGCACCCGGCGCCAGCACGAGCGCGTCGTACGTCAGCTGCTCCTCGCCCTGGGGGCCTCGCACCGTCACGGACCGCCGGCCGGAGTCGATGGCGGTGACCTCGTGGTGCACGCGCACATCGAGAGCGAGCGCGGCGCGCAGCGTGGCGGGCGTCTGGACGAGCAGGTCGGCCTCGTCCTCGATCTCGCCGCCGACGTAGTAGGGGAGTCCGCAGTTCGCGAACGAGACGTGCGCGCCCCGTTCGAGCACGATGATCTCCGCGTTCTCGTCCAGGCGGCGGGCGCGCGCCGCGGCGCTCATCCCGGCGGCCACGCCGCCGACGATCACGATCCGCCGGGCCGGATCCGTCACGGTCTCGCTCATCGCCCGAAGATCCGCGACAGTAGTCCGCCCCGAGTCGACGCGGCCGCATCGATCTCCGCCTGCGAGTGCCGGCCGCCGCACCACTGCGCGGCCGGCACGGAGCGCTTCACCTCGGACACGTGCTGGCCGCACCCGGCCCAGGTCGTCTTCCCGCACGTCTTGCACGTCACTGCACGGCACATCTCTTCTCCTCCTCGCCCGGACGTCTCGGATACCCCGGGGAGTATCAATCTAACATACTCCCGGGGGTATGCTTGGATCCATGATCACCACCGGAACCGCCCAGGACCCCTCCGTGGACGCGACGCACCCGGCAGGGCACGACGCCGACGCGGTGCGCAAGATCTCCAACCGTCTGCGCCGCGCGCACGGCCAGCTCGCCGCGGTGATCGGCGCCGTCGAGGCCGGTGAGGACTGCCGCGCCGTCGTCCAGCAGCTCGCCGCGGTCACGAAGGCGCTGGACCGGGCCGGATTCCTGGTGATCTCGACGGCGCTGCGCGAGTGCCTGACCGAGCCGGACGCCGACGGCGGGCCGAGTCCGGAGGAGCTGGAGAAGCTCTTCCTCACCCTCGCCTGAGCGACGGGCGCTCTAACGCGACTCCGGGCGTGCCTGCCCCGTCACGATCAGCACAGCCCGTGACGATCAGCACGCGTATCGACGTGGATCCGTGTGCTGATCGTCACGACCTGTGCCGATCGTGACAGGTCCGGGAGGCGGATCCGGGCCGGGTCCCGGGGGGCCGGGAGGCGGATCCGGTGCGCGACGTCAGCCGAGGAACTCGCGCGCCGCGACGGTCAGGGCCTGCACGCCCACCTCGATCGTGGGGTGGATCTCGACCGCGAAGAACGGGGAGTGGTTCGTGGCGATCTCGCTGTCGACCGTCCCCTGCGCCACCGCGGCGGCGTAGCGCGCGGGGGCGATGCCGCCCCAGAACCAGAACACGAGCGGCACGCCGGCGTCGCGGGCGAACCACGAGACGTCCTCGCTGCCCGTGAACAGGCCGGGATCGATCACGTTCTCATCGCCGAACGCGGCGCGGAAGGCCGCCGTCGCGCGCTCGGTCGCCTCGTCGTCGTTGATCGTCGCGGGCAGCGTGTGCAGCGTCTCGATGGTCGGCTCCTCGGTCGCGCCGCTCGCCATCGCCTCGGCCTTGATCACGCGCTCCACCTTCGCCAGCACTTTGGTGCGCAGGGCGTCGTCCGGGTAGCGCAGGCTGAGGTCGAGGGTGGCCTCGGCCGGGATGATGTTGTTCTTGGTGCCGGCGTGGATCGCGCCCACCGTGACCACGGCGAGGTCGTGCGGATCCACCTCCCGCGAGACCACCGTCTGCAGGCGCATCACCGTGGCGGCCGCCATGACCACGGGGTCGATCGTGGAGTGCGGGCGGGATCCGTGCCCGCCGCGGCCGTGCAGCACGACGTGCAGTCCGTCGGAGGCCGACATCTGGGGGCCGGGCCGCACGCCGATCATGCCGGCGGGGAACGGCGTGACGTGCTGGCCGATGACGACGTCGGGCCGGGGGAAGCGGTCCAGCGCGCCGTCGTCGAGCATCGCGCGGGCGCCGGCGCCGAACTCCTCCGCAGGCTGGATCACGACGACGAGGGTGCCCGACCACTCGCCCTTGGTCCGGACGAGCTCCTCCACCGCGCCGATCATCGCGGTCACGTGCATGTCGTGGCCGCACGCGTGCATGACGCCCACCTCGTGCCCCTCGGCGTCGATCCCGGTGGCGGTGCTGGCGTAGGGCAGGCCCGACTCCTCGACCACGGGCAGCGCGTCCATGTCGGCGCGCGCCCAGACGACCGGTCCCGCGCCGTTGGCGAGCACGCCGACGACGCCCGTGCGGCCGACGCCCTCGGTGACCTCGAGGCCGAGGTCGCGCAGATGCCCGGCGGCGATGCCGGCGGTGCGCACCTCCTGGAACGAGAGCTCGGGGTTTCGGTGCAGGTCGATGAAGAGCGCTTCGAGGTCGATCGTCATAGGGCCGAGCCTACGCGGATCCGCCGGCGGTCTCGGCGACGTACGTCTCGAGTGCGGGGCCGGGGTGCAGCACGCCGTTCACGATCGCCTCGATCGCGAAGGCGCTGGCCTCGGCCAGGTCGACGGCCGCAGGGTCGAGCAGCCACTGCAGCTGCAGGCCGTCCATGACCGCGAGGATCGCCGCCGACGCCGTGGCGATCACCGCCGTGTCGGTCACGCCCTCCTGGGCGCACAGCTCGACGAACGCGGCGCCCACCTCGCCGCGGAGCTTGGTGTACCGGTGCTCGAAGAACCCGCGTGCGGGATGGCCGTCGGTCACCGATTCATTGGAGAGCACGGTGTACACCTGCACGATGCCGGGCCTCAGCTCGTTCGAGAACGCGGTCTTGACGAGGTGCAGGAACAGGGCGGGGCCGTCGGGGATGTGCTTCTCGGCGAGGCCTTCGACGTCGCTCTCGTCACGATAGGCGAGCACCTCGAGCAGCAGCTTCTGCTTGGAGCCGAAATGATGCAGCACCCCCGCGTGCGTCATCCCGACCTGCTCCGCGATATCGGCCAGGGTGCCGTTCGCGGATCCCTTCGCGCCGAAGATCTCGATCGCGGCCTTCAGGATCTCGGTCCGCTTGCGCTCGGTCTCCGGCCGCGATTTCACGCGGTTCGAGGTGGACGTGACCATTTCGTGTCCCTTCCCCTTCTTGTCATCCAGCTTACTGGTGGGTAACCTCACTTTTGCTTACTTTCCCGCTAGTAAGTAAATTCCCCCAGAGAAGCGGGACCCCGCATCACATGGGCGCACGACGACGTCGGCCCACGAGAAGGAGAAGCAATGAGGCTCAGGAAGACCTTGATCGCGGTGACCGCGTTCGCGGCGATCGGCGCGGTGGCGCTGACCGGCTGCTCGTCGGGTTCCAGCACGGGCGCATCCGGCGGTTCGCTCACGGTGGCGAAGCCGGACGGCGCCGCGATCCTTTCGACGCAGACGAACAACCCGTTCATCTCCACGGGATCGGGCATGTCGCTCGGCTACGACCGGATGATCTACGAACCGCTGGCGATGGTCAACCCGGTCGGCAAGAACGAGACCACGCCGTGGCTCGCCTCGAAGGTGGAGTGGAACTCCGACTACACGCAGCTCACGGTCACCCCGCGCGCCGACGTGAAGTGGAGCGACGGCAAGCCCTTCACCGCCGACGACATCGTCTTCACCTACAACCTCATCAAGAGCACCCCCGCGCTCGATCTCGCCGGACTCAAGCTCGCCGACGTCAAGAAGGACGGCGCGAACGTGGTCCTCTCCTTCACCGAGTCCAAGTTCGTGAAGCAGGGCGACGTGCTGCAGGTGAGCATCGTGCCCGAGCACCAGTGGAAGAGCATCGCGGACCCGACCAAGGATCCGGTCAAGGAGGCCGTCGGAACCGGCCCCTACACGATCAAGAGCTTCTCCTCGCAGGGCGTCGTGCTGAACGCCCGCACCGACTACTGGGGCGGAAAGGTCCCGGTCGGCCAGCTCAAGTACCTCGAGTACAACGACAACACCGGCCTGCTCCGCGCGCTGCAGAGCAAGGAGGCCGACTGGGCCCAGATCTTCATCACGGACTACCAGAAGAACTACGTCGACAAGGATCCGAAGCACAACGTGTTCTGGGGCGCCAACGTGCTCAGCCCCGACATGGTGCTCGTCAACACGACGAAGGCGCCGTTCAACGACGTCGCCTTCCGCAAGGCCGTCAACATGGTCGTCGACCGCAAGGCGCACGCCGAGAAGGCGCGCAGCAACGCCGGCCCCGAGCTCACCAGCGTCACGGGCATCCCGCAGCCGACGGGCGACCAGTACATCGCGCCGGAGTACAAGGACAAGACGTTCTCGATCGACGTCGACGGCGCCAAGAAGGTGCTGACCGACGCCGGCTACACGTGGAAGGACGGCGCGCTGATCGACCCGTCGGGCAACCCGGTCTCGTTCACGCTGCAGGACCCGCAGGGCTGGAACGACTACGTCACCGGCATCCAGCTCGTCGCCACGCAGATCAAGAACACGCTCGGCGCCGACGCGAAGGTGGCCACCCCCGACGCCGACACCTGGTTCACCAACATGGCGACCGGCAACTTCGACGCCGCGCTGCACTGGTCGGGATCCGGATCGAACCCCTGGCACATCTACGACGACGTCATGAACGGCGCGTACCTGGAGCAGGCCGCGGACGGAAAGGTCTCCGACAACTTCGGCCGCTACAACAACCCCGAGGCGACGGCGCTGCTGAAGCAGTATGCGCAGGCCTCCGACGACGCGACGCGCACGGACGCGCTCAACAAGATCCAGAAGATCTTCGTCGAGGACGTCCCGGCCATCCCGATCGGGACGCACCCGCAGCTGGGCGAGTTCAACACCCGCACGTACACGGGGTGGCCGAGCGAGAAGGACCAGTACGCGACCGCCGACCCGACGCAGCCCTCGGCCGTGCAGGTCATCATGAACCTGAAGCCGGTCGGCAAATAACCGCCCATCCCCCTCGGTCGTTGAGCGAGCGCAGCGAGACGAGACGCGTTCATCGCAGAGCACCGCGTTTCGTCTCGGTCGCGCTGCGCGCGGCCTCGCTCAACGACCGCTACAGGAGCATGCCCTCATGACAGACCCCCTTCTCTCGGTGCGCGACTTCTCGGTCGTGTACGACGTGGATCCGCCCGTGCGGGCGGTGAAGAACGTCACGATCGACATCCGCCGCGGTGAGATCGTCGGCCTCGCCGGCGAGAGCGGCAGCGGCAAGACGACCCTCGCCTACGGTGTGCAGCGGCTGCTCAAGCCGCCGGCCGTGATCACCGGAGGCAGCGTCGTCTTCCACGACGCCGACGGCTCGGACATCGACCTGCACGCGCTCGACGCCGAGCAGATGCGCCGGTTCCGCTGGGACAAGGTGTCGATGGTGTTCCAGGGCGCGATGAACGCGCTCAACCCGGTCGCCACGATCGGCGCTCAGCTCGACGACGTGTTCCGCGTGCACCGCCCGGGGATGAGCCGGGCGCAGCGTCGCGACGAGGTCGTGCAGCTGCTCGAGATCGTGAAGGTGGGCGGGGAGCGCCGGCGCTCCTACCCGCACGAGCTGTCCGGAGGCATGCGCCAGCGCGTGATGATCGCGATGGCGCTCGCGCTGCGACCGCAGCTCATGGTGATGGACGAGCCGACCACGGCCCTCGACGTGCTCGTGCAGCGCGAGATCCTCAAGCAGATCTCGCAGCTGCGCCACGAGTTCGGGTTCTCCGTCGTGTTCATCACCCACGACCTGCCGCTGCTGCTGGAGATCAGCGATCGCATCGCCGTCATGCGCGAGGGCGAGATCGTCGAGCTCGCCGACGCCGAGCGGCTGTGGACGGATCCGCAGCACGAGTACACGCGGGATCTGCTGCGCTCCTTCCCGCGCCTGACCGGCGAGCGGGGGGTGGTGGTGCGATGACCACGCTCGAGTTCCGCGACGTCACGAAGATCTACAACCTCCGCGGATCCGGTCAGCTCAAGGCCCTGGACGAGGTGAGCTTCACGCTCAGCTCGCACCAGACCATCGGCCTGGTCGGCCAGTCCGGCAGCGGCAAGTCCACGATCGCCAAGATCCTCACGCAGCTGGAGACCCCCACGCGCGGCGAGGTGCTGCTCGACGGCGCCCCGATCCCGCGCCGTGGCAAGGGGCTGCGGCGCTACCGCCAGCAGCTGCGCATGGTGTTCCAGGATCCGTTCGCGTCCCTGAACCCGTACCACTCGATCCGTCACCACGTCGAACGGCCGCTGCGGCTGGACCACGTGGTGCCGCGCGACGAGGTCGACGCCGAGGTGCGCCGCCTGCTCGAGCGGGTGCGGCTGGATCCCGACGCCGTCATGGAGCGGCGCCCGCATGAGCTGTCGGGCGGACAGCGCCAGCGCGTCGCGATCGCGCGCGCCCTCGCCTCGCGCCCTGCGCTGCTCGTCGCGGACGAGCCGGTCTCGATGCTCGACGTCTCGATCCGCCTCGGCGTGCTCAACCTGCTCGCCGACCTGCAGCGCGAGGAGGGCCTCGGGGTGCTCTACATCACCCACGACCTGGCGACCGCCCGCCACTTCAGCGACGAGATCCTGGTGCTCAACCAGGGCCGGGTCGTGGAGAGCGGGCCCGCGGACGACGTCATCCTGCATCCCCAGGACCCGTACACGCGCGAGCTGCGCGCCGCCTCGCCCGACCCGGAGGAGTTCTTCCGCCGCCGGGCCGCCCAGACCACCGGAGGTGCGCGATGAGCGCCGACACGTCCGCACCCGCGACCGGGGCCGCTCCCGCCGAGGCGGCGCCGGGGGATCCCACGCTCGTCGGCACCACGGCGACGCGCGCCGAGCGCGGCGGCATCCGGGTGCCGTGGCGCTTCATCGGCGGGCGAGCGGCCTTCTACCTGTTCACCGCGTGGGCCGCGATCACCATCAACTTCTTCATCCCGCGTCTGATGAAGGGCGATGCCGTCGACGCCTACATGGCCCGCAGCCAGGGTCAGCTCACCCCGGACGCCGAGAAGGCGCTGCGCCTCATGTTCGGGCTGGACCACTCGGTGCCGCTGTGGCACCAGTACCTCGACTACTGGGGCATGCTGCTGCGCGGAGACCTGGGCGTGTCGATCTCCACGGGCATGGCCCCGGTGGGCGACGCGATCGCCGCGGCGCTGCCGTGGACCCTGGGACTGGTCGGCTTCGCGACGATCGTCTCCTTCCTCATCGGCACGAGCCTCGGCGCCGTCATCGGGTGGCGCCGCGGCGGACGGCTGGACGTGCTGGTGCCGGTGACCACCTTCCTCGGCACGATCCCCTACTTCTGGCTCGGGCTCATCTTCATCGCCGTGTTCGCGTCGGTGCTGGGCTGGTTCCCCGCCGGTCACGCCTACGAGGTGGGCGTGGATCCGGGCTGGAACGCCGACTTCATCGGACAGGTCGTCTCGCACGCCGCGTTGCCGGTGATCACCATCGTCATCGCCTCCCTCGGCGGCTGGGTGCTGGGCATGCGCAACATGATGCTGACCGTGCTCGACGAGGACTACATCACCGTCGCCCAGGCCAAGGGCATGCCGAACCGCCGCGTGCTGTGGCGGTACGCCGCGCGCAACGCGGTGCTGCCGCAGATCCAGAGCTTCGCGCTCTCGCTCGGCTTCATCGTGGGCGGCACGATCGTGATGGAGATGGTGTTCTCCTACCCCGGCATCGGCCTGCTGCTGCTCAGCGCCACCAATGCGAAGGACTACGCGCTCATGCAGGGCATCTTCCTCGTGCTGGTGATGGCGGTGCTCGTCGCGAACATCATCGCCGACATCGCCTACGCCATCCTCGACCCGCGCACCCGGCAGACGGAGGCCTGACCATGACGATTCCCGCTCCGCACGAGATCGCGCAGCCCGCCGCCGGCGCACCGGAGACCGCCGCCCTGCTCACAGCCGGGTCGCGGCCGGCCCCGGCCCGCACCTTCCGCTCGCAGCTCAGAGCGTCGCTCGCGATGTTCGGCAACCGCAAGTCGGCGGCCGGGCTGATCATCCTCGGCGTCTTCGTGCTCCTGGCCGTCTTCGCCCCGTGGATCGCGCCCTACAGCCCCACCGCGCAGCACCTCGACGCGACGCTGCAGCCGCCGTCCTGGAAGCACCTGCTCGGCACGACGCACATCGGCGAGGACGTGTTCAGCCAGCTCGTCTACGGCACGCGCGGCGTGCTCGTGGTCGGCTTCCTCGCCACGATCATGGCGACCGTGGTGGCGATCGTGGTCGGCGTGACCGCCGGCTACCTGCGCGGCTGGAAGAGCGAGTCGCTGTCGGCGCTGTCCAACGTGTTCCTCGTGCTGCCGGGGCTGCCCCTGATGATCATCATCGCCTCGCAGTTCCAGGATCCGCCGCTGTGGGTCATCGCCGCGGTGCTCGGCCTGACCGGCTGGGCCTGGGGTGCGAGAGTGCTGCGGGCGCAGACGATGTCGTTGCGCAACCGCGACTTCGTGCAGGCGGCGCGCGCCAACGGCGAGCCGCTGCACCGGATCATCCTGGTCGAGATGCTGCCGAACCTCATGGCGATCATCGCGTCGAGCTTCGTCGGCACCATGACGGCCGCCGTGCTCGGGCTCACCACGCTGGCCTTCATCGGGGTGATCCCGGTGTCGAACCTGAACTGGGGCACCATCCTGTTCTGGGCGCAGCAGAACAGCGCCTTCCCGGACTACTGGTGGTGGTACGTGCCGGCCGGTCTCTGCATCGCCCTGCTGGGCGTCGCCCTCGCCCTGATCAACTTCGGCATCGACGAGTACGTCAACCCCCGCCTCCGCTCCGCCGGGGAGCGCGCCCGCGCCCTGCGCAAGCGGGGCATCGACCAGAACGCCGCGGTGACCGCGGTGCGCACCGACTCCTCCCCGGCGACGACCGGATCCCACACAGAGAGCACCACTGCATGAGCGACGCCCTGCCCTTCCGCGATCCCGCCCTCAGCACGGCCGAGCGAGTGGCGGATCTTCTGGGTCGGTTGTCGGTGGAGGAGAAGGTGGGTCAGATGCTGCAGTTGGATGCGCGGGATGATCTGGCTGATCATGTGCTGCGTCGTCATGTGGGGTCGGTGTTGCATACGTCGCCGGAGCGGATCGTGGAGGCGAACCGGTTGACGGCGCTGACGCGGTGGCGGATCCCGTTGCTGGTCGGGGAGGACTGCATTCACGGGCATTCGTTCTGGCCCGGGGCGACGATCTATCCGACCCAGTTGGGGATGGCCGCGTCGTGGGATCCGGTGCTGGTGGAGCGGGTGGCGCGGGCGACGGCGGAGGAGGTGTCGGCGACGGGGGTGCATTGGACGTTCTCGCCGGTGTTGTGCATCGCCCGGGATCTGCGGTGGGGGCGGGTCAGTGAGACGTTCGGGGAGGACCCGTTCCTGATCGGGGAGCTCGCGAGCGCGATGGTCCGCGGGTATCAGGGGGAGGGTTTGGGGGATCCGACGGCGGTCCTGGCGACGGCGAAGCATTTCGCGGGGTATTCGGAGACGCAGGGCGGGCGGGACGCGTCGGAGGCGGATATCTCGCGGCGCAAGCTCCGGTCGTGGTTCCTGCCGCCGTTCGAGCGGGTCGCGCGGGAGGGGTGTCGCACGTTCATGCTCGGGTATCAGAGCACGGACGGGGTGCCGATCACGGTGAACGACTGGCTGCTGTCGGACGTGCTGCGTGGGGAGTGGGGGTATACGGGCACGTTGATCACGGACTGGGACAACGTGGGCCGGATGGTGTGGGAGCAGAAGGTGCAACCCGACTACGCCCACGCCGCGGCCGCGGCGGTCACCGCGGGCAACGACATGGTGATGACGACCCCGCACTTCTACGAAGGGGCATTGGAGGCCGTGCAGCGGGGGATGCTGTCCCCGGACGCGTTCGATACCGCCGTGACCCGCATCCTCACCCTCAAGTTCGACCTCGGCCTCTTCGAGAACCCCCGACTCCCCTCGCCCGGGCTCGACGCCGTGGTGGGCAGTGGAGCGCACTCCGACCTCAACCTCGAGATGGCGCGGCGCTCGCTCGTGCTACTGGAGAACGACGGGGTGCTGCCGCTCGGCGGGACAGCGCCGCTCACGGCCGCGGATCCGATCCGCGTCGCCGTCGTGGGTCCGCTCGCCGACGACGCGCAGACGCAGCTCGGCGACTGGGCCGGCGGATCCGGACAGGCCGGCTGGCTGGACGGCCAGCCCCGAGAGATGATCACCACGGTGCTGGACGGTCTGCGCGCGGTCGACGGACTGGCCGTACGGCACGCGCACGGCGCCGACATCCTCACCCTCGAGGACGATCCGCTCGGCGCCACCTTCCCCGACGGCCAGCCCCGCCCGCAGGTGGTCGTGCCCGCGGAGCCGGATCCGCGTCTCCTCGCCGAGGCGGTGCGGGCCGCGGAGGCGGCCGACGTCGTCGTGGCGGTCGTCGGCGACCGGATCGAGCTCGTCGGAGAGGGCCGCTCCACCGCGACCCTCGAACTCATCGGAGCCCAGAACGCCCTCCTCGACGCCGTGATCGCCACCGGGACACCCGTGGTCGTGGTGCTGCTGGCGTCGAAGCCGCTCGTACTCCCGGCATCCGCGTCGAGGGCCGCCGCCGTGATCTGGGCGGCGAACCCCGGCATGCAGGGCGGGCGCGCGATCGCCGAGCTCCTCACCGGCGCGATCGAGCCGCAGGGGCGGCTGCCGATCTCGTTCGCGCGGCACGTCGGCCAGCAGCCGACCTACTACAACCAGATCCGCGGACAGCACGGCACGCGCTACGCCGATCTCACGCAGGCGCCGGCATGGACCTTCGGCGAGGGCCTCTCGTACACGACCGTGGAGTACTCCGCGCTCGCGCTGGTGTCGTCGTCGCTCGGTGCGGACGACACGATCGTCGCCGAGGTGACGGTGGCCAACACCGGCACCCGCCCGGTGCGCGAGACCGTGCAGGCGTACGTGCGTGACGTCGTCACGAGCACGAGCTGGACCGACAAGGAGCTCAAGGCGTACCGCCAGGTCGACCTCGCCCCGGGGGAGTCGCGCCGGGTCGTGATCGAGCTGCCGGTCGCCGACTGCACGATCGTGGACGCCGCGGGCGTCCGCCGGGTCGAACCCGGTGCCTTCGAGCTGCTGGTGGGTCCGTCGTCGCGCGACGAGGTGCTCCTCACCGCGGCCTTCGAGGTGGGGGCCTGACCGTCGGATCCGACAATTCGTCCGGAATCCTTGCAAAAGTTTCCGCCCGACGGATCCGCTCTGCTTGGATGACCTGGTGCGAACGACTGATGAGGACACCGGCTTCCGGCCCGGAGCGCTGATTTGGCTCGCCGTCGCGACCTTCTCGATGGGCATCGACGGCTACGTGCTGGCAGGTCTGCTGCCCCAGATCGCCACGGATCTGCACGTGGACGCGGCGGCCGCCGGACAGCTCATGAGCGTGTTCGCCGCGACCGGTGCGATCGCCGGCCCGGTGCTGGGCGCGCTCACCGGACGGTGGGAGCGCAAGGTGACGATCGTGCTCGCGCTCACCGTGTTCGTGCTCGGCAACCTGCTGGTCGGGCTGGCCCCCACCTACTTCTGGGCGATGGCGGGCCGGGTGATCTCGGCCGTGGGCGGTGCGCTGCTGAACGCCGTGATCGGCTCGTACGTCATCGCGCGCACCCCCGCGCACTACCGGGGCAGGGCCCTCTCGCTCGTCATGGGCGGCTTCCTCTTCGCGACCGCGCTCGGCGTGCCCGTCGGGCTCGTGATCGGGCAGACCGACTGGCGGATCCCGCTGTTCCTCGTGGTCGGCGTCGGCACGGCCGCGCTCGTCGGCATCATCGCGCGGGTGCCGCGTCTGCACCTGCCGCCGCTGTCGCTGCGCGCGGCGCTGAGCCCGCTCACCCGGCCCGCGATCCTCGCGGTTCTCGTGGTCCCGATGGGGCTCATGTGCGCGAGCTACCTCTGCTTCACCTACGCGACGCTCATCCTGGGACCGCGCATCGGCGAGGGGTACCCGATGATCGGCGCGCTCTTCGGCTACGGCATCGTCAGTCTCGTCGGCAACATCGTCTCGGGTCGCGTGACCGACCGCCGCGGCCCGGTCGCGGTGCTCACCGTCATCGTCGCCACGGTGCTCGCCGCCGCCCTGCTGGGCTGGGCGGGGCTGATGCTTCCGGGCATCGCGGGAGCCGTCGCGGGACTCGTCTGGTTCCTGGCGTGCGCGTTCTTCAACGGCGGTTCCGGCGTCGCGGCCCAGACGCGGCTGGCGACGATGGTGCCGCCCGCGGTCGCCGCGCTCGTGCTCGCCCTGAACAACAGCGCGATGATGCTCGGCAGCGCGCTGGGCAGCGCCCTCGGCGGCCTCGCCCTCGCCGCCGGCGCCCTGCCGGACCAGCTGCTGCCGCTGTCGGGGGTCGTGCTCGCCATCACCCTCGGCGTGCAGCTCACCACCGCAGTGGCGCATCGGCGCCGGGCCCGGGGCGGCGCGGACGCGGGCGAGCTCGGTGCCTCCGTGCCCCTCCCGGAGTCGTTGAGCGAGAACCGGGCGTAGCGAGCAGCGAGACGAGACGCGGCGGTCTCTCGCGAGAGCGCCGCGTTTCGTCTCGGTCGCCTTCGGCGGCCTCGCTCAACGACCCCGAGGGGTTTCGGTCGCCTTCGGAGTTCTCGCTCGACGACACCGAGGGAGGGCCGTGCTCGGCGGCCCGGCGGTCGTCAGCGACCTCAGCCGAGGGTGTACCAGGCCGCGGAGTCGGGGGGCAGCACCGTGCCCGCGTCCGGGGCGCTGTGCACGAGCACCGTGGCGCCCGAGGGGAGTGCGAGCGGTGCGGAGCCGAGGTTCGCCGCGATGTGCAGCTCGCCGCGGCGGAACGCGACGGCATCGGATCCGAGATCCTCCCAGACGAGCGACCCGGATCCGAGTCCGCGCCCCTTCCGCAGCCGCAGCAGCTCCCGGTAGAGGGCGAGGGTCGACGTGTCGGATCCGTCCTCCCGGGCGCGGGCGTACTCGGCCCACTCCGCGGGCTGCGGCAGCCACGAGGCGCCGGTGTCGTTGAAGCCGTACGACGGGGCCGTGCCGCTCCACGGCAGCGGCACCCGGCAGCCGTCGCGACCGTAGCGCTCGCCCTCCGTGCGGAACCAGGTGGGATCCTGGCGGAACTCGTCGGGGATCTCCATGGCCTCGGGAAGACCCAGCTCCTCGCCCTGGTACAGGTAGGCGGATCCGGGAAGGGACAGCATCACGGTGGTCGCGGCGCGGGCGCGTGCGAGGCCGAGGGCCCGGTCGGGCTTGGGCTCGTCCCGCGGGCCGATGCCGTCGCCCTGAGGGTTGTCCCAGGCGAGCGCCAGACGCGAGGCGTGGCGCACGACGTCGTGGTTCGACAGCACCCAGGTGCTGGGGGCGCCGACGGCTCCGAACGCGTCGAGGGAGTCGCGGATCACGGCGCGCAGGTCTCCGGCGTTCCACGCGGTCATCAGGTAGTTGAAGTTGAACGCCTGGTTCATCTCGTCGGGGCGCACCCAGAGCGCGATCTGATCGAGCGTCGGCAGCCACGCCTCGGCGCAGAGCGCGCGGTCGCCGTCGTAGGCGGCGAGCACGTCGTGCCAGTCGCGGTAGATCTCGTGCACGCCGGGCTGGCCCCAGTAGGGCACGTCGTCCTGATCCCCGCCCATCGAGTCGGCGTCGACGGCGGGCGTGTAGTCCGGCAGCCCCGCCTTCTTGATCATGCCGTGGGCGACGTCGACCCGGAAGCCGTCGACGCCGCGGTCGAGCCAGAAGCGCAGCACGCCGCGGAACTCCTCGCGCACCTCGTCGTTGGTCCAGTCGAAGTCGGGCTGGCTGGTGTCGAAGATGTGCAGGTACCACTGCCCCGGCGTGCCGTCGGCCTCGGTCACGCGGGTCCACATGCCGCCGCCGAACACGCTCTGCCAGTTGTTCGGAGGCAGCTCGCCGTGCGCGCCCTTGCCGTCGCGGAAGATGTAGCGGGCGCGCTCCGGGCTGCCCGGGGCGGCCTTCAGTGCGGCCTGGAACCACGGGTGCTGGTCGGACGAGTGGTTGGGCACCAGGTCGACGATCACGCGGATGCCGCGGGCGTGCGCCGCGGCCAGCATCGCGTCGAAGTCGTCGAGCGTGCCGAACAGCGGATCCACGCCGCGGTAGTCGGAGACGTCGTAGCCCGCGTCCTTCTGCGGGCTCGGCATGAACGGGCTCAGCCAGATGGCGTCGACGCCGAGGTCCTGCAGCGCGTCCAGCCGTGACGTGATCCCGGGCAGGTCGCCGATGCCGTCGCCGTCCGCATCCGCGAAGGAGCGCGGGTAGATCTGGTAGATGACGGCGGTGCGCCACCACTCGGAACCCGGGGCGGACTGCTGCTCGATCTCGGCCATGCGATCAGGCTACCGGGACGCGGGGGATCCCGGAAACGCGGGGATCGAATCGGTTCGATCGGCGGCGGGGTGCTGCGGTGAGGTCGCGGGTCCGTGCACAATTCAGGCTGGATGCCGTGGGGCGGGTTCCCGACCCCGCAGAATCCGCAGATCCGCAGGGGTGGGACCGGCGTCTGGCCTGAATTGTGCGCGCGAGAACACCGCCAGTAGGCATCCGGGCTCAGCGGGGGATGAGGTTCGCCGGCTCCTCGCCCGCGAGCATGCGGTCGATCTGGGTGCGCACGAGGGCGGCGATGCGCGGGTTCATCGCGGTCGAGGCGCCGCCGACGTGCGGCGTGAACAGCACTCCCGGAGTGGTCCAGAGCGGGTGCCCCTCCGGCAGCGGCTCCGGATCCATGACGTCGAGCGCGGCGCGGATCCGGCCGTTCTCGGCGACCAGCGCATCGGTGTCGACGAGGGTGCCGCGACCTACGTTCACCAGCAGTGCGCCGTCGGCCATGCGCGCCAGCATCGCCGCGTCGAACAGCCGGTGGGTCGCGGGTCCTCCGGGCAGCGACAGGATGACGATCTCGGCCTCGGGGAGGAGCGTGGGCAGGTCGGCCAGCGCGTGCACGGCGATCTCGCCGAGGCCCTCGACGACCTCCGTGCGGGCGGTCTGGCCGACCGCCGTGACGGCGACCTCGAAGCCGGCGAGCCGGCGGGCGACCGCCGTGCCGACGCCGCCGATCCCGACGAGCAGCACCCGGCGGTCGGCGAGGCTCGACGTGAAGGCGCGGTCCCACACGCCCGCGTCCTGCGCGCGCACGAACCGCGGCAGCTCCCGCTGTGCGGCGAGGGTCAGTGCCAGGGCGAGCTCCGCCGTGGCCGGCTCGTGCACGCTCGCGGCGTTCGCGAACGGGATGCCGGCGGGAATGCGGTCGATCACGGCCTCATAGCCGATCATCTGACCCTGCACGAGGCCGACCTCCAGGTCCGCCAGTGCGGTGAGGTGCTGACGGCCGAGGTAGGACGGCACGACGATGTCGATGCGCTGTGCGGGCGGGGGCGTCGCCATGTCCCACACGCGCACCTCCACTCCGTCGGGCAGCGGGCCGCGGGCGATGACGTCGGCGGCGAGTTCGGCGGTGGGGACGGTGACGAGGAAGCTCACCCTACGAGCGTAGGTGGTGCGCGCGATGCCGGAGCAGGCCACTCGGCGAGGACTGGATCCGGCACTCGGCGAGGACCGGATCCGGCGCTCGGCGAGGACGGGATCCGGCGCTCGGCATCGCCGCCGGCGGTTGACATCCTCGTCAACTGTATACATAATACTGAGTGCGTCCCGCACCCGAACGGCCCTTCAACGACGAAAGAGGTGGCGCCATGCCCCGCTCGAACCCTCGCCTGCTCCGCACGCTCGCTGCGGTCTCCGCCGGCGCCCTGATGCTCGGCCTCGCCGCCTGCAGCGGCGGAGGCGGCGCCTCCGCCGGTGGCAAGACCACCCTCGTCTGGTCGACCTGGGGCAGCGCCGACGAGCTCAAGCGCTATCAGGACTTCGACAAGGAGTTCATGAAGAAGCACCCGGACATCACCGTCAAGCTGCAGCCCGTCGCAGGATACGACGACTACCACTCCAAGCTTCTCGCACAGCTCACCAGCAACACCGCCCCCGACGTGTTCTACGTGGGCGACGACATGATCGGCCAGTTCGTCGGCTCGAACCGTCTCATGCCCGTCAAGGCGCTCATGGACGGCCCGAAGAGCCAGAGCAAGCTGGACGACTTCTCGCCGGGCCTGTTCGGCGCGGCGGAGAAGGACGGCGAGATCTACGCGGCCCCGAACGACTCCAACCCCGACGTGTTCTGGTACGACAAGGAGGCCCTCAAGGCCGCCGGCATCACCGACGACCCGGCCACGCTCGCCGCCGAGGGGAAGTGGACGACCGCCGCCTACCTCGACATGAACAAGAAGCTCAAGGATGCGGGCCTCACCGGCACCATGTTCTGGAACTACTGGGCCACCCAGTGGAGCTGGCTGAGCTCGCAGGGCGTGGACGCGCCCTACGACAAGAGCGGGAAGTTCGTCGCGAACAAGAACCCCGACGCGGTCAAGGCGCTCGACCAGTTCGGCTCGCTGTTCCAGGACAAGACCTTCGTCGTCGCCGACACCCTGCCCGAGGGGGCGGGCGCGGACAGCGTCTTCGTCTCGCACAAGGCCGGATTCTTCGTGCAGGGCCGCTACACGATCGGCACGGTCGAGGCCGCCGGGGTCAAGGACTCCTACGACATCGCCCCCTGGCCCACGCCCGACGGGAAGGCGGCCCCGACGGGCGTCGCGACCTCCTTCCTCGCGATCAACAAGAACACCAAGGTCAAGGACGCGGCGTTCACGTTCTGGACCGAGTTCCTCTCGGCCGAGGGCCAGACCTTCCGGCTGCAGGGCGGCGGCAACGCGGTCCCGTCCATCAAGGGCGCCGACAAGGTCGTGCTCGACGGCTACCCGGCTCACGCCCAGACGTTCCTCGACATGCGCGACATCGGCTTCGTCAACTACGCGACCGAGGCGAAGCTGCCCGGCATCCGCTCCGGCATCGGCGACCAGTTCCTCGCCCTGTACAACGGCAAGCAGGACGCACAGGCGACCCTCGACGCGGTCGGCAAGCTGGTCCAGAACGGCAAGTGACGATGAGCACGCAAGCCGTGACCACTCGGGCGTCGTCGACGACGGCGCCCGAGTGGCGGCGTGAGGCCGGCTGGCGGCGGCGCGACCGTCGCTGGGGCTACGCCTTCGTCGGACCACAGCTGGTGGGGATGGGCATCTTCGTGCTCCTGCCCTTCCTCGCCAGCCTCGTGCTCGCCTTCGCGAAGTGGGACGGCCTGACCGACCTGAGCTGGGTCGGCCTCGACAACTTCGCCGCGGAGCTGTCGGATCCGCTCTTCGGCCGCGCGATCGTGAACACCCTGCTGATCGCGATCATCACGGTCCCGATCGGCCTGGCCCTCGCGGTCGTCATCGCGGTCGCGCTGGAGAAGCTGAAGACCCGCACCCTGTACCTCGTGCTGTTCTTCGCCCCGGTCATGACCTCGACGGTCGCCGTGGCGATGATCTGGCAGCAGATGTTCCGCGCCGACGGGGTGCTCTCGACCACGATCTCGAAGGTCTTCGGGGTCACGCCGCCGGACTGGCTGCAGGATCCGCGCCTGGCGCTCATCGCCGTGTGCATCGTGACGATCTGGTCGTCGCTGGGCCTCAACGTGATCATCTTCCTCGCCGGGCTGCAGAACATCTCGCCCTCGGTCATCGAGGCCGCGCGGATCGACGGCGCGGGCGCATGGCGGCTTTTCACGAGCATCCGGCTCCCGCTGCTCTCGCCGATCGTCTTCTTCTCGTCGGTGGTCGCGTTCATCTCGTCGCTGCAGACCTTCGACACGGTCTACGTGCTGGTCAAGAACGCCGGTCCGGACAATGCGACCCGCACGATCGTCTACCACATCTACGACCTCGGCATGAAGCAGTTCAACTTCGGCCTCTCCAGCGCGGCGAGCATCATCCTGCTGCTGCTGACCCTGGTCATCACGGCGATCCAGTTCGCCGCCCAGAAGAAGTTCGTCCACTACGAGGATGACCCCGCATGAGCGTCGACGCCCCGCATCTGACCACCGGAGGCCGCGCACCCGCCACCGACTCCACGATCGCGCTCGTCGCACCGGGGCGACGGATCCGGCCGAAGCCGGCCGGCAAGGGCGCGCGCCGTGCCTCCGCCACGATCCTGCACGTCGTGCTGATCGTCGCCGGGATCGGGATGGTCTTCCCGTTCCTGTGGATGCTGCTGACCTCGTTCAAGACCCTGCCGCAGCTGCTGAAGGATCCGCTGTCGGTGATCCCGAACCCGTGGACGTTCGACAACTACGCGCAGGCGTGGGAGGCCGTGCCGTTCGCGCAGGCCTACCTGAACAGCGCCTACATCGCGGTGCTCGTCGTGATCGGCACGCTGATCACCGCGTCGATGGCGGGCTACGCGTTCGCGCGGATCCGGTTCCGCGGATCCAAGGTGCTGTTCATCGTGTTCCTCGCGACGCAGATGATCCCGAAGCAGGTCACGCTCATCCCGTTCTACCTGCTGATGACGCAGCTGGGCTGGGTGGACTCGCACCTGGCGCTGATCATCCCCGGCATGATCGCGAACCCCTTCGCCGTGTTCCTCATGCGTCAGTTCGTGCTGGCGCTGCCGAAGGAGCTCGAGGAGGCGGCGCTGGTCGACGGGGCTGGGCGGATCCGCACGTTCTTCACCGTCATCCTGCCGAACCTGAAGCCGGGGCTCGCGGCGCTGAGCATCATCGTCGCCATCGACGTGTGGAACTCGTTCCTCTTCCCGCTCGTGCTGCTGAACACCCCCGACCTGTTCACCGTGCCGCTGCTGCTGCAGTCGTTCCAGGGCCAGTTCGGATCCGTGAACTACGGGCTCGTGATGGCGGCTTCGGCGATCTCGACGGTGCCGATGCTCGTCGTGTTCGTGATCGGGCAGCGCCGGATCCTGAACAGCATGGCCGCATCGGGACTGGGAGGGCGCTGAGGTGCAGCAAACCGGGGAGTGCGAAGCCGAGGCGCACGAGGGCGGCGTGCGTTCCGTCGATGGGATGACCGCGGAGGCCCTCGCGCGGGCGGCCGGGCGCCACCTCGACCTGGAGACCGCGCCGTTCACGATCCCGCGCTCCCGGCTGCTCGTCTTCCGGGCCGGCGACGGCGTGCGCGTGCACACCTCGGAGTACGAGCGCAGCCTCGAGGAGTGCCGGGTGCTCGACGCCCTCGTCGCGCACGACGCGCACGGTCGGGTGCTCCCGGTCGCCGACGTGCAGCCGCACCGGATCTCGTTCGGCGCGGTGGCCGCGATGGACCCGATGGCCCCGTTGCCCGCCTCGCCTGGTTCGCCCGTTTCGCGGGTGGAACCTCCGCTCCCGTCGCAGAAAGTGTCGGAAAACGGGACGGAAAGCGACAGAAATCACCTGAGCGGGGTGTCCCTGACCTTCGACGGGCTGCGGGCCCTGAGCGTGGGCGGTGATCCCGCGGCCTCGGTGCGGATCACGCGGCCGGACGGAACGGTCGAGGAGCACCGGATCGGATCCGGCCTGCGGCTGGACGTGGCCGACGACAGGAGCGTCACGGTCGCGGCGCAGCCCGCCGGCGCCCACGCGGCGGCGGAGGAGGCCCGTGCGGCCGAGTGGGCGGACTGGTTCGACCGCTGCCCGCGGGTGCGCGCCGACCTGCAGGACATGGCGGCGTTCTGCTGGTGGGTGCTCGGCGCGAACATCGTCGAGCTGCCGGCGCTCGCCGGGGCCAGGGCGGTCGTGCCGTCGAAGATCGGCTACGTCGGGCTCTGGCAGTGGGACGCGTACTTCATCGCGGTCGGCCTGCGCCACGGGGATCCGGCGCTCGCGCGCGAGCAGCTCGAGCTCGCGTTCCGCTTCCCCCGTGCGAACGGACAGCTTCCCGACGTGGTGCACGAGGAGGGGATCCTCGCGACGAGCGACGACCTGCCCGAATCGGACCGGGCGAACCTCCGCCGCGCCGGATCCCGGATCGCGGATCCCACGGCGCCGGTGCCGCTGACCAAGCCGCCGCTCGCCGCCTGGGCGCTGCGCAAGGTGCTCGAGGTCGAGGACGCACCGGATTGGGCCGCCGCCCAGCTGGAGCGCGTGATCCGCTCGCAGGACTGGTGGTTCGCCGGCCCCGCGGAGAACGGGTCGGACCTGGACGGCGACGGGCTGCCCGAGTACGGGCATCCGTACTCATCGGGTCTCGACGACAGCCCGGTGTTCGACGGGCCGATCCCGACCACGGCGCCGGATCTCGCCGCCTACCTCGTGCAGCAGGACCGCGAGATCGCGGCGCTCGCCGCCCGGTATCTGCCCGGCCATGACCCGGCGCCGCATCTCTCCCGCGCCGATCGCACCGCGCAGCTGCTCGTGGAGCGGCTCTGGGATCCCGTCGAGGAGCGGTTCATCGCCCGCGGCGCGGGGGAGCGCATCGCGAGCGACACCGTCCTCGGGCTACTGCCGCTGCGCGTCGAGGGGCTTCCGGCCGAGGTGCGCTCCGCGCTCGTCGCCGCGATCGGCGACCCCGCGCGCTACGGCCTCGCGTGGGGGCTGCCCACGGTCTCCGCCGCGGATCCGGACTTCTCCGCGGAGCGGATGTGGCGCGGGCCGATCTGGGTGAACACGAGTGCGCTCATCACGGAGGGGCTCGAGACGGCGGGCGAGCCCGAGCGTGCCAGGGCGCTGCGCGAGCAGACCGTGCGCCTGGTGATCCACGGCGGCGGCCCGCACGAGTACTTCAACCCGCGCACCGGTCTCAAGGCCGAGCGCGCGACGACCGCGTTCGGCTGGTCCGCCGCGCTGTTCCTCGACCTCGCGGTGGCGCTGAGCCGCTGACGCGCCCCCGGGCCGGGTTTCCGGCGGGCTGAGCCTCGGGCGCCGGGCGAAGCTCCGCCCGGGGCCCCGCGCCCCGGCGCGCCCGCCGGGCTGCACTCTCGGGGACCGCTCTTGCAGCGAGGCTGCACTTCCGGTGCCCGGTCTTCGGGTGCCCGGTCTTCGGGTGTCCGCTGAGGCGGCAGCCCGCGTCCGGGGCCGCGCATCCGGGCCGCGCTCCCTGATTCGCGGTCCCTGATCCGCGCTTCCCTCCCGCCGCGGTCTTCCCTCCCCGCAGTCGCGCTTGTGGGGGAGGGAAAGGCCCCCAGGGAAGAAGGCGCGGAGCACGAGGCACCCCCACCATCGGGAGGACCGTCGCTCGGCGGATCCGTCGTAGTGTTTGCGTCACCATCCGTGTACTGTATGCAATACACAATTCTGACGAGGAGGTCATGATGAAGCGACGCGGCATGTTCGCGCTGGCGATCGGGGCGACGGCGGCCATCGCCCTCTCCGGATGCGCCTTCGGCGGCGGAGCGCCCTCGAAGAACGAGACCCTGAAGCCCGGAGCCGAGGCGACCGGCACGATCACCATCTGGTCGTGGGACGTCGCCGCGACGGCGCTCAAGCGGCTCGGCGCCGACTACGAGAAGTCCCACAAGGGCACGACGATCAAGGTCGTCGACATCGGCTACGACAACGCCTACGACAAGATCTCGGTCGGGCTGCAGGCCGGGACGGGGCTGCCGGATCTGATCACGCTCGAGACCGACCACAACCAGAGCTACATCACGCAGTTCCCCCAGGGGTTCTCCGACCTGTCTCCCGTGCTCGGCGACAAGAAGGCCGGCTTCGATCCGTTCAAGTGGTCGACCGGCACCGACAAGGACGGCAAGCTGCGCATGGCGCCCTGGGACTCGGGCACCGTCGGCCTGTTCTACCGCACCGACTACTTCCAGGCCGCCGGCGTAGATCCGGCCTCCGTCAAGACCTGGGACGACCTCGTCGCCGCGGGCGAGAAGATCAAGGCGGCCACGGGGCACACCCTGCTCACCGCCGATCTCTCCGCCGGCGGATCGCTCTCGATGTACCTGCAGCAGCAGGGCCAGGGATTCTTCGACGACAAGGGCGACATCACCGTGAACTCGCCCGCCGCGGTGCGCACCCTCACCCTGCTGCAGACGATGCAGAAGAAGGGGCTGATCACCAATGCGAAGGGCTGGGACGCGAGTGTCACCAGCGCCAAGGACGGCGACTCCGCGGTGACCCCCGAGGCGGTGTGGTGGATCGGCACGCTCGAGGGCGAGGCGCCCGAGCTCAGCGGCAAGTACGCCGTGCGCGACCTGCCCGTCTTCGACGACACCAGCGCCCCGACCTCGAACAACGGCGGATCCGGTCTCGCGATCCCCGCGCAGGCCAAGAACCCTCAGCTCGCGGCCGACTTCCTGGCCTTTGTGCTGGCGAACACCGACAACCAGTCGAGCATGATGCAGAAGGAGGGGCTCTTCCCGGCCTACCTGCCCGCGCTGAAGAGCGACTTCTTCGAGCAGTCCAGCGACTACTTCGGCGGCCAGAAGGTCTTCCAGGCCTTCGCCGAGCTGACGCCGAAGATCCCCTCGATCTCCTTCACCTCCGACCAGTCGGTCGCGAGCGACGCCGTGGCGAACGCGGTCGGCGCCGCTGTGCTGAACGGCGAGGATCCGAAGAAGGCGCTGGACGACGCGGCCGCGCAGATCGCGAACTCGACCGGCCGCAAGATCGCGGGCTGACATGACCGTCGCCACCGTGCGGCGCTCCGACGAGGGGAGCCGCGACGACGACCGTCGCGGCTCCCCGCGCTCGGGCCGCCGCCTCGCCGCGCGCAGGCACCGCCCCGGGATGTGGTTCGCCCTTCCCGCGGCGGCGCTGCTCGCGCTGTTCTTCGCCTACCCGCTCGCGGTGTCGCTGCTGCAGAGCCTGTTCCGCACCTCGGGCGGGGTGAGCACGTTCGTCGGCTTCGACCAGTACGCGCGGATGCTGCGGGATCCGCTGGTGCTGAAGAGCCTCGGCAACGCGCTGCTGATCCTGGTCGTGCAGGTGCCGATCATGATCGCGCTCGCCGTGGGGCTCGCCTATCTGCTCAACCAGGCGTGGCTGCGGTTCCGCGCGGGGTTCCGGCTGCTCACGTTCCTGCCGTCGATCACCACGCTCGTCGCGTACTCGGTCGTGTTCCGCGTGATCATGACGACCGACGGCGGCATGCTGAACCAGTTCCTCGCGCTGTTCGGCGCCGGGCCCATCGACTGGCTCAACAACGAATGGTGGGCGCGGGTCGCCGTGATCGCCTCGATCACCTGGCGCTGGACCGGCTACAACATGGTCATCATCCTCGCCGGCCTCCAGTCGATCCCGCCCGAGCTCTACGAGGCGGCCCGCATCGACGGCGCGGGACGCTGGCAGACCTTCCGGCACATCGTCGTGCCCCAGCTGCGCCCGGTGCTCATCTTCACGAGCGTCACGTCGACGATCGGCGCGCTGCAGCTCTTCGACGAGAACTTCATCCTCACCGGCGGCGGACCCAACAACGCCACGCTCACCCCGGTGCTGTACCTGTACAAGGTCGGCTTCCAGCAGTTCGACTTCGGCTACGCGAGCGCCATCGCCTGGATGCTCGTGATCCTCACCGGGATCATCGCGCTCATCCAGTTCCGCATCATGAGGGAGAAGCCATGACGACGCAGCTGATCACCACCGGCCGGCGTCGCCGCGCCGGCCAGCCGTCCTCGTCCGGCGGGGAGCCGCTGCTGCGGCGGGTCGTGCTCCGCGCCCCGGTCTACGCGATCATGGTCGTGGCGAGCGTGCTCGCGCTCATCCCGTTCCTGTGGATGGTGATCGCCTCGACGCACAAGACCAGCGACCTCTTCGTCACCCCGCTGCCGATCCTCCCCGGCGGAGAGTTCTGGCAGAACCTGGGCCGGCTGCAGGAGAGCGTGGGCTTCGGCCAGGTGATGCTCAACAGCGTCCTCGTGGCCGTGGTCTACACGGTGTTCAGCTCGCTGATCAGCATCATGTGCGGCTACGGCCTCGCGACCTACCGGTTCCGCGGGCGCGGGGTGCTGCTCGGAGTGATCCTGGTCACGATGATGATCCCGATGCAGGTGCTGCTGGTCCCGCTGTTCCAGATGATGGCGAGCGCCGGATGGATCGACACCTATCAGGCGCTCCTCATCCCGTTCCTCGCGAACGCGTTCGGCATCTTCCTGATGCGTCAGGGCTTCCTCGACTTCCCGACGACGCTCATCGAGGCGGCGCGGATCGACGGCGCCTCGGAGCTGCGCACGTTCTACCGCATCGTGCTGCCGGTGGCCCGCCCGCAGATCGCCGCCCTCGTGATCTACACCTTCATCAGCCAGTGGAACTCGTTCATCTGGCCGCTGCTCATGCTCAACTCCGAGGACAAGTACACGGTGCCCGTCGCGCTGAACACGATGATCGGACTCAGCCGCGTGGACTACTCCGGGCTGATGCTCGGATCCCTGCTCGCGACCCTGCCGCTGTTCGTGCTGTTCCTGGTGTTCCAGAAGCAGTTCGTGGCCGGCCTGCTCGGCGGCGCCGTCAAGGGCTGACCCGTCGGACCGTTCTCGTCCCCGCGAGACCGAACCTGCGTCACGAGACCGTGGAACTCATCCGCGGTCTCGCGACGCAGGTTCGGTCTCGCGGACGGACTGGGCGGAGCGGACGGACTGGACGGAGCGGGCGGAGCGGACGGATGGTGCGACCGTGCGACCCGCGACCGTACGGACGTCAGGCCGAGAAGTAGGCGCTCGACGAGTTGTCGAGGATGCGCTGCATGCCGTGCGTCCAGTTGACCTTGAGCGCGGCGACCGCGGCGGGGACGTCGCCGTCGGCGAGGGCGTGCGCGATCGCGGCGTGCTCGGCGGCGACGCGGTCGATCTTCACGTCGTCGGCGACGAGGAGGGCCTCGTAGCGGTGGAAGGATCCCCGCACGCTCTCGATCACGTCGAGCAGGCGCCGGTTCGGGCACACCGACAGCATGAGCGCGTGCCACTCGTCGTCCTTGGTCATGACCAGGGAGTGCTCGACGTGCTCGTCGGTGAACGCGTCGGCGAGCTCGACGAGGCGCGCCCCCACGGCTTTCAGCTGGTCGACCGGGCTGAGCTCGAGGGCGAGGCTCTCCAGGGTCGCCATCACCGGGGCGAGGTCCTCGAACTCGCCGGCGCTGAGCGGCACGAAGCGGAAGCCCTTGCCGTTCTCGCTCGTGATCTGACCCTCCGACTCCAGGGCGATCAGGGCCTCCCGCAGCGGAGTGCGGCTGACGCCGAGCTCGGCGGCCAGCTGCACCTCGTTGATCCCCTCGCCGGGCTGCACCTTTCCGGCGCGCATGCGGGTGAGCAGCTCCTCGCGCACCTGGGAACGCAGGTTCTTGCGTTCGATCGCCATTCGTTCTTCCCCTTCGGCCGGTGCGGTCAGCCTACGGCTTGACCGTATCCCCGCTTCCAGCTACGCTTGTTGTATACAGAATACATTGAACAGATCTTCTGTACAGACTCAGAGAGGAGCCTCCGTGGCGCAGCATCCCGACGGCGAGCGGATCCGCGAGGTCCGCATCGACGCCCTGGCGTACGGCGGCGACTACAACCCCGATCAGTGGTCGGAGGACGTCTGGCGCGAGGACATCCGGCTCATGCTCGAGGCGGGCGTGAACATGGTGAGCCTGCCGATCTTCAGCTGGCCCCAGCTCGAGCCCGAGCCCGGCGTGTACGACTGGGCCTGGCTGGACCGGATCCTGGATCTGCTGCACGAGGCCGGGATCCGGATCGACCTCGCCACGGCCACCGCCACCCCGCCGTCCTGGCTGCTGCGGGCCCACCCCGAGATGGCCCCCTGGGACGCGGACGGGCACCGGCTGGAGTTCGGATCCCGGCAGACCTACTGCCCCTCGTCGCCGATCTGGCGCGAGAACGTCGCCCGGATGACCCGCGCGATCGCCGAGCGCTACGGCGAGCACCCGGGACTCGCGATGTGGCACATCTCGAACGAGTACGGCGACCACGTCTCGCGCTGCTGGTGCCCCGAGTCGGCCCGGCACTTCCGCCGCTGGCTGCAGGACCGCTACGGCGATCTCGACGGACTGAACGAGGCCTGGGGCGTGAACGTCTGGGGCCAGCGCTACACATCCTGGGAGCACATCGAGACGCCGAAGAAGGCGCCCGGCCCGGTCAACCCCACCAAGCTGCTCGACTTCGAGCGCTTCTCCTCCGACGCGATGCTCGAGCTCTTCCAGGTCGAGATCGACGTGCTCCGCGAGGTCACCCCCGACATCGCGGTCACGACGAACTTCATGAGCATGTTCCGCGACCTCGACTACTGGCGCTTCGCCGAGCGGGAGGACGTCGTCACCGACGACGCCTATCCGGATCCGATGGATCCGACGTCCCACGTCGGCGCGGCGCTCAACTACGGACTCATGCGCTCCCTCAAGGGCGGCCGTCCGTGGCTGCTGCTGGAGTCGTCGGCCAGCGCCACCAGCTGGCGGGACATCAACGTGCCGAAGGCGCCGGGGAAGATCCGCGTGGAGAGCCTGCAGGCCGTCGCGCACGGATCCGACGCCGTGATGTTCTTCCAGTGGCGCCAGGCCAAGTACGGCCAGGAGAAGTTCCACTCGTCGATGCTCGGCCACCGGGGCGAGCGCTCGCGCAGCTTCCGGGAGACGAAGGCGCTCGGCAACGAGCTCCGCAGGCTCGAGCCGGTGCGCGGCAGCCGGGTGCGCTCCCGCGTGGCGCTCATCGTGGACTGGGACTCCTGGTGGGGATCCAGCGCGGTCGAGTCGCTGCCGTCGCAGCGGCTGCAGTGGGCGCCGCAGGCTCGCGCCTGGCACCGCGCCCTCTCCACGCTGGGGCACCCGGTCGACGCCGTGCGCGCGGGGGGTGCCGACGCGGGGACGCCCTTCGACGGCTACGACGTGGTCGTGGCACCCAACCTCTACGTGTTGGAGCAGGGGCAGGCCGATGCTCTGCACGCCTTCGTGGAGCGCGGCGGGACCCTCGTCGTCGGGCCCTTCTCCGGGGTCGTCGACGCGACCGAGAAGGTGCACGACGGCGGCGCCCCCGGCCCGCTGCGGGGCCTGCTCGGCATCGAGGTCGACGAGCAGTGGCCGATCGCCGACGGCCGCACGGAATCCCTGGCCTACGGCGCGGACGTGCTCGAGGTGCCCAGCTGGAGCGAGTGGATCGAGGCCGACGCGGACGTCGAGATCCGCGGGGCGTACGCCTCGGGCGAGCTCGCCGGGCTTCCGGCGATCACCCGCCGTGCGGACGGATCCGGATCCGCCTGGTACGTCAGCGCCATGCTGTCTCCCGAGGGTCTCGTCGCGGTGTTCCGCGACGTGCTGCGCACGGCCGGCCTCCCCGCCCGCGATGAGGTGTCCGTGCAGGCCGAGGCCGTCACGCGCTCGGACGACACCACCGACTACACCTTCCTGCTCAACCACGCGGCCGACCCGGTCACGTTCCAGCTGCCGGCCGCCGGCCTCGACCTGCTCAGCGGATCCGAGACGGGCGACGCCGTGACGCTGGACGCGTACGGAGTCGCGGTCGTCGCCACGCCGCGCGCGACGCAGATCCCTTTCCTCACCCTGACCCACACCCCCCGGCCCACCCAGGCCACCCCGTCGAAGGAGCTGGCATGACGCAGACGTTCGTGCACCCCTACATCCCGAACACGGCGCCCGAGATCCACGCCGAGATGCTCGCCGCCGTCGGCGCCGCCTCGATCGAGGACTTCTACGCCGACGTGCCGGAGGACCTGCGCCTGCGCCGTCCGCTGGACGTGCCAGCGCCGCTGCCCGCCGAGCAGGACCTGGCCCGCCACGTGCGCGGGATCCTGGCGCAGAACCGCACCACCGAGGAGCGTCTGAGCTTCCTCGGCGCCGGGACGTACAACCACTACGTGCCCGCGGTCGTGGACGAGGTGATCCGTCGCAGCGAGTTCCTCACCGCCTATGCGGGCGAGCCCTACGAGGACCACGGACGCTTCCAGGCGCTCTTCGAGTACCAGTCCCTCATGGCCGAGCTGCTCGCGATGGACGTCGTGAACGTGCCCACCTATGACGGCTACCAGGCTACGGCCACCGGCCTCGCGATGGCCGGCCGCCTCACCGGCCGCATCAGGGTGCTCGCCGTGAGCGACGTGCTGCCGGAGAAGGACTCGAAGGTGCGCGACTACACGCGCGCCGGGCTGGAGATCGAGCGGATCCCCGGCGCGGGCGGCATCGCGGACGTCGCGGCCCTGCGCGACCGGCTCTCCGACGACGTCGCGGCCGTCTGGGTCGAGACGCCGAGCTTCACCGGCGCCGTCGAGACGCAGCTGCGCGAGATCGCCGACGCCGCGCACGCCGCCGGGGCCGTCGTCGTGGTCGGCACCGACCCGATCGGCTACGGGGTGCTGACCCCGCCCGCGCTGCAGGGCGCGGACATCGTCACGGGCGACATCCAGTCACTCGGCCTGCACCAGTGGTTCGGCGGCGCGCACGCCGGGTTCATCGCGGTGCACGACGAGCCGCGGTTCGTGATGGAGATGCCCTCGCGCCTCTTCGGCCTGGAGTCCACCGACGTGCCCGGCGAGTACGGCTTCGGCGACGTCGCCTACGACCGCACCTCCTTCGCGCACCGCGAAGAGGGCAAGGAATGGGTCGGCACCGCCGCCGCGCTGTGGGGGATCGCCGCCGGCGTGCACCTCGCGCTCATGGGACCGCAGGGCATGGCCGACCTCGGCGAGCTGCTGCTCGCCCGCACCGCCTACGCCCGGCAGCGGCTCGCCGCGATCGACGGCGTCCGCCTCGGCGACGACGCCCTGCACCTGCGCGAGTTCACGATCCGCTTCGACGGCGCCCGCGCCGCCGACGTCGTCGCCGCGCTGCGCGCCGAGGGCATCGAGCCCGGCGTCGTCGTGGACGAGCGGACGCTGCTCGTCTGCGTGACCGAGGCCACCTCCGCCGCCGACATCGACCGCCTCGCCGCTGCGCTCGCCGCGGCCATCGACACCGAGGAGAAGGACCAGTGAGCCTCCCCGTCGCCCCCAAGCCGAGCCCCCGCCGCTTCCAGCAGGCCAGCTGGGACGAGCCGATCGTCTTCGAGCTCTCCACCCCCGGAGAACGCGGCGTGCTCGTGACGCCCGTCGAGCCCGTCGTGCGCGAGGCCGTCGGCGACGTCGTGGCCGCCCTCCCCGAGGGCATGCGCCGGACGACCCCGCCGGCGCTGCCCGAGATCGCGCAGATGCGCGTGCTCAAGCACTACCTGCGCCTCTCGCAGGAGAACCTCGGATCCGACCTCAACGTCGACATCGGGCAGGGCACCTGCACGATCAAGTACTCCCCGAAGATCAACGACCAGCTCATCGAGGTGCCGCAGCTGCGCGCGCTGCACCCCGCGCAGGACCCGGCCGACACGCAGGGCGCGCTCGAGGCGATCTGGCGCCTGGAGCGGCTCATGGCCGAGATCTCGGGCATGGACGCCGTCTCGCTCGCCTCCCCGGGCGGATCCGCGGGCATCTGGACGAACATCGCGATGATCCGCGCCTACCATGCGTCGCGCGGAGAGGCGGAGCAGCGCGACGAGGTCATCACGACGATCTTCAGCCACCCCTCGAACGCCGCCGCGGCCAAGGTCGCCGGGTACAAGGTCATCACGATCTACCCGGATGCCGACGGCTACCCCGATCTCGCAGCGCTCCAGGCGGCGCTCTCCGAGCGCACCGCGGCGATCATGGTGACCAACCCGGAGGACACCGGGATCTACAATCCCGCGATCAAGGAGTGGGTCGACGCCGCGCACGCGGTCGGCGCCCTCGCCTCCTACGATCAGGCCAACGCCGCGGGGATCCTCGGGATCACCCGCGCCCGCGATGCCGGGTTCGACGTGTGCCAGTTCAACCTGCACAAGACGTTCTCCGCCCCGCACGGCAGTGGCGGTCCGGGGGCCGCGGCCAACGCGGTGAGCGCGGCGCTCGCGCCGTTCCTGCCCGGACCCCGTGTCGAGCGGGTCGACGGACGCTTCGTGGTGCGCGAGCCCGGCGAACTGTCCATCGGTCACGTCGCGCCGGCCCACGGCGTCATCCTGCACGTCGTGCGGGCGTACGCCTGGATCATGGCGCTCGGGGCCGAGGGCATGCTCGAGGCCTCCCGGATCGCGGTGCTGAACAACAACTACCTGCTGAAGAAGGTGCTCGAGATCCCCGGGGCGTCCGCGCCCTACGCGACCGGGCGCCGTCGCATCGAGCAGGTGCGGTACTCGTGGCAGGAGCTGTTCGAGGAGACCGGGATCTCCTCGGAGGAGATCGGCATCCGGATGGCCGACTACGGCTTCCACTACTGGACGAGCCACCACCCCTATGTCGTGCCGCAACCGTTCACGCTCGAGCCCACCGAGTGCTACTCCAAGGCCGAGATCGACGAGTACGTCGCGGCGCTCGCCCAGGTCGCGCAGGAGGCGCGGGAGAACCCCGAGCTCGTCCGCACCGCGCCGCACAACCAGACCGTGCACCACACCCACCACGACGACCTGGACGACCCTGAGCGCTGGGCGATCACCTGGCGCGCCTACCGCCGGAAGTACTTCGGCGAAGCGCCGGACGGCCCCGCGCGGAGTGCCCTTCCGGATGCGGAGGTCGCGCTCGCCGAGCCCGTCGCGGTCGGAGCCTGATCGCGTGATCGGACTGGTCGTCAACCCTGTCGCCGGAGTCGGCGGGCCCGCGGGCCTCGCCGGCTCCGACGGTGCGGCCGTGCAGGCCCGCGCGGCGGAGCACGGCTCCGTCCCGCGGGCCGGCGGGCGTGCGGTGCAGGCGCTGGCGATCATCGCGCGCGCGCATCCCGGAGTGCGCATCCTCACCGCGGCCGGAGCGATGGGCGCCGCCGCGGTCGCCGAGGCGGGGCTGGAGCCGGTCGTGGTGTTCACGCCGGTCGGGGATCCCACTTCGCCCGAGGACACCGCCGCCGCGGTGGCGGCCGTGGCCGCCGCCGGAGCGACGCTCGTGCTCGTCGCCGGCGGCGACGGCACCCTCCGCGACGCCGTGCGCGGGCTGACGACGCCCACGGGCCGCCCCGCCGTGCTCGGCATCCCCGCCGGCGTCAAGATGTACTCGCCCGTGTTCGCGGTGAGCCCGGTCGCGGCCGGATCCCTCGCCGCCGACTGGATCGGGCCGGATCCGGTCCCCACCGCCGAGCGCGAGGTGCTCGACGTCGATGAGGCGGCGCTGCGCCGCGCCCGGGTCGAACCCGTGCTCTACGGCACGCTCCGCGTCCCCCAGCGTCTCGGCCGCACCCAGGCGCGCAAGGCGCCGACGCCCGCCACCGAGGAGGCCGCGGTCGCCTCCGCCGCACGGGCCGCGGTCGCCGCGATGCGCCCCGGCGTGCGGTACCTGCTCGGTCCCGGCGGCACCACCGCACGGATCGCGGCGGAGCTCGGCGTGGCCAAGACCCCGCTCGCCGTCGACGTCGTGCTCGACGGCGCTGTGATCGCCGCGGGCGCGGACGAGCGGCGCCTGCTGGACGAGGTCGCCGCCGGGCCGGCGCAGGCCGTGGTCACCGTCATCGGCGGCCAGGGCTTCCTGCTGGGACGCGGCAACCAGCAGCTCTCGGCGCGGGTGATCCGCGCGATGGGATCCGATCCGCTCCTCGTCGTCGCCCCGGAGCAGAAGCTCGTCGACCTCGCCGGGCGCCCGCTCCTCGTCGACACCGGTGACGCCGAGCTCGACGCTGCGCTCGCCGGGCACGTCCGCGTCATCACCGGCGCCGCGGCCACCGCGTTCTACGCCGTCTCCGCCCCCGAGACCACCCCCGTCTGACCCCCACCCGCAAAGGAACCACCATGCGACTGCAGAACAAGAACGCCATCGTCACCGGAGGCGCCGGCGGCATCGGCCGCGCCACCTCCCTCGCCTTCGCCGCCGAGGGCGCCAAGGTCGCCGTCGTCGACCTGAACGCCGAGGCGGCCGAGGCCGTCGCCGAGGAGATCCGGGCGGCCGGCGGCACCGCCCTCGCGATCGGCGCCGACGTCTCGAGCGAGGCCGACATCGAACGCGTCGTCGCGGCGGTCGTGGACGGCTTCGGCGGTGTCGACGTCGTCTTCAACAACGCCGGGATCATCCGCCGCACCACGGCGGTCGAGACCACGGTCGAGGAGTGGGACCGCGTGTTCGGCGTCAACGTGCGCGCGATCTTCCTCATGTGCAAGCACGTCGTGCCCGTCATGGCGGCGAACGGCGGCGGATCCATCGTCAACACCGGATCCGGCTGGGGCCTCAAGGGCGGCGGTCAGGCCATCTCGTACTGCGCGTCCAAGGGCGCGGTGGTCAACATGACCCGTGCGCTCGCGATCGACCACGGCCCGCAGGGCATCCGCGTGAACTCGGTCAACCCGGGCGACGTCGACACCGGCATGCTGCGCGACGAGGCCCGCCAGCTCGGTCAGGACCAGGCCGGCTTCCTCGCCGAGGCCGCGGAGCGGCCGCTGAACCGGATGGGCCAGCCGTCCGAGATCGCCGCGGCCGTGGTGTGGCTCGCGAGCGACGAGTCGTCGTACGTGACCGGATCCGCCCTCGTCGTCGACGGCGGCGGCATCGCCTGAGGCGCCGCCCCGCGTGCCGACCGCGCGGCCGCTCGTGCGCGGTTCCCCGGGGGCGCGTTTCCCTCCCCGAGCCGTCTTCCCCTCCCCGGGGAGTCGCTGCTGCGGGGAGGGAAAGGCGACCGAGGGAGGGGAACGGCGCTCGTCCCGGATCCCGTTCAGCGTGCTCGCGTAGAATCGGTCCAATGACCGACGCGCATTCCGACGCCTCCGACCTCGGCGACGCCGTCGGATCCGGCATCGACCCGAACGACCTCGCGACGACCCTCCGGGTGCTCGCCGAGCTGCACGAGCTCGACCAGACCCACCCCGACTTCATCGAGGTGCGCCGGGCCACGGCCGCGATGTTCAAGGCCGCCAAGCGGGTGCGCCGACGGGAGATCCGCGACGCGATCGCCGAGGCCGACAAAGCCGTGATCGCCGCGACCGCGACGGGCGCCCCCGACCGCATCGACGACGAGACCCGCGGCCTCGACCTCGCGTCGAGCGTGGTGGACGCGCCCACCGCCGGCGAGCTGCTGAAGCCCCGCAACTGCTACATCTGCAAGCAGCCGTACACGACCGTCGACGCCTTCTACCACCAGCTCTGCCCCGACTGCGCGCGGTTCAGCCACGGCAAGCGCAACGCGCGGGCGGATCTGACCGGCAAGCGGGCCCTGCTCACCGGAGGGCGCGCGAAGATCGGCATGCACATCGCGCTGCGGCTGCTGCGCGATGGCGCGCACACGACGATCACGACGCGGTTCCCGCGCGACGCCGTGCGCCGGTTCGCGGCGCTCCCCGACTCCGCCGACTGGCTGCACCGCCTGCGCGTGGTCGGCATCGACCTGCGCGATCCCGCCCAGGTGATCGCGCTCGCCGACTCGGTCGCGGCCCAGGGGCCGCTCGACATCCTCATCAACAACGCGGCGCAGACCGTGCGGCGCTCGCCGGGTGCGTACTCGCTGCTCGTCGACGCCGAGCTGCAGCCGCTTCCGAACGGCCCGCTGCCCGAGATGGAGACCTTTGGGCACACCGCGGATCCGCACCCCGAGGCGCTGCAGGCGTCCGTCGACGCGCATCCGCTGCTGTCGATCGCCTCTCTCGGCGGCACGATCGCCGAGCAGAGCGGCCAGGCGCTCACCGCCGACGACCTGGCGCGACTCGCGATGGCGCCCGGATCCTCGTCGCTCGCGAAGCACGCCGACGGCAGCGCGATCGACGCGGGCGGTCTCGTGCCCGACGTGAACCGGGTGAACAGCTGGGTGCAGAGCGTGGACCAGGTGGATCCGCTCGAGATGCTCGAGGTGCAGCTCTGCAACACCACCGCGCCCTTCCTGCTCATCAGCCGGCTGCGTCCGGCGATGGCCGCGTCGCCCGCGCGCCGCAAGCACATCGTCAACGTCTCGGCGATGGAGGGTCAGTTCTCGCGGCGGTACAAGGGTCCGGGCCATCCGCACACGAACATGGCGAAGGCCGCGCTGAACATGCTCACCCGCACGAGCGCCGGGGAGATGCTGGAGACCGACGGCATCCTGATGACCGCCGTCGACACCGGCTGGATCACCGACGAGCGTCCGCACTACACGAAGGTGCGCCTCGCCGAGGAGGGCTTCCACGCCCCGCTCGACCTCGTCGACGGCGCCGCCCGCGTGTACGACCCGATCGTGCGCGGCGAGGCCGGGGAGGACGTGCACGGCGTGTTCCTGAAGGACTACGAGCCCAGCCCCTGGTGACCGCTCCGCCCCTGGTGACCGCTCAGCCTCTGGTGACCGCTCAGCCCTGACGTCGCGCCGCGCAGTCGGCCGTTCTGCAGGGAGGGTGCGCGTTCTGCAGGGCCGCAGCCTCCGGAAACCGCGTTCGGGGCCGGGAATCGCCAGGATTCAGCCCGCGGGTCCTGCACAACGGCGGGGCGGTCCTGCACAACGGCCGGGGCCTTCTGGATACCGAGGACCGGCGCCCGTCGTCCCCGGAAGGGACGTGCGCGGCGATACCCTGAGCGCACCGGATCCACCGTCCGGATCCCGTCCCGAAGGAGCGTCGCGATGATTCCCGAGATCAACTACTGGGCCGTCCTGCTCGCGACCGCGTCGAGCATGCTCGTCGGATCCGTCTGGTACGCCCGCGGTGTGTTCGGCACGCGCTGGGCCCGCCTCGCAGGGATCGACCTCGACAACCCCAAGGGCAACCCCGTCCTGGCCATCATCGCGACGGTGGTCGTGAGCTTCGTCACCGCGTGGGTGCTCGCGGGGGCGACGGCGATCGCCTGGCACTTCTACGGCGGATCCTTCTTCGTCTCGGCGCTGGTCACCTCGATCACGCTGTGGATGGGGTTCACGGCCGCGCGGTTCATCACGCACGACGCCTTCGAGGGGCGTCCCAGCTCGCTGACCGTGCTGAACATCGCGCACGAACTCGTCACGGTCGTGGTGATGGCCGTGCTCATCGGGGTCTGGCCGCCCGCGCTCGGCTGACCCGTTCAGCGCCGCACGGCGTAGCGGTGCAGGGTGACGCCCTCGTCGTAGGAGGCCTGCTCGAGCAGGTCGACGATCACCGGATCCCGGGTCTCGCCCGGACGCGGATCGTCGAACAGCGGCCGGCCGGATCCCAGGATCGCCGGGTGCGTGAACAGCAGCAGCTCGTCGAGCAGCCCGGCGTCGAGCAGGGCGGTGGCGAGCGTCGCTCCGCCGACGCCGATGTCCCCGTCCGTCTCGGCGCGCACGTCGGCCAGCCGGGCGACCGCATCGTCGCCGATCACCCGGGTGTTGTACGGGGCCTCGTGGCGGGTGCGCGAGACGAGGATCTTCGGCTTGTCGGTCCAGATCGCGCCGTACTCCTGCATGAACGCCGGCAGGGACCGGTCATCGCGGGCCGCGGGCCAGTAGTCCTCCATGATCTCGAACACGCGCCGGCCCTGCACCAGGAGCGCCAGTTCGGCGGCACGTCGATTGAACTCGCGGTGCAGCGGCTCGCCGATCCGCATCCAGTCGCCGCCACCGTCCTCGCCGGGAGCGGCCTCGATCCGCAGATCCAGCGACACGTTCATCCAGTACACGAACCGGCCCATGCGGTCCTCCCATCGTCGGGGACGGTTCCGACGCTAGACCGGGGTGTCGCGCGGTGCAACGCCCCGGAACGGAGTCGTCCCCCTCAGCACGACCCGGGGGTCGTGCTGAGGGGGACGACTCGAAAGCGGGGTGACTCAGGCGGCGGCGCGCGCGACCGCGGCGATCGCGCTCGTGAAGAACGGCAGGCCGTCGACGCCGCTGCGCATGGCGGCGGCCGTGTCGGGGCCGAAGCCGGGCTCGGTGGCGTGCTCGGGGTGCGGCATGAGGCCCACCACGTTGCCGGCGGGATTGGTGAGGCCGGCGATGTCGCGGAGGGATCCGTTCGGGTTCACACCCGTGTAGCGGAAGGCGACGAGGCCCTCGCCCTCGATGCGGTCGAGCGTCTCCTCGGAGGCGACGTACCCGCCCTCGGCGTTCTTCAGCGGGATGATGATCTCCTGGCCGGCGGAGAAGTCGCGGGTCCAGGCGGTGTCGGCGTTGGTGACCGTGAGCTTCTGGTCGCGGCGCACGAAGTGCTGGTGATCGTTGCGGATCAGGCCGCCGGGCAGCAGGTGCGCCTCGACGAGCATCTGGAAGCCGTTGCAGATCCCGAGGATGGGCATGCCCTTCGCGGCAGCGTCCTTGACCTCGGTCATGATCGGCGAGAGTGCGGCGATCGCGCCCGAGCGCAGGTAGTCGCCGTAGCTGAAGCCGCCCGGCAGGATCACGGCGTCGACCCCGTCGAGGTCGTGCGCGCCGTGCCAGAGCGCGACCGGCTCGGCGCCGGCGATGCGCACCGCGCGCTGGGCGTCGCGGTCGTCGAGGGAACCGGGGAAGGTGACGACCCCGATCCGAACGGTCATTCGGCGGCCTCGGCGCCGCTCACGGAGACGGCGACGACGTCCTCGATCACCGAGTTGGAGAGCACCTCTTCGGCGACGCGGCGGGCCTCGGCGAGCACGGCGTCGGTGACCTCGCCGTCGACGGTGAGCTCGAAGCGCTTGCCGATGCGGACGTCGCTGAACGCGGTCACGCCCGTGCGGGCGAACGCCCCGGAGACGGCCTTGCCCTGCGGGTCGAGCAGTTCGGACTTGGGCATGACGTCGACGACGATGGTGGGCATGCGTGGCTCCAGGAAGTCGCGGGCGGGGGCGACACCAGTCTACCGCCCGGGCGCGGGCCGTCCTGCCGGGCGTCGGCGGGGGGTCCGGGGTGCGTTCAGCTGCGGAACACGGTGTGCACGTCGCCCACCACGTCGCGGCCGCCGAGCCCGTCGATCTCGAAGAGCACCGAGATCCCCGCGACCGTGTAGCCGAGCTCCTCGACGATGCGCCGGCCGGCCGCGAGGGTGCCGCCGGTCGCGAGCACGTCGTCGATGAGCAGGATCCGGGATCCGGCGGCCAGGTCGTCGTGCATCTCGATCGTGGCGGTGCCGTACTCGAGCGCGTAGTCGACGGAGGCCGCGGGCAGCGGCAGCTTACCGGCCTTGCGGATCGGCACGAACCCGGTGCCGGCGGCGATCGCGGCCGCTCCGGCGAGGATGAACCCGCGCGCCTCGATCCCGGCCACGACGTCGAAGGACCCGAGGAACGGGGCCACGAGGGCGTCCGTTGTCGCGTGCAGCGCCTCGCGGTCCGCGAGCAGCGGCGTGATGTCGCGGAACAGGATGCCGGGTTCGGGGTAGTCCGGGATGGACCGGATGAGCGATTCGGCGCGGGCGAGCGCGGGCGAGGAGGTCACCGGACCAGGGTACGCGGCACAGCTGGGATGGCCTTCCGGTGACCCTCAGCGTCGGCGGATGAAACTAAGGATCGCCGTGTTGAACGCATCGGGCTGCTCGAAGAAGGGATCATGCCCTGCTTCGCTGATCAGCGCGCCCTCGCCGTCGCGGACGTGCTCGAGGATCGTCCGCATGCGCGATGGCGGCATGTACAGATCGGCGTCTCCGCTCAGGACGAGGAGAGGCGTCGTGATGCTCTCGACCGCCGCCCAGGTGATGGTCCGGCCCGCTGCCTGCACCACGTTTGCTGGCTTGGAGCGCTCTTCATAGTGCTGCCACTGCGCGACGCCGTCCGGGTTCGCGGCGCGATACGAAGGGCCGAGCTCCTGGAAGGCCCCGGGCAGCGAGTTCCATTGCGCAGGCAGGAGGGCGGTGGTGACCGCGGTCCAGTCCGGCTCGGAGATGCCGGCGAGGGTCGATGCGACGGCGGCGCTGCGCAGGCGCTCCGGATGGGACAGGGCGTAGTCGAAGACGCCGAAGCCGCCGGCGGCGGTGCCGACGAGGTGGAAGCGCCTCAGGTCGAGCGCGTCGGCCAGCAGCTGCAGGTCTCCGGCGACCGTGCCGGTGTCGTCGGAGGGGCCGGCGTCCGAGCCGAAGAATCCTCGTCGGGAGAAGGAGATCGATCGATAGCCGGCCCGGGCGAAGGCGGCGTGCTGATAGCCGAACACCTCGCCACTGCCGCTGTACGGGTGCAGCAGCACGATCACGGGTCCGCGCCCTCCGGTGTCCCACACCCGCAGCCGCACACCGGGACGGATCTGCACATCGCGCTGCGCGGCGGCGTCCTCCGGCATCGGCCTCCATGTCGTCTGAGCGTCGTAGCGCGTGATGCGTCCATGGCCGCGGCCGCCGTCCGGCGCAGCGGCGACCCTCCCTCCGACGGCACGGGCCGAGGGGGCGGAGATCATCGCGCCGGCGGCTCCCAGGGCGAGGGCGCCGGCGCCGCCCGCGAGGGTGCGCAGCGCGCTCCGGCGCGGCATGCCGGAGCGGGGGGTGATCGGGTCGTCGTGGGGGATGGGTCTGGTCGTCGTCATGAGCGCTCCTCGTGTCGTCATTGATTCGAGTACTGACGTACGCGACAGGCTACAGATGTATACAATGAAAAGCAAGAAGGCGGACCGAGGGCACGGTGCTCCTCGGTCCGCGACGGGGCGATGTCAGCGGGTCATTGTCCGCGGAGGCCGTCAGGATTGGTCGCGTAGATGCGCAGCCGCACGTCCCGAGCGGCACTCATGTGCACCGTGGCGATCTCGGCGGCGCGATCCGCCTCCCGGTCGCGGATCGCGTCGAGCATCTCCTGGTGCTCGGTGAGCACTCGTTCCCACCGCCCGGGGTACTCGAGGGTGGTGTGCGGATGCCGGCGAAGCCGCATGATGAGTCGCCCGATCGACTCCTGGAGCGTGCTGTTGTGGCTGGCCTGCCACAGTGTCTCGTGGAAGCGGTTGTTCAGGGCGACTCGCTCGTCGAGGTTCTCGCCCAGGGCGAGCATCTCTTCGTGGATCGCTGCGAGGCGGGACAGGTCCAGTTCGGTGCGCCGGTTGGCCGCCGCACGGGCGGCTGCCGCCTCCAGGGTCTCGCGCACTTCGTAGATCTCGAGGATCTCCTCGGGGCTCAGTTCGCGCACCCGGACACCCCGGCCGAAGCGCTCGACGAGGCCGTCCTGCTCGAGTCGACGCAGGGCGTCGCGGATCGGCGTGCGGCTCACTCCGAACTGCTCGGCGAGGGCGGTCTCTACGAGCGGCTCGTTCGCGGGCAGGGCGTTGGTGAGGATCAGCTCCCGGATCCCGTCGTACGCGGACACCGTCACGGTATTCCTCCCACTCCGGCGCGCGCGATGCGCGCCCTTTCCGTTACCGGACCCCCGTCGGGCGTCAGAGAACGATATCGCGCCGGTCCTATTGCATACAAGCGAGCACGGCTGTCCACGGCGGAGTGTGGTGGCGGTGGTTCCGCGCTCCGATCAACGGGAAGTGCCTTGTCGTGGGGTTGCCTAGGGAGAGCGGCAGGGTAAATATCCCATTGGATACAGTTGCGTGCTATTGCATTCATAACGTACAGTGGCCCCATACCGACGCCGAGACGCCTTCTGACGCCACGGTCGCGGTACGACAAACGGCGCCAGGTACCCGGATCCATGACCCGGAGACCCTCAGAGGGGCACAACGTCCCGCCCGGTCGGCGTCTTCCGAATCACGGAACGAATGAGGGAGCGATGCGGCTTTCACACCACGGCCATCGGCGGCCGGCGCGAGGATTCGCGTCGATCGCGCAGACGGGGGCCGACGTCCATGCCTAGGCTCGTGATCTTCTTCGGCAACCGCATCCTGATGTCGATCGTGCTGATCATCGTGGTGCCGAGCATCGCTTTCGTGCTGCAGGTGCTCACCCCCGGGAACGTCGCCCAGCAGATCCTCGGAGAGGCCGCGACACCGGCGGAGATCCAGCGTGTCGAAGAGCAGTACGGCCTGAACCGCCCCTTGCCGGTGCGCTACTTCGAGTGGTTCCGAGACCTGCTTCACGGATCCCTGGGCACCTCCTACCTGACGGGGCAGAAGGTGAGCGTGGTCCTGGAGCAGCGGGTGCCCGTGACCCTCGGCCTCGCCGCCCTCGCCCTCGCAGTCGCGATCGTCGTCGGGCTCGGTCTGGGCGTCGCCAGCGGTGTGCGCAAGGGATCCGGGGAGGCATGGTCAAACGCACTCTCGGTGGCAGGCATCGCCGTGCCGAGTTTCGTCCTCGGCCTGCTGCTCATCAACGTCTTCGCAGTGAACCTCGGCTGGTTCCCTGCGTCGGGATACGTGCAGCCCTCGGAGGATCCGGGGCAGTGGCTGCGGTCCCTCGTGCTGCCGGTTGCGGCGATCGCGACAGCGATGATCACGAGCATCGCCAAGCTCACGCGCGACCAGATGAAGTCGACCCTGTCCGCGCCCTTCATCCGGAGTCTGCAGGGGCGCGGCCTGCACCCCGGGAGCGTGTTGTTCAAGCACGCGCTGCGGAACTCGCTCATCCCCGTGGTGACGGCGATCGGACTCAATGCGATCACCCTGATCGGGGGGACCGTGCTCGTCGAGCAGATCTTCGCGTTGCCGGGTGTCGGGCTGGCGCTGTTCGAGGGCGTCACTCAGCACGACCTGCCGGTCACGCTCGGCTGCGCCCTGTACTTCACCCTCGGCGTCGTCATCATCAACTTCGTCACGGACGCCTCCTACGCGCTTCTGGATCCCCGACTCCGAGGAGGCGGTCGATGACCACCGCACGCCCTGCGCCGCCGCGCCCCACCACCGCCGCGCTCAAGGTGCCCTATCGCCGCCCTGCGCTCCTCGAGCGCATCGGCGAGCATCCCGCCGGAATCGTCGCCGCCTGCTGGGTCCTGCTGCTGGCGATCCTGTGCCTGCTCGCTCCGGTGATCGCCCCCTACGGGTACAACGATCAGGACCTGGGCAACGTGCTCGCCGGCCCCTCCGCCGCGCACTGGCTCGGCACGGATCCGCTCGGGCGCGACATCCTCAGCCGGCTGCTCTACGGCGGCACCGACGCCTTCGTCGGCATCGTGCAGGTGACCCTCGTCGCGGTGCTCGTCGGACTCCCCACGGGGATCGCGGCGGGGTACCTCAAAGGCGCCTTCGATGCGGTCAGTTCGCGGCTGGCAGACATCATCCTCGCGCTGCCGAGCCTCATCATCCTGTTGCTGCTGTTCGCCATCGACCCCTCCGCGCGTACTGCGGCCATGATCACGCTCGGTCTGCTCTTCTCGCCGTCGCTGTTCCGGATCGCGCGGGCGATGAGCCTGCAGGCGTCGCAGGAGCTCTACGTGCGCTTCGCCGAGGTGTCGCGCGTGCGCAAGGGCCTGATCATGCTGCGCCACATCCTGCCGACGGCACTTCCGCCGGTGGTGGTCAATCTGAGCCTCATGGCGGCCTTCGCGCTGATCATCCAGAGCGGCCTCGCCTTCCTGAACTTCGGTGTCCTGCCGCCGCAGGCCAGCTGGGGCGGGATGCTGCAGGACGCCCAGATGGTCATCTCGGAGGCCGCGTGGATGATGGTGCCGCCGGCGGTCGCGATCGGATCGCTCGTCGTCTGCTTCATCACGATCGGAGACGCTGCGCGGGACATCGTGGCCGCGGCGACGACACCGCGCCGGCGTTCGAGGCGAGGCGAATCGCTCGAGGTGAGCGTCGGATCGGTCGACGCCGAGGAGTCGATCGTGGTCGCTCCGTCCCCGACCGCGCTGCTGCGTGTTCGCGGCCTCGGGCTGAGCCGCGCCGCGAGCGGAACGGAGCCTGCGGCGCCGCTCGTCACCGATCTCGGCTTCGAGTTGCAGCCCGGCGAGTCGATCGGCATCGTCGGAGAGTCCGGTTGCGGGAAATCGGTGACCACCCTGGCCCTGCTCGGGCTGCTGCCCGCCAACATCACCGTGGATCGCGGAGAGGTCGTCTTCGACGGCGAGGACCTGACGACGGCGAGCAAGTCCCGCATGCAGCAGCTGCGGGGCCGCCGGATCGGCTACGTCTCGCAGGACCCGATGGTGGGCCTGGATCCCTGCTACAGAGTGTCCAACCAGATGATCGAGACGATCCGTCGTCACAGCGATCTGTCCAAGTCGGCCGCGCGCGAGCGAGCGATCGAGCTGCTGCGCTCCGTGCAGCTGCATGAGCCGGAGCGCGTGATGTCGCGCTACCCCCATGAGCTCTCGGGCGGGATGGCGCAGAGGGTGTGCATCGCGCTGGCACTGGCCGGCGACCCCGACGTGCTCATCGCCGACGAGCCGACAACCTCCCTCGATGTGACCGTGCAGCACGGCATCCTGCAGCTGCTCGAGCAGATCAAGCGCGAGAAGGGGTTGAGCCTCATCCTCATCACGCACGACCTGAACATCGTGCCGGCGCTCTGCGACAAGCTGCTCGTGCTGTATGCGGGCGACGTGGTCGAGCACGGCCCGACCCTGGACGTCGTCACCCGTCCCCGTCATCCGTATACGCGCCGCCTGCTCGACTGCGGTCTGCACGGGGTCGAGCGCGGTGAGCCGTTCCCGCTCATCGAGGGCACCGTGCCACATCCGGGAACGTGGCCCGACGGCTGCCGCTTCCGTGCGCGCTGCGGGCTGGCCACGGCGGCCTGCGCCGAACCCGGCGCACGAGCCGTACGCCGGGACGGCGCCGTCATCGCACGCTGCATCACCGTGCGCGAGGTCGCCTCCGAAGCCGCAGCCCTCGTCGGCGCGGTGCGGACGATCGCACGGCCCGTGTCCGTCATCGGCGACGACCCGAACGCAGAGGAGGCCGATCGTGGCTGAGAACACCGTCGAGGGGACGGCTTCCCCCACCCGGCGGAACGTCCTCCGTATCGAGGATCTGGCGATCGACTACCGTCAGGGCTTCGGGCGCACGTTCCGGGCGGTGCAGGGGATCACACTGGACATCGCTCCGGGCGAGACGGTCGGTCTGGTCGGCGAGTCCGGGTCGGGCAAATCCACGATCGGCAACGCGGTGCTGGGTCTCCAGCCGCCGGCGGAGGGGTCCGTGCAGGTGCTCGGCGAGGACGTCGCCCTGCGCGGACGCCGGTCGCACGAGCCTGGGCCCGTGCAGGTCGTGCTGCAGAACCCGTATCGGGCGTTCAATCCGTTCAAGCCGATCGCCTGGAGCCTCCTCGAGCCGTTGACGGCGGCCGGCGGAGGCGCGAAGCCGGGGCGCGACGGACTCGTGAGCGCGGCGCTCGCCGGTGTGGGCCTGGATCCGTCGTATGCGCGCCGATACCCGCGCGAACTCTCCGGCGGCCAGCTGCAACGCGTCGCGATCGCCCGCAGCCTCATCTCCGACCCCGCGCTCATCGTGTGCGACGAGCCGGTCAGCTCTCTGGACGCCTCGGTATGCGGACAGGTGCTGAACCTCCTCACCGCGAAGCAGCGGGAGCGGGAGCTCGCCTACCTGTTCATCTCGCACGACATGAACGTCGTGCGGCTCATGTGCGATCGCGTCTACGTCCTCTACCGGGGACGAATCGTGGAGCAGGGGAGCACCGAAAAGGTGTTCGCCGATCCTCAGCACGAGTACACCCGAAAACTCATCGCCGCCATTCCCGATCGGGCCGAGAGCCTCCGTCAGCGCGCCGCGAACGCCGTGTGAGGGCGCCCGTTCCCACGGCCGATCCATCCCCCCTGAGAGGTACTTATGCGTTTCCCGCGACTCCGGCTCGTGCGAGCCCTGGGAGCGGCGCTGCTCGCCGGCGCCCTCGTGATCACTGCCGCAGGCTGCAGTTCCGGTTCGTCCGGGACGGCGACCGGATCGAGCAAGAGCGGGAGAGGCGGAACGCTCACCGTCGCCCTGACCCGGGCGCCGGCGAGCTTCGATGCCGGAAGCATCGCCCGTTCCGGCCTGTCGAACGACTTCCTCGCCCCGGTCTATCAGCCGCTCATCGAGATCGATGAGAAGGGCAGGCTCGCCCCGAGTCTCGCCACGAAGTGGGAGTGGCTGGACGACACCAACACGGTGCTGAAGCTGGAGCTGCGCGACGATGCGAAGTTCAGCGACGGGTCGCCGGTGACCGCCGCGGGCGTGATCGCCTATTGGCAGTACGCGCTGCAGACGGCGTACTCGCAGTACTGGCTGGGTGGGGCGACGTTCGAGACGCCGACGGAGCACGAGGTCGTGGTGCATCTGCAAGCGGACAAGCCGCGCCCGAATCTGCCCTGGGCGTTCACGACCTCGTTCTCGTCGCTGGGCTGGATCACCAACCCCGCCGCGCTCAAGGACCCGGACAAGCTCAAGCTCGAGGCCGCCGGTGCGGGGCCTTACGTCCTGGACACGAAGAGCACGGTCACCAACTCGACCTACGTCTACACGCCCAACCCGTACTTCTACGACAAGGCCCTCGTCAAGTGGGACAAGATCGTGCTCAAGGTCATGCCTCAGGAGCAGACCCGTCTCGCTGCCTTGCGCACCGGACAGGTGGACGTGGCCGCCGGAGCGCAGCGTCAGGTCAAGGCGGCTCGCGATGCCGGGCTGCAGGTCGTCCTCGGAGCCGGGGGCGGCAAACCGATCATCTTCGGCGATCTGGAAGGGAAGACCGTTCCGGCGCTCGCCGATCTGCGGGTGCGGCAGGCGCTCGCGTATGCGGTGGACTGGAAGTCGATCGGTGCGGGGATCTTCGGCGACGACGTGATCTACAACCAGCAGATCTTCGCCGAGGGGTCCGAGGGCTATCTGCCCGATCTGGTGGACCTGCACCCGTACGATCCGAAGAAGGCGGAGCGGCTGCTCGCCGAGGCGGGCTATCCGGACGGGTTCGATGCGGGCCAGATGATCGTCGGGCCGGTCCCGGGCAACGCCGACCTGGCCCAGGTCTTGCAGGCGCAATGGGCGAAGATCGGCGTCACGGTGCAGCCGCTGGTGCTCGACCCGGCAGCCTGGAGCACGCAGATCAACGCGCACGCCTGGCCGTTGAACGTGTACTCGTCGATCTCGGCGCCGGTGGGACCGACGATCTCTGCGCTGCTCGACTCGAACAGCACCTGGCTGTCGCAGTCCGACTACAGCGGCCTCTACGCACTCATCGACACCGCCCAGCGGACACCCGCGGACACGGAGGCGAGCCGCAAGGCATGGCAGGACGTCGCCCGCTACGCCGCGGAGAACGTGCTCTATCTCGCCGGCGTCATGCCGACGACGTCGATCTTCGCGAAGAAGGACATCGGCGGGATCGTGATGAACGCCCCCTCGATGAGCTCGATCATGCTCTGGTACCGGAAGTGACGGACAGCACATGACCATGCAGACCCTCTCCGAATCCGTCACCGGCGGAATCCGGGAACGACAGATCGTCGTCGGCGAGGCCACCGGCGCGCTGTGGACCGCGGACGACGCGATCGGCGCCGCCCCGCTGCTGCTGATCGGCCATGCGGAGCGGCAGAACCGGACCAAGCCGGACGTCATCGCACTCGGACACGCCTACGCACGTGCCGGGTACACGGTGGTGGCGATCGACGCGCCGTGTCACGGCGGGCGGCATCGCACCTCACGGCACTGGGAGCTCATCGACGACATGGCCGTGCGCGCCGCGGTCGGCGACATGGGGACGGCCGCAGATCTGTTCCACGCCGAGATCGCGCCTCAGGGAGTCGCGGAATGGCATGCGACGCTCGACGCGCTGCAGCAGCTCGACGAGGTGGATGCGGCGGGGCCGGTGGGATTTCTCGGCGTCGCGCTCGGAAGCCTCATCGGGATCCCCTTCCTCGCTGCCGACGACCGCGTGACCGCCGCCGTGCTGGGGCTGCTGCGTCGCGACTCGGTGGACGAGAGCGCGACGCGGGTGCGGATACCCGTCGAGTTCCGGCTGCAGTGGGACGACGAGCTCGTGCCACGCGATGCGGCTCTCACCCTGTACGACGACCTGGGTTCGGACGAGAAGGCACTGCACGCGAATGCGGGCGGCCACCTCGACGTGCCCGCTCATGAGACGGAGAGCGCCCTGCGCTTCTTCGCCCGCCATCTCGGCGCGAATCCCTCGCCCCGTTTCGAGCGGCTCGGTGTCGAGTCGCTCGGTTCCCTTCAGTGATGAAAGCGGACTTCAGGAGAAACACATGCGATTCACGAGAACAAAAGCGGTGGCTGCGCTTGTCGCGACCGTGCTGGCCGGTGCACTGGCTCTGACCGGCTGCGGCGGCGGAGGCGGCGGCAAAGCCGACTCCTCCGCGGGCGGCGGCAAGGGCGGAACGCTCACCGTCGGCCTCACCCGAGCGCCGGCGAGCTTCGACGCCGGAAGCCTGTCCCGTGCCGGCCTGACCAACAACTTCCTCGCCCCGGCCTATCAGCCGCTCATCGAGATCGATGCGAAGGGCAAGCTCGCCCCGAGTCTCGCCACGAAGTGGGAGTGGCTGGACGACACCAACACCACGCTGAAGCTGGAGCTGCGCGACGATGCGAAGTTCAGCGACGGGTCGCCGGTGACCGCCGCGGGCGTGATCGCGTACTGGCAGTACGCGCTGCAGACGGCGTACTCGCAGTACTGGCTGGGTGGGGCGACGTTCGAGACGCCGACGGAGCACGAGGTCGTGGTGCACCTGCAAGCGGACAAGCCGCGCCCGAGCCTGCCCTGGGCGTTCACGACTGCTTTCACCTCGCTGGGCTGGATCACCAACCCCGCCGCGCTCAAGGACCCGGACAAGCTCAAGCTCGAGACCGCCGGTGCCGGCCCTTACATCCTCGACACGAAGAGCACGGTCACCAACTCGACCTACGTCTACACGCCCAACCCCAACTACTACGACAAGGCGGAGGTGCGCTGGGACAAGATCGTGCTCAAGGTCATGCCCCAGGAGCAGACCCGTCTCGCTGCCCTGCGCACCGGACAGATCGACGTGGCGGCCGGGTCCCTGCGTCAGGTCAAGTCGGCCAAGGACGCCGGCCTGCAGGTGGTGGAGGGTCCGGGATCCGCCCGTCCGATCGTCTTCGGGGATCTGAAGGGCGAGATCGTGCCCGCGCTCAAGGACCTGCGGGTGCGCCAAGCGCTCATGTATGCGGTCGATTGGCACAAGGCCGGTGCAGGCATCTTCGGCGACAACGTGGTCTACAACCAGCAACTGTTCATCGAGGGCTCGGAGGGCTACGCTCCCGATCTCGTCGAGCGGTACCCCTACGACCCGGCAAAGGCGAAGCAGCTGCTGGCCGAAGCGGGCTACCCGGACGGCTTCGACGTGGGCGAGATGCTCGTCGGCCCGGTCGAGGGCAACAAGGAGATCGCTCAGGTGCTGCAGGCGGAGTGGGCCAAGATCGGCGTCACGATGCAGCCGCTCGTGCTCGACCCGAGCATGTGGGGCACCAAGCTCGAGGCGCAGGTATGGCCGGTCAACGCGTTCTCGGCGATCCTCGCCCCCGTCGGCCCGACGGTGACCGCGATCCTGGATCCGAACAGCTCCTGGCTGGCCAACTCCGACTACACGGAGTTGTACCGCCTGATCGACGTGGCCCAGCACGAGACGGCGGACACCCCGGAGAACGCCAAGGCATGGCAGGACGTCAACCGATACGTCGTGGAGAACGCCCTGCTGATCACGGGGGTCATGCCGAAGAACCTCTGGTTCGCGAAGCAGGACATGGCGGGCATCGTGATCAATCCGCCGTCGCTGACCTCCATCATGCTCTGGCATCGGAAGTGACGACGAGGAGCTGACGGATCATGACCAGGACCTCGGCGGCCACGATCGGCGGAGATCATCTCTACGCGCTGTGGACCGATGCCTCTGTGGAGGAAGGCTCGGACGAGTTCGAGAGGCTCGACGCGTTCTACAGCGACGTGCACATCGGCGAGGTCCTGCGGGAGAACCCCGGGTTCGTCACCGCGGTCCGTGGCGGGCGTGTCTCGCCCGCCACGGGCACCGGGTACGCGGCCGCACGGTGGACGGCGCTCTACGGAGTCCACGGTGAAGCGGGGATCCAGGCCTACGCCGCGCGCAACGCATCCGGACCGGCGCCGCTCTTCAGCGCACTGCCTCCGCTGTTCCCGCATGCCCTGCGCGGACGGGGGCGGGGCCTGTATCGCCGGGTGGCGGCAGCCGGGGACGCGCCGGCGGCCGGGAGCGGCAAGCGCCGATCGGCGGCGCTCGTGCTGATCGCATGGGGGACGGACGAGGATCCGCCGTCCCTGGAGGCTCTTCGCTGTGGCGGAGGGATCCCGCGGGCGGGTCGGTACCAGCTGATCCACGACCTGAACGCAGAGGGCACGTCGTCGCCCCGGGTGATGGATCTGCTCGAGGCGGACAGCATCGCCGCCGCCACGGACCTCGCGGGGGCGGAGCTGGGGCGCCACGCGATCGTCTACGAGGTCCTGGCGGGGACGGATGTGCCGGCCGATCCGGTCGCCACGCGCCCCTGACGAGAACGACGACAAGCGAAGAAGGAGAGGAACACGAATGGGACGGTGGGATTCGATCCGCATCGTGGGTGCATACGAGCACCCGGGCCGAGAGCTGCCGGACAAGTCGCTGGCGCAGATCCACACGGAGGTGGCGCTGGGCGCCCTCGCCGATGCCGGGCTCACGCTCGACGATGTGGACGGCTATTTCTGCGGGAACGACGCGCCGGGGAACGGCTGGATCTCCATGGCCGACTACATGGGGCTGCGCAACCTGCGCTACATGGACTCGACCGAGACGGGCGGATCCGCGCCGATCTATCACGTCGCGCACGCGCTGGCCGCGATCGCCGCGGGCGATTGCCGCGTGGCGCTCGTCACCCTCGCCGGGAAGTCCCGCACCGGCGAGCAGTCCGGCGGCGGAGGCCTCACCGTCCCCGAGGACGGCTTCGAGGACAGAATGGCGGGGTGGAACGGCCCGGTGGGCAATTACGCCCTCGCTGCCAAACGGCACATGCACGAGTTCGGCACGACCAGCGCCCAGCTCGCCGAGGTCAAGGTCGCCGCCTCCATCCACGCCTCCTTCAACCCGAACGCCTTCCTGAAGAAGCGGGTCACCGTCGACGACGTCCTGAACTCGCCGATGCTGGCGGACCCGCTGCACCGCGACGACTGCTGCGTCGTCACGGACGGCGGCGGAGCGATCGTGGTCACGACGGCGGAGATCGCCCGCGACCTCGGCCTCGGGCGCCGCGCGGTGCGCGTGCTCGGTCACGGCGAGGCGGGCAAGATCGTCAACGGCGGGAAGGTCGATCTCACCTATTCGTCGGCGATCTGGTCCGGCGCGCGCGCCTTCGAGCAGGCCGGGCTCACTCCGCAGGACATCGACTACGCGTCGATCTACGACAGCTTCACCTTCACCGTGATCCAGATGCTCGAGGACCTCGGTTTCTGCGAGCGCGGTCAGGGCGGGCGCTTCGTGATGGATGGCGCGCTCGTCGCGCCGTTCGGCCGGCTTCCGGTCAACACCGATGGCGGCGGGCTCGCCAACAACCACCCCGGTGGGCGCGGAGGCGTGACGAAGCTCATCGAGGCGGTGCGCCAGCTGCGCGGCGAGGCGAACGAAGGCGTGCAGCTGCACGATGCCGGGCTCGCCCTCGTGCACGGCAACGGCGGCTTCCTCGGCACCCGGATGCGCAGCGCCACCATGATCCTCGGAAGGGAAGACGCATGAGCGAGATCATCACGGACGCCACGTTGCCTGTGCCGGCACCGGCCCCGAACCCGGACACCGCCGAGTTCTGGACGGCCGCCGCGGAGGGCCGGTTCCTCATCAAGCGCTGCGAGGAGTGCGGCGAGGCGCACTGGTACCCGCGCCCGATCTGCCCGTTCTGCCACAGCGATCGCACTGTGTGGGAGACGGGCTCCGGCCGCGGCACGGTCTACAGCTTCACCGTGATCCGCCGCGCTTACGGCCCCTGGCGCGAGGCGGCACCGTACCTCGTCGCCTACGTGACCCTCGAGGAGGGGCCGACCATCATGACGAACATCGTCGACTGCGAGGTCGACGACATCCGCATCGACGATCCGGTCGAAGTGGTCTTCCACGCCGGAGACGGGCACGTCGTCCCGCGATTCCGTCCCGCGCGCACGCGCTGAAGAGAGAGCACCATCATGCCGAACGACAAGATCTTCCCTTCCCCCGAGGCCGCGGTCGCAGATGTTCCGGATGGCGCGACCATCGCGGTCGCGGGCTTCGGGCTCACGCAGAGCTTCCCTTCCAGCCTCACCGTCGCGCTGCGCGCCCAGGGGGCGAAGGAGCTGTGCATCGTCGCGAACTCTCTGGGAGAGGGACCCTACCGGTCGATGACCCTCATCGAGAACCATCAGGTCAAGCGCTTGATCGTCTCGTTCTCGGCTCGGGCCAGCGGCGACCGCTCGCCCGCCGAGCAGCAGATCGCCGCCGGTGACATCGAGGTCGAGCTCGTGCCGCAGGGCACCCTTGTCGAGCGGCTGCGTGCGGCAGGCGCAGGCATCGGCGCCGTCTTCACCCGCACCGGCGTCGGCACGGTGGTCGCCGAGGGCAAGGAGGTGCGCACGATCGACGGCGTCGACTATGTACTGGAGAAGGCGCTTCCGGTCGACTACGCCCTGATCCGGGCGCGCCGGGCCGACCGCTTCGGCAACCTGGACTTCGCCGGCGTCGGACGCAACTTCATGCCGAGTTTCGCGAAAGGCGCGCAGATCGCGATCGCCGAGGTCGATGAGATCGTCGAGGGTGCGCTGCCGCCGGAGTCGATCGACCTGCCCGGCATCTTCGTCGACCGGGTCGTGCTGCAGACGGCCGACGTCAAGCCGCGGTTCTGGGCGGCCCGACCCGGTGCAGGGAGCGACGCGGCGCAGGAGTACAACGGCAAGAGAGGCTGGACCCGCGGCGAGATGGCGAAGATCACCGCCGGCCTCATCCCAGAGGGCAGCTACGTCAACCTCGGGGTCGGCATGCCCACGCTCGTGTCGAACCACATCGCCGGGCGGGATGTCACCCTGCACGGCGAGAACGGCGTCCTCGGCTACGGAGAGGCCGCCGCGGAGGAGGACTACGACCCCGCGCTCTACAACGCCGGCGGGGAATACGTGCGTCTGCGTCCCGGCGGATCCTATTTCGAGAGCGTCACCGCGTTCGAGATGGTGCGCGGCGGCCACGTGGACGCGGTCGTTCTGGGGGGATTCCAGGTCGACGCGCACGCGAACCTGGCGAACTGGAGCCAGCCGGCGATGGTCGGCGGCGGCATCGGGGGCGCGATGGATCTCGTCGCCGGCGGTGGAACCGTCATGGTGATGATGACGCACACCGCGAAGAACGGCGCGCACAAACTCGTCGCCGAGTGCGACTACCCCCTCACCGGACCTGCGTGCGTGGACATCGTGGTGACGGACCTGGCGGTCTTCCGCTGGAACGGCGAGCGGTTCGTCGTGGAGCGCATCGCAGACGGCTTCAGCTTCAACGAGATCGCCGAGCTCACCGACTTCCCGCTCGTCGCCTCCCCCGAGTTCACGGCCCGCGAGGGCGCATTCGCACGCGATTGACGCGACCGGACGCAGAAGAACGCAAGACCCGAGAAGAGAGAAGACATGCTGCGACTCGCAGAGAATCTGGCCCAGTTCACCGGCGGTGTGATCGATCGAGGTTCCGGGGTGCGGTTGCACCTCGAGGACGGCACCGAGCTGTTGGACTTCGCCGCAGGAATCGCGGTGACGAGCACCGGGCACAGCCATCCCCACGTGGTGCAGGCCATCCAGGACCAGGTGGCGAAGATCCTGCTCCCCGCCTCGAGCCTCGGGCTGAACCGTCCGACGCTCGATTTCCTGGAGCGCTTCGGACCGTATCTGCCCGAGGGCATCGACCGGATGTGGTTCGGCAACATCGGTGCCGAGGCGGTCGAGACGGCGGTGCGCCTGGCGCGACAGGCGACCGGACGCCCCAACATCATCGCCTTCGAGGGCGGGTTCCACGGGCGCACGATGGGAGCGGCCTCGCTCACGTCGTCGACGGCGAAAGTGCGTGCAGGCATCAGTCCGCTCATGGCCGGCGTGGTGTTCGCACCCTACCCGGCGCCGGCGCGTCTGCGGTCGGTCCAGGGCGACGCGACCGATCACGCGCTCGAGCAGCTCGACCGCATCCTCGCCACGATCTCGATCCCGCAGGATACCGCTGCCTTCCTCGTGGAAGCGATTCAGGGCGAGGGCGGCTACGTTCCGGGCACGAAGCGGTTCTTCGACGGGCTGCGAGAGCGTGCGGACGCCCATGGGATCCTGCTGATCTTCGACGAGATCCAGGCCGGCTGGGGACGCACGGGACGCTTCTGGGCGTTCGAGCACTTCGATGCGCGCCCCGACATGATCGTGATGGGGAAGGGGATGGCGTCCGGCCTGCCGATCTCGGCGCTCGCCGCGTCGAAGGAGCTCATGGACAAGGCCTGGGCGGGATCCATGGGAGGCACGTTCTCCGGCCACGTCGTCACCGCTGCTGCAGCCCTCGCCACGCTCGACGTGTACGAGCAGGAGGAGCTCGTCGACAACGCCGCGGTGCAGGGCCAACGGCTGATCGACGGGCTGCGCGCCGTCTCGGAGGGCGTGGCGGAGGTGCACGAGGTGCGCGGACTGGGCCTCATGGTGGGAGTCGAACTGCGCCATGCCGACGGATCGGTCGGAACGGCGCTCGCGGCGCGGGTGCAGAAGGAGGCGTATGCGCGAGGGCTGCTCATCCTCACCTGCGGCATCGACCGCGACACGATGCGCATCGTCCCGCCGCTCGTGGTCGAGGCGGAGGATGTCGATCGTGCGGTGCAGATCTTCGGCGAGGCGCTGCACGCCGCCGTCGCGGGTTGAGCCGTGCCGGGCATGATCGGAGCAGTCGCCGGGATCGGCGGGATCCCGCGACGACGCAGCGGAGCGGGGATGCGCCCCGGGAGAGCGAGCAGACGATGACCTCACAGGCCGGACAGACCGTGCAGACGGTGCGGGGCCCCGTGTCCGCGCGCGCCCTCGGGCCGACGATGCCGCATGAGCACATCGTCTCGGACATGTACCGGGTGAACCGGCAGAAGGCGTCGTTCATGATGGACCTCTACGAGGCCGTCAACGACCTGCGCTCCTACAAGGCGGCGGGCGGCGCCACGATCGTCGACTGCACGAGCGGCGGCCTCGGGCGCGACCCGCACAAGCTGCTGCAGGCTTCCGTCGAGTCGGACGTGCACATCGTGATGGGATCCGGCTGGTATCGCGAGCCCTTCTACGAGGAGGACTTCAACAAGCTCAGCGTGGCCGTCCTCACGGAGCGGCTCGTCGACGACATCGAGAACGGCACCGACGGCATCCGCCCCGGTGTCATCGGAGAGATCGGCGCCGATCGCGAGTGGCTCTCCGCCGTCGAGGAGCGGGCTCTGCGGGCGAGCGCCCGTGCGCACCGCAGGACCGGTCTCGGAATCATCCTGCACGGCACGCGCTCGAAGGTCGGGCTGTGGCAGCTCGATGTGCTCGAGGAGGAGGGCGTCGATCTGCGCCGCGTCGCCGTGAGCCACTGCGACGGACTCGACGACGTCGACTACCACGAGGTCCTGGCCCGGCGCGGCGCCTTCGTGATGTACGACCGCAACGGCCCGCTCGACATCCCCCAGCAGGAGGAGCGCGTGCGCAACACCGTCGAGATGGTGCGCCGCGGGCTCGCCGACAAGCTCCTGCTCTCGCACGACGTCTGCTGGATCACCGATCGGGAGCGCCGCGGCGGCCCCGGGTACTCCTATGTGCTGCGCGAGATGCGCGGCGAGCTCATCGCGGCCGGTGTCGACGCGGAGATCGTCGAGCGGATCGTCGTCGACAACCCGCGCAGGCTGCTCGTCGGCGCATAGACGGGACGGGTACGCAACGGCTGAGGGCCGGAATGCAGAGCATTCCGGCCCTCAGCCTTTGCGCGGGGCTGCGGATCAGAGGAACGGTCCGTGATCGAGCACGGCGCGATCATGGCTCGGGATCACCTCGCAGTCGAGGGAGTCGATCGTCGCGAAGCTCGCGGCGTAGTCGGTGATGCTCGTGTAGAGGCCGGACGGGATGTGGGAGGCGGTCGCATCGCCCTCCCAGTTGACGTAGGCGTTCACGGTGTCGCCGGCGAGCAGGTAGCGGCGGTCGGCGCCCTGCACCAGCACGCCCTGCGAGCCGGGGGTGTGTCCCGGGAGCGCGATGACGGAGACGCCCTCGGCGATCTCGGTGTCGCCCTCGACCGTGCGGATCCGGTCCTCGGCGCGGCGCCACGGGGACTGCACGCCGGGAAGGTGCTCGAACATCACGTTGTGCCACTCGACGGGATCGATCGCGTAGTCGACCTCGCTGCGCTGCACGATCACCTCCGCGTTCGGGAACAGGTCGTTGTTCGACGAGTGGTCCCAGTGCAGATGGGTGTTGATGACCGTGCGCACCTCCGCGGGATCGATGCCGAGCTTCTCGAGGGCGGCGGCCGGATGCTCGTCGACGGCACGGATCAGATCGTGGCCGTGCAGTCGTTTGACGGTGTCGGCATCGGGCGGTCCGGTGTCGACGATGATCGGCGATGCCCCGCCGGTGATCGCGAACATGATGAACACGGTGTCGAAGCGCTCACCCCACCCGCGCAGGTAGGTGACGGAGGGCATGTGCAGGCCGTTGATACGCCCCACGCACACCGGATGGATCTCGAGGCTCATGGCTCCCATCCTCTCGGGATTCGTCGCTGTGTCGCCGATGCGCGCCGAAGCCGGATCCGTCGCGGATCCAGCCCCGGCGAAGGCCGGAGAACCGGGCCTCGGCACGAGGTTGACAGCGAATGGATTTCATTGTGTACAATCGTACACGCAAGTACCGCACCGTGTGCAAAGGAACGCAACATGGAACATGAAACGCTCGCGCTCGACGAGGAACTGAGGCGCGACGCCCGCATCCCCGCCGTGTGGATGCGCGGAGGCACGAGCAAGTGCTGGATTCTGCGCGACGATCACCTCCCCATCGACCTCGCGGCGCGCGATGCTCTGCTCCTGCGGCTGTTCGGGTCACCGGACCAGCGTCAGATCGACGGAGTCGGCGGCGGCACGTCCACGACGAGCAAGGCGATGATCGTCGACGCGGCGGGTGCCTTCGACGGGGTCGTGGAATACGAGCTCGCTCAGGTCAGCGTCGCCACGCAGCGGGTCGAGTGGGACAGCAACTGCGGCAACTGCGCCTCGGCCGTCGCGCTCTACGCCGTGCAGGAGGGGCTCGTGCCGCTCACCGCGCCGGCCACCACGCTCACTCTCATCAACCGCCACTCCGGACTCGTGCTGGAGGCCGTCGTCCAGACCCCCGACGCACAGGTCCCGCCGCATGACGGCGACGAGATCGTGCCGGGCACCGTGTACCCCGGCGTGCGGGTCGTGCTGCGCTGGAGTCCGCCGACATGGTCCGAGTACGGCCGGACCCTGCCCACCGGCAGTCCCGTGGACGTGCTCATCGTCGACGGGAAACGGGTGCTGAGCACCATGATCGACGCCGGATCCCCCACCGCTCTGGTCTCGGTCGATGAGATCGGCTTCGAGGGCGGTCTGTCATCACGGCCCGCGGTGGCCGAGCTGCTGCCGTGGCTCATGCGATTCCGGCAGGCCGCCGCCGCGCGGATGGGTCTGCCCGGCGGGGGACAGGCGGTGCCCAAAGTCGGCATCGTCGGGCCCGCCGCGAGCGAGTCCGGGGCGGACATCGAGGCCCGCATGGTCTCGATGACCGAGCTCCACCCGGCGATCGGCATCACCAGCGCGGTCGCCGTGGCCGCCGCGGCGGGGATCGAGGGCAGCGCCGTGCACTCGCTGCTGCGCGCGTCCGCGCAGGCGCCGGCGTGCGAGTTCTCGATCGGCACGTTCGCGGGATCCGTCCGGCTCGGGGTCGAGCGGGGCACGGACGGATCGGCGCAGGCCGTCGACAGCGTGCGTTCGGCACGCCGGCTCGCCGACGCCACATTGTTCGTGGGACGGGACTGGGTCGACATCGTCAGCGAGGATGGGATGGACGTGAGGAGCCGGGCATGAGCGAGCGGGGCATCTGGATCGACAACGCGGAGCGACTCGGCTCCGGTGCGACGCTGGTCGTGCGCAGCCCTTACGACGACCACGTCGTCGCGAGGATCGCCTCGGCCTCGCCCGCCGACGTGGAGGCGGCGATCCGCAGCGCCGCGCGCGCCCACGGCGAGGTGCTGCGGCATCTGCCCGCCCACGAGCGCTCCGCCGCTCTGCGCCGCATCGCCGACGGCATCCGGGCGCGCCACGACGAGCTCGTCGACACGGTCGTCGAGGAGGGCGGCAAGCCCGTCCGCGACGCGCGACGCGAGATCGGACGAGCCGCCCAGCTGTTCTCCATGGCCGCGGATCTCGTCGCGACGATGCCGATCGGAGCGGTGCTTCCGATGGACTCGGTGCCCGGGGGTGAAGGCCGTTTCGGGTACACGATGCGCGTGCCGGTCGGTGTGATCGCCGCGATCGTCCCGTCGAACTCGCCGATCAATCTGGCGGCGAACAAGGTCGCGCCGGCACTGGCGATGGGTAACGCGGTGGTCATGAAGCCCGCCGATCAGACGCCGGTCTCGGCGCTGATGCTCGCAGAGATCGTGCGCGATGCGGGCCTCCCCGCGGGCGCCCTGAACGTGGTCATCGGCTCCGTCGACGACGCCGCGCGGCCGCTCGTCACGGACGACCGGGTGCGGATGGTCACCGTCACCGGGGGCGTCGCCACCGGCCGCGCGATCGCTGCGACCGCCGGGCTGAAGAAGCTCACGCTCGAGCTCGGCTCCAGCGCGGCCAACGTCGTCTGCGCGGACGCGGATCCGGTGGCCACCGCACGCACCCTTGCGACGAGTGCGTTCCTCTCCTCGGGGCAGGCATGCATCTCGGCGCAGCGGCTCATCGTGCACTCCTCGATCATCGAGGAGTTCTCGGCCGAGCTCGTCCGTGCGGCCCAGGCGATGGTGATCGGTGATCCCCGGGATCCCGAGACCGAGATCGGCCCGCTCGCTTCGGCCTCGCATCTCGAGCAGCTGCTCGAGTGGATCGATCAGGCGAAGTCTCTGGGTGCGACCGTGCTCACCGGCGGGGAGTGTCACGAGCGGACCATCCGTCCGACGGTGCTGCGAGACGTCCCGGCCGAGGCGGCGCTGAGCTGCGAGGAGGCCTTCGGGCCGATCGCCACGCTCGCCGCCTTCGACACCATCGAGGAGGCGTTCGCCCTCGTCAACGACAGCCGGTTCGGCCTGCAGGCGGGCCTGTTCACCAACGATCTGCAGACGGCGTTCCGCGCCGCGAGTGAGATCGACGTGGGTGCGCTGTGGATCAACGACTCCTCGCGGTACCGGCAGGACAACTATCCGTTCGGCGGCCGCAAGCTCAGCGGCATCGGACGCGAGGGAGTCGAGTACGCGATGGAGGAGATGTCGGAGCTGCGTTTCGTGGGCATCCGGCTGGCCTCGACCGGCGGCCTGCTGGGCTGATCCGACCTCAGGAGCGATGACGATGACGATGACGCACGATTCCGACGACTTCCCCTCCGCCCGGCTCTACTGGGTCGGCGTCGACCCCGTCTCCGGTGTGCCCTCGGAGGATGTGGACCCCGCGGACGAGGCGCGACGTGCGCTCGTCACCGCCGCGGAGGTCGAAGGGCTGGATCCGGCGACCATGACGGGGCTGCGCCTCGCGCAGCAGGACGCCCGTGGCGACATCGGCGCCCGGTACGTCGCGGCCTTCCGCGTACCTCTCGAGCTCGACGCGGACGTGTTCACCGCGGCGCGCGAGGCGCGGCCCTGGCCCGACGGCGTCGGTTTCGCTCCGCGCTGGCGGCTGCTGTTCGAGCGCTTCCTGACCGTGGGAACGCCGGAGCCGGAGGGGGCGCAACTGGTGCTGGTGGGGATGACGCCCGCAGCGGACGCCACGGCGGAGCAGGTCGAGGAGTTCAACGCCTTCTACAACGGCACGCACCTCCCGGAGGTCCTGCATGACTGGGATTGGCAGCGCGCGGGACGCTACGAACGTCGAGCTGTCGTCGGCGGATCCGGTCCGCGCTATCTCGCGGTGTACGAGAGCGGCCCGACCGCGCGCATCTCGCCGCGCAGTGCGGAGGGCGTGCCGAACTACTCCAGCGGGCCGTACGCGTGGGAGCACCGCGACACGGCCTGGCGCCTCCGCTACGACGTGATCTGACCTCGGCACCGATCCCGAGGGGCGTGGAGACCGGCCGCGCGAGCCGCCCGTGCGGGTGCGGCTCGCGCGGCTTCCGGGTTCAGGCGTGGCGAGGGGACGTCAGGGCCGGGGCGCATCGAACGCGAGCAGGCGCGCGGGGTTGCCGACCATGATCTGCGTGATCGCGTCCTCGGGCACGCCGTGGCGGCGGAGCGCAGGAAGGAAGTGGTCCGAGATGTAGGTGAAGCCCTGCCCGCCGTACTGCTGCAGCTGGATGCGCTGACAGACGTCGTGGGCGAGCAGGAGCTGACCGGCGAAGCCGGCGTAGACCAGCTCGGCCACGCCGCGTGCCACACGATGATCGCCGATCGGCAGCCGGTGCAGCCGACGGCTGCCGGTGGTGCCGAGGAAATCGAACTCGATCGTTGCGCCGCGGCGCAGCAGCGGCAGCGCAGCTGCCTGCTCGACGGCGAGATCGTTCACGTGGCCGAAGACCACGCGGTCCGCGCCGAGACCCTCTTCGGCGATCGCGTCGAGCACCCGCAGGCGCTCGTCGCCGTGGCCGCCGCAGTGGAAGGTGAGCGGAGCCCCGGTGATGCGCCCCGCGCGTGCCGCCGAGCGGGTGATCTTCCACTCGTTGTCGGTGAGGGGAAGGTTCTCGGCACCGATCTCGCCGATGACGCCGGAACGGATTCCCGTGCCGTCTGCGCCGACGACGATGTCGTGCACCGTCTCGGCTGTCAGGTCGTCGACCGTTCGGCGATCCATCTCCGGGGGATGGAAACGCGGCGAGTACCAGCCGGCGCCCATCACGACCTGGACTCCGGAGGCCCGTGCGATGCGCCGGAGTGATCGCGGGTCCCGGCCGATCGGACGGCTCGTCACGTCGACGATGGTGCCGCCGCCCGCATCGCGGAAGGCCAGCACCTCGGGAAGCATCTCTGCGACGTCGCCGATGAGGTCGTTCGCCGCCAGCGGTCCACCCTGCCGCGTCCGTGCGAGGTTCTTCAGGCTCAACGGCTCCGCCGCCTCCGGCGCGTCCTCGCCGGGGCGCCGCCCCCACGCCGGCCTCCGCAGGTCGAGGAAGAGGTGCTCGTGCATCAGGGTGACGCCGAGCGTCGCCGGGTCGACGGGCCCGTCCACGGTGAGCGCCATCCCGCGCAGGTCGGGGACGTCGAGCCCGGTCAGCGGGTCGTACACGAAAGGGGATGAGGTCATGGGCGGGGCTCCGTCATGGTGCTCGTGGGCAGGGCGGCGGAGGCGATGGTGAGCCAGTCCTGCGGGTTCGTCGTCGTCAGGGCGGGAAGGAGCTCTCCCCCGCCGAAGTGCTCGAGGATCCAGAGGAACTGACGCGGCACGGCCGCATAGCCGCTGCCCCCGTAGGTGCGCAGATGATGCGCGCGAGCGACGCCGGAAGACACCAGCAGCCGTTCGAGATGCCCCTGGTCCGCCAGGCGCACGATCGCCGCTGCGACCTCCTGATCGTCGGCCTCGCTGTCCGCGGTGATGATGCGACCCAGGCGGCCGAACAGCACGCGGCACCCCGCCTCCAGCACCGACAGCAGTTCATCCGGCCGGGCCGCGAGTGCATCGGAGTGCGAGAAGGCGATCCGGTCCGGAGGCACTCCTTCGTCGGCGAACGCCGCCATCACGGCGGATCGGGCCTCGGGATCCGCAGGGAGCCGGATCATCACGGGCGCACCGCTGCGTCGGGCGGCCCGCCCCGCGGCGGTGAGCAGCAGCGCCTCGTCCGGGACGCGCGGGTCGAGCGGTGCCAGTTCGCCGATCAGGCCGGCGCGCACACCGGCGACGCCGAGCTCGAGCTCTCGCACGATCTCGTCGGCCACGTCGTCGACTCCGCGTCCGTCGAGCCCCGCGGCCCATGCCGGGTGGAACCAGCCGGCGCCCATCACCACGTTCACGTCGGTGCGGAGCGCGAGGCGGCGCAGGGCGGCGGGGGAGCGCCCGCGATCGGCGGTGGTCGCGTCGACGATCGTGCGGATGCCGAGAGCGGATGCGTCGAGCACCTCGTCCACGGCGAGCGCCTCGTCATCGAGGGTCTCGTCGGCGCGGTTCGGGGAGCCGGTCGTGAGCGTCGTCAGCAGCGGCAGGCTGAGCGCGGCCTCATAGCGCGTTCGCTCCGCGGCGGTGAGGGGGCGTCTCATCTTCGCCACCGTCCACGCCCGCGCGTGGTCCCAGGGGGGTGAGAAACTGCCGAAGACGTGCTCGCCGGGCAGCACCGGGCCGAGTTCGGCGGGGGGCCGAGGGCCGAGAACGGTCGTCGCGGTGCCCGCCGTCATGCGGGGCATCGCTCAGCGCTCCCAGTCCCAGCCCGCCTCGGGCCGCGGCCACCTCAGCACGGTCGCCGCCGTGCGGCCGAGGATCCACTCCTTCTCGCTCGCGCCGAGGAAGCCCAGTTCGTACCGTGTGTGGTCGAGGATCTCCCGGTAGCTCGCGCGGACCACCCGGGTGGTGTCGGATCCCCACATGAGACGTTCCGGTCCGTACCCGTCCACGATGCGCTCCAGCATCGGGGTGAGCGAGGGATACGGGTACTCCTCATCGGTGTAGTCGGGGATCGAGGAGAACTTCAGGAAGACGTTCGGGTACGCCGTGAGCGGGAAGAGATCGTCGATGTGCGCCCAGGCGTCGAATCCCGTGCGCTGCCCGATGAGCAGCCCCATGTGGTCGATGATGAGGGGCAGGCCGGGATGGCGTTCCGCGATCGCGGCGACCTTGCGCACCTCCTGTCCGAAGATCAGCAGCATGAGAGGGATCCCGAGTCGCTCGGCCTCGGCCCAGAACCAGGCGAAGCGATCGACGTCGAGCCAGTCGCGTCCGCGGAAGCTCGGATAGCTCATGCGGATGCCCCGCATGCCGGGGTCATCGAACCAGCGCTCGATGCGCGTCCGATCCGGATCCCACAGGTCGAATCGGCCCATCACGCCCAGGCGGTCCGGATGCTCGGCGGCCCACCGCAGCGCGGGGCGGTTGTCGTCGCCGGCCCAGATCGCCGGAACGATCGCCGTCGCGCTCACGCCGATCTCATCCATGGCGGGCAGGATCTCGGTCGGGGTCGATCCATGCGAGCCGTCCGGCGCCGGATCGCCGTAATCGGGCCAGGGGTGCTCCGGCGAATTCGGGAGGTACATGTGGACCTGGGTGTCGAGGATGAACATGGCGCTCCTTCGCGATCGTCTGAGCGACGGCGCGGGGGTCGTCGCCTCTCCGGCAGAGTGCCGCACCATCCAATTGTGTACGAGTGTACACAATTGGATCGAGGTGGTGTCAAGAGTTCGGACGGTGGGAACCGCGGGCGAGGAAGACGTCGACCGCCACGCCCGGCCTCTCCGACCGCCCTCCCCGCCCGCCCGGGGAAGGTGTTGACAGGCGTGGGAGCGCTCCCATAGTCTGGCGCGGATCGCGTGGGAGCGCTCCCACGCACCTCTGCCCCACCATCGTGCCGCCCGAACGGCGCGCCGAGCGAAGGAGAGCGATGAACGCGTCCCCCCGTCGATTCCCGGACGGCTTCCTCTTCGGAGCCGCGACCGCGGCGTACCAGATCGAGGGCGCCGCCTTCGAGGAGGGCCGGACCGCATCGATCTGGGACGCGTTCGCCCGGGTTCCCGGAGCCGTGCAGAACGGCGACACCGGCGATATCGCGTGCGACCACTACCACCGCTACGCCGATGACGTGCGGCTCATGGGCGAGCTGGGCCTGCAGGCCTATCGCTTCTCTACCTCGTGGGCGCGGGTGCGGCCCGACGGGGGCGCGGTGAATCCGGCGGGGCTCGCCTTCTACGACCGCCTCGTCGACGAGCTGCTCGCGGGCGGCATCGTGCCCTGGCTCACGCTCTACCACTGGGACCTGCCGCAGGCGCTCGAGGAGAAGGGCGGCTGGACCGCCCGCGACACGGTCGACCGGTTCGTCGACTACGCGCTCAGCGTGCACGACGCGCTCGGCGACCGCGTGCAGCACTGGACCACGCTGAACGAGCCGTGGTGCTCGTCGTTCCTCTCCTACACGGCGGGCGTGCACGCCCCGGGGCGGACCAGCATCGAGGACGGCATGCTCGCGGCACACCACCTGCTGCTCGCGCACGGCCGCACGATCCAGGAGCTGCGGGCGCGGGACCCGGAGCTCGACCTCGGCGTCACGCTCAACCTCACGGTCGCCGACCCGGCCGACCCGCGCGACCCCGCCGACGTCGACGCGGCCCGGCGCATCGACGGCCAGTTCAACCGCTGGTTCCTGGATCCGGTCCTCCGCGGCGCCTACCCCGCCGACGTGGTCTCGGACATCCGGGACGTGGATCCGGTGGCCGTGCGGCGCTGGGCCGCGGCGATCCAGGAGGGCGATCTCGACACGATCGCCACGCCCCTGGACTGCCTGGGCATCAACTACTACCACGGCGAGCTGCTCTCCGGCACGCCGCAGCCCGGCGCCGAGGGCACCCCGCACGACGGCGCCGGCGATGGCGCGCGGCGCACCCGCTCGCCGTTCCCCGCCGCCGACGACGTGCACTGGGTCGAGCGGGGACTGCCCCGCACCGGCATGGACTGGGAGGTGCAGCCGGAAGGGCTCACCCGGCTGCTGCGGCGGATCGGCACCGAGTACGCGCCCGGGCTGCCGCTCTACGTGACCGAGAACGGCGCCGCCTACGACGACGTCCTGGAGGGCGGCCGGCTCGACCCCGCGACGGGAGCGGTGACGGGCGGCGCCGTGCACGACGCGGAGCGGGCGATGTTCCTGCGCGAGCACGTCGCGGCGACCTTCGACGCGATCGACGAGGGCGTGGACGTGCGCGGCTACTTCGCCTGGTCCCTGCTGGACAACTACGAGTGGTCCTTCGGCTACGGCAAGCGCTTCGGCATCGTGCGGGTGGACTACGACACCCAGGAGCGGATCGTGAAGGACTCCGGACGCGAGTACGCGCGGATCATCGCCGCCCGGGCGGTCTGAGCGATGGTCGATCGGCCGGGCGCACGGCGGGCCGGATCCGCCGGTGACGATCCCCGACCGGGGACCCGGGTGCCGGATCCGGATCGGCCGGGCCGCGCCACGATCGAAGAGGTCGCGGACGCGGCCGGCGTCTCCCGCTCGACCGTGTCGCGCGTCGTGAACGGATCGTCCGCGGTGAGCCCCGAGGCGCTCGCCGCCGTGCAGGACGCGATCGCCCGGCTGGGGTACGTGCCGAATCGCGCGGCGCGCTCGCTGGCCCTGCGGCAGACCCATGCGATCGCGCTGGTGGTGCCGGAGGACACCCGCCGCTTCTTCGGAGATCCGTACTTCGGCGCGGTCGTGGCGGGCATCGGCGACCGCATCGCGCGCTCGGACTACATCCTGAACCTGCTCATCGCGAGCGACGACCCGGGCGGGCGGATGACGGGGTTCGTGCGCAACGGCGGCGTCGACGGTGCGATCATCCTCTCGCACCACACCAGCGACGCGTTCGTCGACCGCATCGTCGAGGCGGTTCCGGTCGTCTTCGGCGGACGGCGCTCGACCGGCGGCGACGCCGACTTCTTCGTCGACGTCGACAACGTCGCGGGCGGACGCCAGGCCGTCGCGCACCTGATCGCCACGGGACGGAGCCGGATCGCGACCGTGACCGGACCGCTGTCGATGGCCGGCGCCGTCGACCGTCTCGAGGGGTTCCGCGAGGGACTGGCCGAGGTCGGGCTCGCGCCGTTCGCCGAGCTCGCCGGCGACTACTCCGAGGCGAGCGGCGTCCAGGCTGCGGAGGAGCTCCTCTCCCGTGCCGGCGAGCCGGGCGGAGGCCTTCCCGACGCGGTGTTCGCGGCCAGCGACCTCATGGCGCGCGGCGTGCTGCGCACCCTGCGCGGGGCGGGTCTGCGCATCCCGGAGGACGTCGCGGTCGTGGGCTTCGACGACTCGGCCGTGGCGCTGTCGACGGATCCGCCGCTCACGACCATCCGCCAGCCGATGCATGCGCAGGGGGAGGCGCTCGCCGGCGTGCTCATCGACCGGCTGACCGGAGCCGCCCCGCCCCGGCGCACCATCCTCGGCACCGAGCTGGTGGTGCGCGGGTCCGCCTGACGCGAGGACCGTATTCAGGCTGGATCCGGCCCCGGAGCCGCAGCCGTGGGGTGTGGAGGCCGTCACGCGCGGTCCAGCCTGAGTTCGGCGGATCGGTCCGAGTACCGGCCGGGGGCGGCGCCTGCCTGCGATGTGTACTTCGGGCCGGATCCTGGCCGATCGGATGATGTGGATCCGGATTCCGCGTCCGTAGGCTGTGGCCATGGATCCCCGAGGAGAGCCGCGCGACGAGGTCGTCGTCCGCGACGGCGTGCGCGGAATCCTCGCTCCCGTGCGCTTCGGACGGGCGCTGCAGCTCGTGCTGATCGCGTTGATCGTGGTGAGCGCGATCCGGTATCTCCTCCGGCACGGGGAGGGCGAGAACGCGATCGCGATCATGGCCGGTGCCGCGGTGCTCGCCGTCATGGCGGTGCTGCAGGGCGTGGTGCCGCGCCGGGGTGCGTGGCCCGCGGTGTGGACGCTCGCGGCGAGCACGCTCTGGGCCGTGCTCACCCTCGTCGCCCCGTCGTTCGCCTGGTGCGCGGTGCCCCTCGCCTTCGCCGTGCTGCAGATCCTCCCGTTCTGGCCGGCGACGACGCTGGTCGCGGCGATGACCGCCGTCGTGATCGCGGCCGAACTGCGGCTGGCGGTGCAGCTCGACCCGACGCTCGTGGCCGGGCCGATCGGGATCGCATTCGCGACGATCGTCGCCTATCGGGCGCTGGACCGCGAGGCCCGCGCCCGCCAGCAGCTGCTCGACGAGCTGACGGCGACCCAGGCCGATCTCTCCGCCGCGCAGCACCGTGCGGGGGCGCTCGCCGAGCGGGCCCGGCTCTCGCGCGAGATCCACGACTCCGTGGGGCAGGATCTGTCCAGCATCAATCTGCTGCTGCAGGCGGCCGAGCAGGGCTGGGATCGCCGACCGGACGCGGCGCGCGAGCAGGTGCGCTCGGCCGCCGGCGCCGCGCGCTCGGCGCTGGACGAGGTGCGCCGGGTGGTGCGCGATCTCGCTCCGGGCGAGCTCGAGGGCGCCGCCGGCTCGCTCCCCGCGGCCCTCGCCCGCGTCGTCGCGGAGGCTGCGGGCGACGGCGTGCACGTGCAGCTCGTCAGCCACGGCGCGGTCGACGGGGCGGGCATGGCGGAGGTTCCGCTGCCGGTCGCATCGGCGATCATCCGCACCGTACGGGGCGCGCTCGCGAACGTCGCCGAGCACGCTCGCGCGTCCCGGGCGGTGGTGAGCCTGACCGTGCAGCCCGATGAGCTGCGCCTCGACGTGCGCGACGACGGCGTCGGCTTCGACGCCCGCCCCGCCGCCATGGCCGCCCTGGCCGCGCAGCGCCGCGCGGCCGGGCGGGGACAGGGGATCCGCGGCATGGCGGACCGCATCGCGCAGCTCGGCGGCGAGCTTCAGGTGGAGAGCACCCCGGGAGAGGGGACGACGGTGTCGCTGGTTTTCCCGCGGGGCGCGGATCCGCAGGAGGAGGACCGATGACCCTGAGGATCGTGCTCGTCGACGACCACCCGGTGGTGCGCGCGGGCGTGCGGGCGCTGGTCGAATCGGCCGATGACCTCGTCGTGGTGGGCGAGGCATCCAGCGCCGACGAGGCGGTGCAGGCGGTCGGGGCCGAGCGGCCGGACGTCGTGCTGATGGACCTCAGCCTCGGCGACGGCGAGGGCGGCATCGCCGCGACGAGCCGCATCCGCGCGCTGCCGGATCCGCCGGCCGTGCTCGTGCTCACCACCTACGACAGCGAGTCCGACATCCTGCGCGCGCTCGACGCCGGGGCCGCCGGTTACCTCCTCAAGGACACCCCGCCGGACCAGCTGTTCGCCGGGATCCACGCGGTGCACCGGGGAGAGCCCGCGCTCGCGCCCTCGGTCGCCGCGGTGCTCATGCGCCGTGCCTCGTCTCCGGAGCCGCGGATGACGGAGCGCGAGGTGGAGGTGCTCGAGCTGCTCGCGGACGGGCTCGGCAACCGCGAGCTCGCGAAGGCGCTCTTCGTCTCGGAGGCGACGGTGAAGTCGCACCTGTCGCACATCTACGGCAAGCTCGGCGTCGACACCAGGGCCGGCGCCGTGGCGGCGGCGATCGAGCAGCGCATCATCCGACGCTGACGCGCGCGGGATCCGCGGCCGGGTCGGATCCGTCCGGACGGGACGCCTGTCACGATCTGCACACTCCGTCACGATCCGCACACGTGTTGACGTGGATCCGTGTGCTGATCGTCGCAGGGTGTGCTGATCGTCACACCCCCGGCGTCACGCGCCCCGCGCCCGGCGCCCGTCGCCCCGTATGCGGAGCGCGCCCCGCCCCCGGCCGGGGGACCGGAGGGCGGGGCGTCGGCGCCGGATCCCCAGTGCTCCGGCGTCCTGCGATCACCCTCCGAAGGATCGCAGGAGGTTCCCCCCGAACAGCGCGAACGCGGTGATCCCCGCCGAGAGGATCACCGCCGCCGACGTGGCGGCGACGGCGAGCAGGGACACGCCCTGCCCGCCGAGGCGCTGTCCGCCGAGCCCGATCGTCACGCCCTCCCCGTGCGCGATCGGGACGGCGGTCTCGTCGCGGTAGGCTGCGGTCCGCGCCGCGAGGCGACGGTGTAGCTCCTCCGCGAGCTCGATGATCCCGCGCATGACGTCCGGTGCGTCGAACCGGGTGCGCGCGGGAAGGTACAGGTAGGCGCGGTCCTCGACGAGCTCGAGCTCGCCCGCCGCACCGAGGTCGAGCACACGCGCCATGAGGTCGGGCGTGAAGATGTACAGCGCGTCGCGCTGGTATCCCTCGGGCACGAGCAGCTGGAACGTCGTGGCGAAGTGCCCCTCGAGGTCCATCCTGGCGCCGCGCAGGCCGAGGGTCGGCACGATGCTGCGGCGGCGGTTCCGCAGCACGATGTGCGGCACCTTGACCGGCAGCGGCAGTTCCACGAAGCCGAACGGACGCTGCAGGGTCGCCCCCTCGTCCCGGCTGCCGACGGAATGGACGATCCCGAGCTCGAACGGGATCCGCGGGTCGTCCGAGGCGACCACGCCGCGCTCCATCGACCGCCGCATGCGCGTGAACGCCGCGCCGGGCCGTCGGGTGTCCTGCAGCAGATCGGCGTACGCCCAGCCGTTGGTCCACGCGAAGAGCGCGAGCTTCGCGCGACGCGAGAGCGCCACGGCGTACCAGAGGAAGCCCGCCGCCCCGAGCAGTCCGTAGAACACCCCGAATCCGGCGAGCAGCGGCACCCGCTCGAGCATCCCGATCCGGCCCAGCCACCAGAGCGCGACGACGATCGCCGCCGTGAGCAGGAGCACCCCCGCGAGCACCGTGAAGAACCGGCGGTGCAGGGGGATCCCGGCCGCCCGTTCATAGCCGAGCAGAGTGCCGATGCCCGGTGTCGATCGCAGCGGCGCGAGCTCGATCCGCAGGGGTTCCGCGTCCGGCCGGGGTGCGCTCGGTGTCGCCGCGCTCACCCGATGCGCCAGGGCAGCGACGCCCAGGGGCCGTTGCGCTTCGCCGTCGCGGCGGCCTTGAACTCGCTCCACCCGTCGCCGTACTTGTCGAAGGTCTTCTCGCCGATGCTGCCGTCGCTCCAGTGCATGACGCGGCCGACGATGTAGCTGAGGCCGAAGTCCGCCCAGGAGGAGAACGCGGGGCGGCCCTCCTCGTTGATGCGGCGGATGATCGCCCTGGCCTCCGGCACGTCGGCGTGGCCGAGCGCGACGCCCCAGGTCGTCAGGCCCACCGCCTGACCCAGGGCGTAGCCGTCGAGGGTGCGCACGTACAGGTCGGGCGTCACGATGTCCTTCCCGACGAGCTTGCGCACCTGGGCCTCGACGCTCTCGATCGCGGTGACGAAGCCGCGGGCGTCGCGCTTGTCTCCGCCGGCCTCGACGATCGCCGCGATCCACTCCTTCGCCTTCGGGACGTGCCCGAGGCGCTGCGCGAGCTCGGCGCGGAGGGACAGGCAGGTCACCCAGACGTCGCGGCGGCGGCGCACGGTCACGAGGCGGTCGATGGCGGCGAGCCAGCTCTCCCGCGTGGGCACGCCCCACATCTCGACGAGGTGCTTCTTGTCGTTCGCGCTGAGCGCGGGCGCGGTCGGATCGTTCCAGGGGCCCGACGGCATGTTCACGATCTGCAGGAAGCCGAGGGCGATCTCGTCGGCCTCGCGGTCATCCGTCGAGAACTTCTCGGACGGCTTCACCTTCGCGGCCGGCATGATCCAGATCACGAGGAAGAACAGCACGACGACGCCGACGATCACCCAGACCCACCACTGCGCGATGAGCCAGCCGACGACGCTTCCGAGGTCGTTCAGGTCCACGCGGGCGCTGGGGTGCATGGGAGGCCTTCCGTGCGGGATTCTCGTAGGTTGAATGAGCATTCAGTTATTAATCTAGCGAATGGATCCGACACCCGGAAACGGATCCGGAAGGCGCCCGCGCATGGCACGCTCCCCCGAGCAGAACCGCATCGCCCGGGAGCGCTCGCACGAGGCCCTGCTCCAGGCGGCGATCGACGTGTTCGCGGAGCACGGGGTCGAGGGGGCGACCATCGCCGACATCACGCGTCGCGCCGGCGTCGCGCAGGGGCTGGTGAACTACTACTTCGGCGGCAAGGAGCAGCTCATCGCAGCGGTCATCGACCGCTGGTTCGCGATGCTGCTCGGGATCGCGCGCGGCGAGGGCCTGGAACCCGTGGCCCCGGCGCCGGACGACCTTCCTGCCGAGGTGCGGCTCGCGGCGATCATCGACACGGCGCTCGGGATGACGGCGGTGGCCCTCCCGCTGCAGCGCGTGGTCGTCGCCCTGCAGCAGCAGCCGACCACCCGCGCACTGTTCGCCGCCGCCGAGCGGCGCCACGTCGAGGGCGTGGCCGCGGCCGAGGACGCGGTGCGGGCGATCTTCCGGGAGCGGGGCGCGGCGGACCCGGCGATGGAGGAGATCATGCTGCGCAGCCTGCTCGACGGGATCGTCGGGCAGTGCATCGTCTACGGCGACTCCTACCCGCTCGAGGCTGCGCGCCGCTGGGTGCACCGCAGCTACGGGCTGCCCGAGCCCGCGGCGCCGCTGCCGGGTGCGACGAAGCCCGCGCCCGGCTCGGAATCCGAGCCGCGGACGCGGGCCTCGGACTGATCAGGCCGGGTCGCCGCCCATCGGGCCGACCCCTTCGAGCGGACGCGGATCGTCCGCCCCGCTCCGGCGCAGCCGGGCGATCGCGTTGCCGCCGTGGTAGATGACGATCGCGGCGACCGTGGCGATCACGATGCCGCCGAGCATGAAGCCCGAGTCCTTGATCGAGATCGAGAAGCCGCCGACGGCGATGATGAGCGCGACGGCCGCCGTGTACTGGTTCACCGGCCGCGAGAAGTCGACGCGGTTGTCGACCCAGATCTTGATGCCGATCACGCCGATGAGGCCGTAGAGGCCGGTGGTGATCCCGCCGAGGACGCCCGGCGGCACCGAGTTGATGATGGCGCCGAACTTCGGCGACAGGCTCAGCAGGATGGCGGCGATGCCGGCCACCCAGTACGCCGCGGTCGAGTACACGCGGGTCGAGGCCATGACGCCGATGTTCTCGCCGTAGGTCGTCGTGCCGGATCCGCCGAAGAATCCGGCGAGGGTTGTCGAGACGCCGTCGGCGATGAGCGCCTTCCCGGTCTGCGCGTTGATCTCCGGATCCTCGACCATGGTCGCCACGCCCCGCACGTGTCCGACGTTCTCGGCGATGAGCACGAGCACGACGGGCAGGAACATCGCGATGCCGCTCCACACGGTCGGGGTGCCGAAGTCGGGCAGGTGGAAGGTCGGCAGGCCCACCCAGGCGGCCTTGTCGACGGCGGAGAAGTCGAGCTCGCCGCGGAACGCCGCGAAGACGTACCCCGCGATCACTCCGAGGAAGATCGAGATCCGCCCCAGGAAGCCGCGGAAGAGCACGGCGAACACGATGGTGATCGCGAGGGTGAAGGTCGCCGTGATCGGCGCCTGGGCGAAGTTGCCGTAGGCGGCACCGGCGAGGTTGAACCCGATCAGCGCGACGATCGTGCCGGCGAGCACGGGCGGCAGGAAGCGGTCCACCCACTTCACGCCGGCGACGTGCACGACGACGCCGATGATCGCGAGCAGCACGCCGACCGCGACGATGCCGGCGAGCGCGGCGCCGATGCCCTTGTCGGCGCCGGTCGCGTGCGCGGCGGTCGCCGCCGTCACCGGAGCGATGAACGCGAACGAGGATCCGAGGTAGCTGGGCAGCTTGTTGCGGGTGATGAGCAGGAACAGGATCGTGCCGATGCCGCTGAACAGCAGCGTGGTCGGCACGGGGAACCCGGTGAGGATCGGCACCAGGAACGTCGCGCCGAACATCGCCACGACGTGCTGCACGCCGATCGCGATCGTCGCGGGCCAGTTCAGGCGCTCATCGGGGCGGACGACGGCGCCGGGTTCGACCGTGCGCCCGTCGCCGTGGATCTTCCACAGGGCCATGCGGACTCCTCGGGATCGGGGGAGGGGGCTGGGGAAACCCTATCCTGAACGTTCCCTGGGAGGTGTGGGCCACCACCTCCGAGTCGTCCCCCTGAGCACGACCTATGGCCCGTGCTCAGGGGGACGACTCGAATGTGCGGGGTCAGGCCGTCAGGCGCGCCAGGAGCTCGGCGTAGCGGGCGGCCGTCCGGGCGACGACGTCCTCGGGCAGCACCGGCGGCGTGCCCTGCTTGTCCCAGTGCGCGGAGAGCCAGTCGCGCACGATCTGCTTGTCGAAGCTCGCCATCCGCTCGGCGGGGGTGGATCCGGTCCGCCAGGCCTCGGCGTCCCAGTACCGCGACGAGTCGCTCGTCAGCACCTCGTCCGCCAGGCGGAGGGTGCCGTCCTCGTCGACGCCGAACTCGAACTTCGTGTCGGCGAGGATGAGCCAGCGCTCCTCGGCGATCGACGCGGCGCGGCGGTACACGGCGAGCGAGACGTCGCGCAGCTGCGCGGCGCGCTCGGGCCCGACGAGCTCCTCGGTGCGGGCGAAGGTGATGTTCTCGTCGTGCTCGCCCATCGGCGCCTTGTAGGCCGGGGTGAACAGCGGCTCGGGCAGGCGGTCGCCGTTGTGCAGGCCGGCCGGCAGCGGGATGCCGCACACCGTGCCGTCCGCCTGATACTCCGCCCAGCCGGATCCGGTCAGGTAGCCGCGCACGACGCACTCGATCGGGAGCATGTCGAGCTTCCTCGCGAGCATCGCCCGGTCGGCGACCTCGGGCGGGACGTCGCCGTCGACCAGGTGGTTCGGAATCGGATCCGCCCCCTCGGCCAGCCGGTCGAACCACCAGCGGCTGAGCGCGGTGAGCAGGGCGCCCTTCTCCGGGATCGGCGGCTCGAGCGCGAAGTCGAAGGCGCTCACCCGGTCGCTGGCGACGACGAGCAGCCGCTCGTCCGCCGGATCCTCCGGGGCGTACAGGTCGCGGACCTTGCCGGAGTAGAGGTGACGCCAGCCGGGGAGATCGAGGGGTGTGCTCACGCGTCCATTATCGCGGTGCCCGTCGATGTCCGTGGCCCCGCGTAGGTTGCCCCGGTGGGCACCGACTTCCCCCTCGAGATCACGACCGACCGCCTCCTGCTGCGCCGGCCGGTCCCCGACGACCTCGCGGACGTGTTCGCGGTCAATGCGGATCCCCGGGTCTGGACGCACTTCCCGAGCCTGCGCCCCACCGCGCCCGAGCAGATCGGGACGATGATGGAGCGCTGGTGGCGCAGCTGGGAGCGCGCGGGGCTCGGCAGCTGGACGGTACGGCTGCGGGAGACGGGACAGATGATCGGCAACGGCGGCTGCACGCTGCTCGCCTCCGACCCCGACGACCCCGCGGCGCGCGTCTGGAACCTCGGCTACCGGCTCTCGGCCGACCACCACGGGCACGGCTATGCGACCGAGCTCGCCCGCGCGGCGAGGGCGGCGGCGGCCGAGGTCATGCCCGAGGTGCCGGTGATCGCCTTCCTCGTCGAGCACAACCGTCCGTCCGCGGCGGTCGCGGAGAAGGCCGGCCTGTCTCTCGTGCACCGTGCCCCGGACGCGGGCAACCCCGATCCCGCCGTGATGCGGCTCGTCTATGCGGATCGCCCGCTGTCTGCCGTCCAGCTCGCCACGGCGCTGCGGTGACCCGAGCCTCGGGACTGGCGTCGGCGATCGTTCGGGCGTATAGTCCTACACGGATAGTCCACATGGACTAGTTGGGATGGAATGATCGTGAAGGATCCGGTGCTCACGCCCCTCGGGGTGATGGTGCTCGCGCTGCTGAGCGAGGGCGACATGCACCCGTACGAGATGGCGCGGCTGCTCCGCGCCCGTCGCGACGACCGGATCATCCCGATCTCCAACGGCACGCTCTATCACACGGTCTCCCGCCTGCACGGGCAGGGACTGCTCGAGGAGGTCGGCGTCGACCGCGACGGCAACCGCCCCGAGCGCACGACCTACGCCGTCACCCCGGCGGGCACGGAGTCCGTGCGCGAGTGGGTGCGTCGCGAGCTCGGGGGCAGCCGGCGGCGGACGTCGTTCCGGGTGGCCCTGGCCGAGGCGCACAACCTCGAGCGGGCCGAGGCCGTCGACCTGCTCACCCAGCGGCTCGCGCTCCTCCGGCAGGAGCTCGAGGCGATCGGCGCCGGGCTGGACGGCGCCGCGACCCGTGACGTGCCGGAGCAGTACCTCCTCGAGCCGATCCGCCACCGCCTCATGCTGCAGGCGGAGATCGAATGGCTCGATGCCCTCATCCCCCGGATCGCCGCCCCCGACTTCGCGTGGGGGCCGGATCCGGACCACCTTCTTGCCAAGCGAAAGGCTCACCACGATGGCTGAATCCGTCAGCACGTCGACCGGCGCGTACGCCGCCGGCCACAAGCCGAAGAGCCCGTGGCCCGCCCTCTGGGCGCTCGTCATCGGCTTCTTCATGATCCTCGTCGACACCACGATCGTGTCGGTCGCGAACCCGGCCATCAAGGCCGCGCTCGACCCGTCGACGAACAACCTCGACAACGTCGTGTGGGTGACCAGCGCCTACCTGCTCGCCTATGCGGTTCCGCTGCTCATCACGGGGCGCCTCGGCGACCGGTTCGGCCCGAAGAACATCTACCTCATCGGTCTCACGATCTTCACGCTCGCCTCGCTTGGCTGCGGCCTGTCCGGCTCGCTCGCCGCGCTGGTCGCGTTCCGTGCCGTGCAGGGTCTCGGCGCCGCCCTGATGACGCCGCAGACCATGGCCGTCATCACCCGCACGTTCCCCGCCGAGCGCCGCGGCGCCGCCATGGGGCTGTGGGGCGCGACCGCCGGAGTCGCGACGCTGGTCGGCCCGCTGGCCGGCGGACTGCTCGTGGACGCCTTCGGCTGGGAGTGGATCTTCTTCATCAACCTCCCGGTCGGCGTGATCGGCTTCGTGCTCGCGTGGATCCTCGTCCCGCGCCTGCAGACGCACGAGCACCGCTTCGACATCGTCGGCGTCTTCCTCAGCGCGATCGGCCTCTTCCTCATCGTGTTCGCGCTCCAGGAGGGCGAACACTACGACTGGGCTGGCTGGATCTGGACGATGATCGGCGCCGGCGTCGTCGTGATGGCCGTGTTCCTGTGGCAGCAGGCCAAGACGCGCAGCGAGCCGCTCGTGCCGCTCGAGCTGTTCCGCGACCGCAACTTCTCCGTGGCGAACCTCGGCATCGCCGCGGTGGGCTTCACGGTCACCTCGATGTCGCTGCCGATGATGTTCTTCTATCAGCTCGCCCGGGGCCTCACCCCGACCCAGGCGGCCCTGCTGCTCATCCCGATGGCCGTGCTCTCGGGCGTGCTCGCGCCGCTCGCCGGGCGGATCCTCGACCGCGTCGACCCGCGGGTGCTGCTCGTGCCCGGGCTCGGGCTGACCGTGCTCGCCCTCGTCTGGTACGCGCTGCTGATGAACCCCGACACCCCGATCGGCATGTTCCTGCTGCCCTCGGCGCTCATGGGCATCGGTCAGGCCGGCATGTGGGGGCCGCTGGCCACCACGGCCACGCGCAACCTCGCGCCGCGCCAGGCGGGCGCCGGAGCCGGCATCTACAACACCACCCGCACGATCGGGTCGGTGCTGGGCTCCGCCGCCATCGCGGCCTACATGCAGAGCCGCCTCGTCGAGAACCTGCCGGGCGCCGCCGACCACGGAGGCGACTTCGGCACGGGCAAGCTGCCCGAGTTCGTGGTCAAGGGCTTCTCCGCGGCGATGTCGCAGACGATGATCCTGCCCACGATCGTGCTCGCCGCGGGCGTGGTCGCGATCCTGTTCATGAAGCGCCCGGAGCACCTCCGCACGCGCTGAGCGCCGGCGGCGCTCCCGTCGCCCGGCTGTCTCGTCGACGCCCCCTCTGAGTGCCGACGCCCCCTCGTACGTACGTCAATACGAGGGGGCGTGGAGGCTGCGAGGGGGCGTCGACGTGCGGAGGGGCTCCACGGAGCGGCGTTGGCGAACGTGCCGGATTACTCCGCGACGCGGGCGGCGATGTCGGTGCGGTGGTGCGCGCCGTCGAGGCGGATCCGTCCGATCGCCTCGTAGGCGCGGGCTCGCGCATCGGCGAAGTCGGATCCGGTCGCGACGACGTTCAGCACGCGCCCGCCCGTGGCGATGAGGTCGCCGTCCGGCGCGTCGGGAGCGGCGGTCGCGGCGTGCACGATGCCGACGCCCTCGACCGCGGCGGCCTCCGCCAGGCCCCCGATCGGCCGTCCCGTCTGCGGTGCCTCGGGGTAGCCCTCGCTGGCGAGCACCACGGTGATCGCGACGTCGTCGGTGAACACGGGCTGCGGCTGGTCCTCGAGGGTCCCGGTGGCCGCGGCGAGCAGGAGCCGGGACAGCGGGGTGCGCAGCCGTGGCAGCACCACCTGGGTCTCGGGATCGCCGAAGCGCGCGTTGAACTCGATCACCCGCACGCCGGCCGGGGTGAGGATGAGACCCGCGTAGAGCAGGCCGATGAACGGCGTGCCCTCGGCGTCGAGCTGCTTCACGACGGGCAGCGCCACGGTGCGCGTGACCTCGTCGACGAACGCGGCCTCGCTGCCGAACTGCTCGGCGAGCCACGGCAGCGGAGAGTAGGCGCCCATGCCGCCGGTGTTGGGCCCCTCGTCGCCGTCGAAGGCGCGCTTGAAGTCCTGCGCCGGGCTCAGCGCGCGCACGGTGTCGCCGTCGCTGAGGAAGAACAGCGAGACCTCCGGGCCGGTGAGGAACTCCTCGATGAGCACGGGGCCGTGCGGCAGGTAGTGCTCGGCGTGGGCGAGTGCGGCCGCGCGGTCGTCCGTGACGATGACGCCCTTGCCCGCGGCGAGGCCGTCGGCCTTCACCACGTACGGGGCGCCGAGGGCGTCGAACGCCGCCTCCACCTCGGCCGCGGAGCTCGCGCGCACGGCGCGGCCGGTCGGCACGGAGGCCGCCTCCATGATCCGCTTCGCGAACGCCTTCGACCCCTCGAGCTGGGCGGCGGCCCGACCGGGCCCGAACACGGGGATGCCGTGGCCGCGCACCACATCGGCGACGCCCGCGACGAGCGGCGCCTCGGGCCCGATCACCACGAGGTCGACGCCGTGCTCGTCGGCGAACGCGCGCACCGCGGATCCGTTCATCGGATCCACCTCGACCAGGGTCGCGTGCCGTGCGATCCCGGCGTTGCCGGGGGCGCAGAGGATCTCGTGCCGCTCCTGCTCGGCGCGCAGGGCGAGGATGATCGCGTGCTCACGAGCACCGGAACCGAGGACGAGGATCTTCACCCGCCCAGCCTACCGAGCGTGCCCGGCGCGTTTCGCGAGTCGTCTCCGTCGAGGCTCGGCCGTTCTGCAGGGCGGCCTCGCGTTGTGCAGGGTGAGAGCAGGGACTGGTCCGGTTTTCCGGGCAGATCCCGGCGAATCAGGCGGGGTCCCCCTGCAGAACGGCCGACCCTCCCTGCACAACGGCCGGGATGCTCCCGTGACCTCCGCCGTGCGCGTCACACCTCGAGGCGGATCGGCCTTTCGTCGGAGCGGTCCCAGGGCAGCGTCCATCCGGCGGCGTCGAAGACCGCATCGAGAACCATCGCCGTGAACCCCCACACGATCGTCCCGTCGACGTCGAACGCCGGCCCGCGGAAGGTCATCCCGCCGCGGGTCAGCGTCGAGGTGTACCGGGTGGCCGGATCCAGCAGCGTCGCGACGGGCACGCGGAAGACCTCCACCGTCTCGGCATGGTCGACGGCCGCGACGCGGGACGGCGAGCGCCACCAGCCGAGCACCGGCGTGACGAGGAAGTTGCTGACCGCGAGCGGCAGGGCGGGCAGCGTGGCGAGCACCTCGACGCCGACCGGGTCGAGCCCGGTCTCCTCCTGCGCCTCGCGCAGGGCGGTCGCCGCGGCGTCGGCGTCGTCGGGCTCGCGTCGTCCGCCCGGGAACGAGACCTGGCCCGGATGCGAGGAGAGGGTCGCCGCCCGGCGCTGCAGCAGCACGTCGAGATCGGCGGGGACCGTGGTCGCCGCGGAGTCGGCGTCCTCGTCGTCGAGGCGGCCGAACAGGATCAGCACCGACGCGGGGTGCGCATCCGCGTCGACGCCGCCCAGACGGCGGTGATCGAGCGCGAGCGGCGACCTCGAGGCGGAGAGCAGGTCCGCGCGCGCGTCGGCACCGGCGCGGGGCGCGGCGGAGTCCGGGGTGAGGGCCATCGCATCGAGCCTAAGCCCGCGGTCAGGGTCGTGGGCGGATCCGTCCCTGGCGATGCCTAGGCTGGATCCATGGCGACGAGGATCGACACGACAGCGGGCCGCGCGGCGCTCGACGCCGCCCGCACCGCCCTTGCCGCGGGGGAGCGCCCCGCGCGCTCGGACTACGCGACCGCGGTGCGCTACCTGCTGCAGCTGCTCGACGAGAAGGCGCCCGGCAACAGCGTCGAGGTGCGGGTGCCGCCGTTCGGCGCGGTGCAGGTCGTGCAGGGCCCGCGGCACACCCGCGGCACCCCGCCGAACGTCGTGGAGCTGGATCCGGCGACGTGGATCGCCGTCGCGACCGGATCCGAGACCTGGGACGACGCGGTCGAGGGGGGCCGGATCCAGGCTTCGGGCACGCGCGCCGACCTCACCGCGCTGCTGCCGCTGCGGTACTGACCCGCTCCGGAACCGCGCACAGGTGCGCGTGGGACAATGGACCCATGAGCACGTCGCAGCCGGACCGCACGCCCGAGATCGAGATCGCGCGTGTCCGTCGTTCGCCGCGCTGGGGCGTCTTCCTCGGCATCGGCGTGGGGGCCGGCGTGATCGCGGCGTTCCTGCTGACCGTGTTCGGCAACTTCGAGGCCTCGGCGGCCACGCAGGTCGCCTATCCGTTCGGCCAGGTGTTCGGATTCCTGCTGCTGTGGACGGTCCCGGTCGGCATCGCGGTCTTCGGCGTCATCGCGCTGCTGCTCGAGCGGGGCGCCCGCCGCAGCGAGCGCGTGGTGCGGGTGGACCACCAGACGATCGCCGAGTAGCCGCGCGGCGCCCTCGACCTCCCTCGACGGACCAGGCGCCCGGATCCGGTCAGGCGACCTCGGCGATGACCGGACGGATCGCGGTGTCGAAGTCCACCGGGTCGTGACGGAGGGTGTCCGTCACCGCGATGCTGAACGCGCCGATCCGCCAGATCCCGCGCTGTGCGAGCGGCAGCACGTGCACGTTGAGCTCGAACGAGTGCGCGCGGCGGCCCGTGTCGCGCTCGAACTCGGCGAGCGCCGCCGCGTACGCCCGGTAGGGGTCGCCGGTGCCCGAGACGGACCGGGCGTACCGGTGCTGCGCGTCTCTGGCGTAGCGGAGGACGTCGGCGGCGAACGGCGTGATGGCGGTGCGCAGCCGCTCCGCGCCGCGGGTGGGCAGCGCGACCACGGTCTCGAAGCCGTCGACGAGTTCGAGGGGCGTGTCGGAGGGGTGCGTGACGGGCTCGACGGTCATCTCCCAGTAGCTGCGCCACTGCCGTTCCAGTGCGTCGTCGGCCTCGCCGTCGTCGAAGGTCCGCAGCGGGTGGTCGCGCAGCGTCGGCAGGTCCTGGGGCTCGCGGATCCCCAGGCGCTGGCGCAGGGCGAGCGCGACCAGCACCGGTATGCCGGCCTCCTCGCGGACCAGCCACTGCGGCTTCTCCGTCATGGCCCCATGGTACGGATTCCCGGGGGCTGTGGAGCGGTCGATTCGGGTTTCGAGGGGCGATGCGCGTCGCGGATCCGACGAACACCGCCCCTCGCACGGGAGAAGGCGGGGCGGATCAGCCGATCGTGCGCGCGACGGCGTCGAAGGCCCTGATCGTCCACAGCAGGCGCTCGCCGTCCTGCGGGGTCGGCCAGCTGGAGAGCTTGGCGGCCACCACGTTCGCCGCGCGGTTGACGTAGACCATCTGCCCGTGGATGCCGAGCGCCAGGAACACGTCCGATCCCGGGTAGGGGAACCAGAGGCCGTTGCGGTACATGCCCCCGGGCATGAGGGTCGGCTCGGCGGCGTTCGCGAACGCCGCGCGGGAGTCGGGCGCCCCGGCCACGGTCTCGGCGATCCACGCGGACGGCAGCACCTGGCGTCCGTCCATCGCCGCGCCGTCGCGCAGGAACAGGGTGCCGAAGCGCAGCAGGTCGCGCAGCGACGCCGAGACGCCGCCGTCGAACATCCCCGCGCCGACCGCGTCCACCCCCACGTTGGCTCCGAACTCGGCGCCCATCGGGCTCCAGAGACGCTCCGACATGAGGTCGGCCGCGTGCACTCCGGTCGCGCCCTCGAGCACGAACGCCAGGGCGTCCGTCTCGCAGGACTTGTAGTCGAACCGGCCGCCGTGCGGACCGTCCGCGCCGAGCGTGGCGAGGAAGTCGCGGAGGGTGTGCGGCGTGTCCGGATGCCGCCGCGGCGCCCACCCGATCGCCTCCTCGAGCAGGCGCACCTCGGCGTTCTCGTCGAGGTAGGCCTCGGAGAACCGCACGCCCGTGCGCATGTCCAGCAGGTCGCGCACGCGTGCGCCGTCGTAGCCCGACCCCGCCAGCGCCGGGACGTACGCGGTGACCTGCGCGCCCGGATCCAGCTCGCCGGCGCCCACGAGCGTTCCGGCGACCGCGGTCGTCAGGGACTTGCTCACCGACATCAGCAGGTGCAGGACGCCCGGCGACATCGTGCCGACGTACTGCTCGCCCATCACGGCGCCGTCGCGCGCGACGATCCAGCCGTCCGTGTAGGTCGAGGCCATCACGTCCTCGAACGGCGCCGACCGCGGCTCCCACGGATGCGGCACGTCGATGTGACCGAGGTCGGCGGGCACCGACGGCAGCGGGAGCGTGCGTCCGGGGGACGAGATCTCGTGCACGGGCAGGAAGTCCGCCATGTGCTGCATCGACCAGCGCAGGTTCGGCTCCTGCTGCCATGCCTCGAGGGGAGGGATGAACCCGTCGACCGGGCGGGCGCCGTCCGGGACGGTGACGGGTACGGCACCCGTCACCGGGGCCGGGCCCGTCCAGTTCTCGGTCGGCGGGGGTGTCACGTCGCCACTCATGAGGTCGAATCGGTTCCGATCTGCTCGTGCTCGTCGATCTCCGCCGCGGGCGGCAGCGGCGTGGCCGCGTACATCGCCCGGATGGACTCGATGAGATGCTTCGCGCGGATGGACAGGCGCCCCGAGGGCGTCTGCAGCCGGCCCTTGGTGACCAGGATTCCCAGATCCGCGCCCTTCCAACGGTAGTCGCCCGGGCCGTAGATCCGCAGGAAGAACGACTCCGCCTCGTTTCCGAGCAGGTGCCAGTCCAGGTCGCCCTGGGAGAACGCGAGCCGGCCGTAGGCGTCCAGCACGTACCGTCCGGTGGGCGGTGCCACGTCGATGTGCTCCACCGTCGCGTCGGTGTGCTTGATGATCATGTGGCTCCACTGGTCGGCCGCGGCGAGCTCCTCCCAGCGGTCGTTGATCTCGTCGACGTCGAGGTCGAACTCAACGCCGGAGTACTCCAGCAGGTGGAACACGAACAGCGGGATGTCGGCGTACGCGCCCGCGGTCACGTTGGTGATCGCGGAGGCGCCGGAGATGCGCGGGTTCAGCTCGCCCAGGTACACGTCGCCGGTGTCGGTGTCCAGCAGTACGTCGACCTCGAAGAATCCGCGGTAGCCCTCGGCGCTCAGCGCATCGCCGAGCTTGCGCACCAGGCTCGTCGCGGCGTGCCGGGTGGGCTCGTCGAGCACTCCCGGGAACATCTCGTTGCCGGCCCAGCCGCCGCGGTACGGCGTGAGCTCCTTGTGCCCGGTGATCTCGGTCATGAACGGGCCGACGACGGTGCCGTGCCGCGTGAGCACGGCCTCCACGGCGATCGGGCGGTTGTTGATCCGCTTCATGACCTTGAGCTCGGATCCGATGATCTCCTTCGCGTTCTTGTCGAAGGAGGCCGGATCGGTGATGAAGTAGGTGGTCTTGCCGGAGTCGCCGTAGGCGGTCTGCACCACGAGATCGGATCCGAGCCCCGCCTTCTCGGCCTGCTCCCGCAGGTCCTCGAACGAGCTCACGGTCGTGATGATGTTGGGCACGCTGGGAACACCCACGGCGTCGGCGATCCGCGTGGTCACCATCTTCGAGTCGAGCCGCTCGCGGAGGGAGGCCTTGGGCAGGATGAGCTCGTAGCCGAGCTCCTCGCAGATCGCCTCGGTCTCCTCGTCGAAGAACACCAGCGCGATGCGCGGCTTCTCGCCCGCCGGCGTGAGTCGGGCGATGTGCGCACGTACCTCGTGGTGGCGCAGTAGCCAGTTGTTGATCTGCTCGCCGCTCTCCCACTCGATGTACGGCTTGTGGATCGGGCTGAACACGCGCGGATGCGCACCCTGCCAGCTGTCGTAGTAGGTGATGTAGGAGAAGCCCCGCACCCAGCGGTCCAGGCCCAGCAGGTTGAACGCCGAGGCGCCGACGAAGAAGATCGGCGTGCGGTTGGTGCGGAAGTAGTGCCGGATCTCGGACATGTTCCGCAGGCCGTGACGGCGGGCGGGAGCCTCGCCGGCGGCGATCTCGGGGTCGAGGGCCGGCACGGCCACCGGGAGCGGACTGGTCGTCGGGCCCGCCGTCGTGGCCGACCGCGGCACGGGCTTGCGCCCGCGGGAGCGGGCCGGAGACGCCTTCTTCGCCGGGGTGGCCTCCTTCGCCGCGGCTGCGCTCGCCCCTCGCCGACGCGGTGCCGGCGTCACGGCCTCTGCAGTGTCCTCGACGGGGGGCTGCGCCGCCCCCGGGTCCTTCTGAGTGCGTGCCACGATGGTCCTCTCCGTTCGCGTAGGCGCGGCATCGTCGCCGCGCTTGCAGAGTTCTCTTGGGATCGGGGGGAGTCAAGTATTACCAGGTCCGGACCGGATCCACCAGCACCGCCGGCCTCCGAGTCGCGACGCGGATCGCCTCCGGCCCGGTGGCGGGTCGCACGGGGGCCGCGCACAGCCGCTCGCCGGTAGGATTGACGGGTGTCCTCCCGCACCTATGCTGAGGCCGGCGTCGATACGGCAGCCGGCGATCGCGCCGTCGAACTCATGAAGTCCGCCGTCCGTGCCACGCACGGACCCGAGGTGCTCGGCGGGGTCGGCGGATTCGCCGGGCTCTTCGACGCCACGGCCCTGCTCGGCTACCGACGGCCGCTGCTCGCCTCGAGCACCGACGGCGTCGGCACGAAGGTCGCGATCGCGCAGGCGATCGACAAGCACGACACGATCGGGCACGACCTGGTCGGCATGGTCGTCGACGACATCGTCGTGGTGGGCGCGAAGCCCCTGTTCATGACCGACTACATCGCCTGCGGCAAGGTGGTCCCCGAGCGCATCGCCGACATCGTGCGCGGCATCGCCGAGGCCTGCGAGCTCACCGGCACCGCCCTCGTCGGCGGGGAGACGGCCGAGCACCCCGGCCTGCTGGGCGTCGACGACTACGACGTCGCGGGCGCGGCGACCGGCATCGTCGAGGCGGATCGGATCCTCGGATCCGAGCGCGTGCAGGACGGCGACGTCGTGCTCGCCCTCGCCTCCAGCGGCCTGCACTCCAACGGATACTCGCTCGTGCGGCACATCCTCGCCAAGGCCGGGATCGGCTACGGCGACCGCTCGGACGAGCTCGGCGCGACCTGGGGCGAGGCGCTGCTCACCCCCACCCGCCTCTACACGACCCCGCTGCTCGGGATCGCGGATCGCTTCGAGGGCGCCGTCCACTCCCTCAGCCACGTCACCGGCGGCGGCATCGCGGCCAACCTGGCCCGCGTGCTGCCCCAGGGGTCCTGGGCCGAGGTCGACCGCTCCACCTGGTCGCCCGCCGCGGTGTTCCGCGTGCTGAGCGACCTCGCGGGCACGAGCCTCGAGTCGAGCGAGGGCACCTGGAACCTCGGCATCGGCTTCCTCGCGGTCGTCGACGCGTCGTCCGCCGCGGCGATCGCCGCGGCGCTCACAGAGGGCGGCATCGACACCTGGCAGGTCGGAACGGTGCGGCTCGACGCCGTCGCCGCCCGGCCGGCCGGCGATTTCGAGCAGGGCGCCAAGGGCGTCGACGGCGGTGCCGTGCGCCTGGTCGGCGCCTACGCGAACGGAGCGAACTGACCCCCATGTGCGGCATCGTCGGAATGGTCGGGCACGCCCCGGTCAACCAGGACATCTACGACGCGCTCCTGCTGCTGCAGCACCGCGGGCAGGACGCGACCGGCATCGCCACCGCGGAGCCCAACGGGGTCATGCACATGGCGAAGGCGCAGGGCATGGTGCGCGAGGCGTTCCGCACCCGCGACATGCGGTCGCTGCTCGGCAACGTCGGCCTCGGCCACGTGCGCTACGCCACGAAGGGCACCGCGTCGAGCGAGGAGGAGGCGCAGCCGTTCTACGTGAACGCGCCCTACGGCATCATCCTCATCCACAACGGCAACCTCACGAACACGCGTGAGCTGACGGCCGACATGGCGCAGCGCGACCGGCGCCACCTGAACTCCTCGAGCGACACCGAGCTGCTGCTGAACGTGCTCGCGCACGAGCTGCAGACCACCACCTCGACCGTCGATCTCGACTCCGAGCGCATCTTCGAGGCCGTCGCGCGCACGCACGAGCGCATCGAGGGCGCCTACGCCGTCATCGCGATCATCGCCGGTTACGGCCTGCTCGCGTTCCGGGATCCGTTCGGGATCCGCCCGCTCATCCTCGGCAAGCGGGAGCGCGAGGGCAAGGACGAGTGGGTCGTCGCGAGCGAGTCGCTCGTCCTCGAGAACGGCGACTACGAGGTGGTCCGCGAGATCGAGCCCGGCGAGGCCGTGTTCATCACCAACGACGGCACCCTGTTCTCGAAGCAGTGCGCCTCGGATCCGGCTCTCGCGCCGTGCGCCTTCGAGTACGTCTACCTCGCCCGTCCCGACTCGGTCATGAACGGCGTCTCGGTGTACGAGTCGCGGCTGCGGATGGGCGACCGCCTCGCCGACACGATCGCGAAGCACGTGCCGCTCGACGAGATCGACGTGGTCATGCCGATCCCCGACTCCTCCCGCCCCGCGGCGATGGAGGTGGCCCGCAAGCTCGGCAAGGAGTACCGCGAGGGCTTCTACAAGAACCGCTACGTGGGCCGGACGTTCATCATGCCGGGCCAGGCGGTGCGCAAGAAGAGCGTGCGCCAGAAGCTCAACGCGATGTCGACCGAGTTCAAGGGCAAGAACGTGCTGCTCATCGACGACTCGATCGTGCGCGGCACGACGTCGAAGCAGATCATCCAGATGGCCCGCGACGCGGGCGCCGCCTCGGTGATCTTCGCCTCCGCCGCCCCGCCGATCCGGCACCCGCACGTGTACGGCATCAACATGCCGTCCAAGCACGAGCTCATCGCGCACGGCCGCACGATCCCCGAGATCGCCGAGGTTCTCGGCGCCGATCGCCTCGTGTACCAGGAGGTCGAGGATCTCAAGGCGGCGATCACGGAGGGATCGGCCCTGACCGATCTCGACATGAGCCCCTTCGACGGCCGGTACGTGACCGGAACGGTCACCGAGGAGTACCTGGGCTGGCTCGAGGGGTCGCAGACCTCGTGACGTCGCGCGGTCCGGAGGTCCGGCCGCTCTGGCGCGGACGCACGCTGGCGGTGCTCGGCATCGTGCTCGTCGCGTTCTCGCTGCGGTCGGCGGTGGCGTCGCTGTCGCCGGTCGTGGACCACGTCGCGCGGGACTTCCCGATGCCCTCGGCGGTGGTCGGCCTGATCGGCACCGCGCCGCCGGTGTGCTTCGCCCTGTTCGGCCTGCTCACGCCGCTCATCGAACGCCGGCTGGGCCTCGAGCGGGTCGCCGTCATCGCGCTCGGCGCCGTCACGGTCGGACTCGTCGCGCGCGGGCTCGCGGTCGACTCGTCGACCCTGCTCATCGCGACCGCGCTCGTGTTCGCGGGCGTCGGCATGGCCAACATCCTGATGCCGCCGCTCGTGAAGAAGTACTTCCCCGACCGGCTCGGGCTCATGATGACGCTGTACACGACGGTGATGGCGTTCTCCACGTTCCTGCCGCCGCTCGTCGCCGTGCCCGCCGCGGACGCCGCCGGCTGGCGGGTGTCCCTGGCGATGTGGGCGGTGTTCGCGCTCGCCGGCACCATCCCGTGGATCGTGATGCTGCTGCGCACGCGCTCCGAGGCCGCTGCGACGCCCGCCGCCCCGGCCGATCCTTCCGGCACGGCACCGGATCCTGACCGCATCTCGTTCGAGGACGCGACCGCTCTGTCGACCGGGCCGATCGTCACGGCCCCGTCGAGCTCCCGGGTCTTCTCGCGGCTGGCGCGGATCCCGCTGGCCTGGACGCTCGCGGGCGTCTTCGGCACCTCGGCGAGCATGGCGTACACCGCGTTCGCCTGGCTGCCGACGATCCTCGTCGAGCACGCCGGCACGACGCCCCAGCAGGCGGGACTGCTGCTGTCGCTGTTCGCGTTCACGGGTCTGCCGGCGTCGCTCATCGTGCCCGTGCTGATCGTGCGGTTCCGTGCGACGACCGCGCTGTACGTGATCGGCGCGCTCGGCGCCGTCGTCGGCCTCCTGGGCCTGCTGCTCGTGCCCGCGCCGTCGGTCGTGTGGCTGTGGGTGCTGCTGTACGGCCTCGCGGGCTTGCTCTTCCCGCTCGCGCTCGTGCTGATCAGCATCCGCGCGCGCGAGCCGGAGACGGCGGTGGCCCTCAGCGGCTTCGTGCAGAGCACCGGCTACGTGCTCGCGGCGGTGTTCCCGTTCCTGCTCGGCGTGCTGCACACCACGACCGGCGGCTGGCAGGTGCCGCTCATCGTGCTCACCGCGCTGCTCGTCGCCTCGATCCCCGCCGGCGTCTACGCCGGGCGGCATGTCACCGTCGAGGCCGCGTGGGAGCGCCGGAACGGCCGGCGCTGGTAGCAGACCGGCCCGCCGGCGCCTGCCGCCGACCCCGCGCCCGAGGAGCGGCCGGCGCCGCGCAGCCGTTCTGCAGGGAGGCCGAGCCGTTCTGCAGGGCCGGACAGCCAAGACGGTACCTGCCTCGCGGAACGACGAGGAGCATTGCGGCGACGCTCCTGCAGAACAGCACGGGGACCCTGCAGAACGTCGTGCTGCGCGGCGATCGGCCCGCGCGGCTCAGCCGACGACGACCTCGTCGCCGACGCGGATCGTGCCGCCCGACCCCGAGGCGTCGGACACCGCGCCGCTCACCCCGGGTAGGAGGAGCATCCGCCCCAGCGTCGGCTCGTCCTGCCCGAAGGATCCGGTGAGCGTCTTCAGCACGCTCGCGTCGCGCTCGCCGGTGTCGGGGTTGGCATGCGTCGCCAAGCAGCGGACGATCGGCACGGCGGCCGCGAAACGCACTGCTCCGATCGTCACCTCGCCCTGCCAGGACAGCTCGTCCCAGGCGTCCACGCCGCCGATCACCACGTTCGAGCGGAAGCGCCGGTCCTCGACCTCGTGCTCGAGCGCCGCGCTGAGCGCGTCGATGCTGGCGGTGCTGTGCAGCGACACGTAACCGCGTCTGCTGTCCTGGAACCGGGAGGTCTCGCCGTCGCCGACGAGCACCAGCGGCAGCCGGCCCGGGCGCTGCAGGCGCTTGGCATCGGGGGAGTCGAGGACGAACGCGGTCAGGGCATCGGTCAGCGCCACCCGGCCCGCGTCATCCAGACCGGCCTCCACGAGCGTCTCGCCGTCGTGCTCGATGCGCACGCGCCGGGCTTCGTCGTCGTACTCCAGCCGCAGGGCGGCGAGTCCGGGGAACGTCTCCAGGGCCAGCCCCTTCGACTTCGGCCAGTAGTCCAGCCCGTCGCGCTCGTCGGGGGTCGCCGCGTCGGCGAAGCGGAAGGCGAGCACACGGTCGCCGGCGATCCGTCCGTCCGCCTGAACGGTGACGGAGGTCACCTTCTCGGGCGTGAAGCCCTTGACCGGGTGGCGGTAGAGCGCGACGACATGAGGCATGGATCCATCCTCGCAGGGCGGCGCGGTGGACCGGGACAGGCCGTTCAGGGCCGGTCGGAGTCGTTCGGGAGCCATGCGGCTCGCTCACCGACGACGAACCCCGCCGCGAGCGGACTCGGGCGGGGTTGCGGGTGACGGAGCTCAGGCCTTTTCGAGCTCGTCCTCGTCTTCGTCGGCGTACTGATCCGCCCACTTGTCGACGTACTGGTCTTCCGTCTCCGGGTGCCCCAGCTCGCGCTCCAGCGCGGAGTAGTTCACCGACGGACTGTACGACTTGAGTTCGCGGGCAATCTTGGTGTGCTTTGCCTTCTGACGGCCACGGCCCATGCGCGAGACCCCCTTACTGTAAGCAGCGGGCGGAACGGGGCTCGCTGTCTATTTCCGGCACCGGCTCGCGGCCGGTAAGAGTAGCATCCAGGATAGCACGAGGGCCACCTCACCTCGCCGTGACGGGGCTCGCCGCAGACCGGCCGGAAGGGAACGACGAGATGACCGACAGCGCCCCCACCCCCGACGATCGCGAACTGCAGAACGCGCAGCTGCAGAAGGCGGTGATCGTCGCCCTGCGCCCCGGCCAGCCGCGCCGGGTGCTCGCCGAGGCGATGCGGTTCGCCGGACTGCTGTCCGCGCCGCTCGTCGTCGTGCACGTCGACGTCACCCGGTTCGTGACCTTCGAGGATCCGGACGGCATGGTGCATTCGGCGCCGATCGACCTGAACATCGACACCGGCGCCGAGGAGTTCGCCGAGCTGCGCGCCGAGGTCGAGGACGCGCTCGCGGGGTCCGGTCTCACCTGGACCGCGCGCCAGCTGGTCGGCGACCCGGCGCTCGCGATCAAGCACCTGTCCGGCGAGCTCGACGCCCAGCTGATCGTGGTCGGCACCCGCAGCCGCGGCCTCGGCGAGTCGATCCGGGAGTTCTTCACCGGATCCGTCGCCGCGCGGCTCTCGCACCGTCAGTCCCGGCCGATCCTCGTCGTGCCGCTCGAAGAGCCGATCGCCGACGACAAGAAGGACCCCTGGGCGGAGTAGATCCGCCCCGCCCCTGTCCCCGCCCCGCGGCTGTGGCTGTGGCTGTGGCGTGGGGGCCTGTTGACCGCGAGACCGAACCTGCGTCACGAGACCGACGATGGTTTGCTCGGTCTCGTGACGCAGGTTCGGTCTCGCGGTCGGTGGGCGTCAGTCCCGAGGGCCTCAGCCCGGGGGGCGTCAGTCCCGGTGGGCGTCGGCCCGGTGGGCGTCAGTCCCGCGGGCGTGCCGGACCTGCGGCGGCGAGCGCCGCGGTGACCGCGTGCGCGGCCTCGTCGAGCGCGCGGTCGAGCTGCGTCACCACGGAGGTCGGCAGCAGGCCGCCCTTCGCGACGTGCGTGCGCAGGTCGGCCCGCACACGCGCACGGAACTCGTTGATCGAGGCGTCGGCGCGGCGCAGCTCCTCGCGGCTGGCGATCCGCTCGTCGGCGCGGGCGGAGGCCTCGCGGTACGACGAGGCGGCGGCACCGGAGCGCTCCTCGCGGGCCGCGGCGGCGAGGTCGGCGCGGAGGCTCTTCATGGCCTCCTGCACGCTCTGGCGCACCTCGTTCGCGATCAGGCGCACCGAGTCGTTGAGACCCGCCTCGATCCCCTGCAGATCGCCCTCGCGGGCGGTGAGCTCGGCTCGCCCCGCGTCGGTGATCGCGTAGATCGTGGTGCGGCCGTCGGCCGTCTTGGTGACGAGGCCCTCCTCCTCGAGCTTGGCGAGCCGCGGGTAGATCGTGCCGGCGCTGGGCGTGTAGGTGCCGCCCGTGCGGTCGGTGAGGGCCTGGATGATGCCGTAGCCGTGCTGCGGCGATTCGGCGAGCAGCGCCAGCAGGTACAGCCGCAGGTCGCCGTGCGAGAAGACCGCGGGGCTCACAGCAGGTCCTCCCCGTCGGCGGTGAACGACACCGGACCCTCGGCCGCGTCGCGGCGCAGCACCGTGATGTCGCCCGAGACGGTGTTCACCCGCACGTCGGCGAAGGTGCCGGACAGCTCGCCCCGGGATCCGGTGAAGTTCGAGGGTCCGGAGCCGCCGCGGGGCACGCCGTCGATCGTGATGCGGCCGCTCAGTGCGCGGGCCACGTAGTTCGCGGCGAGGTTCTCGTCCAGGCGCACGGTGGCGTCGCCGGAGACGCTGTTCAGCGACACGGTGTTGACCGGGCCGGTCGCATCGATGAGCATCGCGCCCGACACGCTGTCGATCGTGGCCTTGCGCACCTCGCCGGTCACCGCGACGCCGCCCGAGACCGTGTTGGCCACGGCGGTGCCGGTGAGGCCGTGCACCTGCACGTCTCCCGAGACGGTGTTCACGTTCAGGTCGCCGGTGTGCGTGTCGACGATGAGGTCGCCGGAGACGGTGTTCAGGCGGGCGTCCTCGGTGAGACCCGAGACGAGCGCGCCGGCGCTCACCACGCCGAGGTTGAGCGCGATGTCCCGCGGGACCGCGACGCTGATCTCGGCCTTGGGGCCGCCCGCGCCGAAGTTGCGGAACACCTCGAGGAAGTTGTCCCACCCGATCTGCGGGTGGTCGATCTCGATCTGGGTGCCGTCCGACTCGATCCGCAGATCCTTGATGGTGACGTTGTGCACCTCGATCCGGATGCCCGGCTCGTCGTGGGCGATGACGTCGACCTGTCCGCCGACGAGTCCGATCTTGAGCTTCGACGCGCGCTCGATGTCGATCACGCGCTCCTGCCCGGGGGCGATGAGCCACTTCTCGGTCATGTCTGTTCTCCTGTGGAAGAGGGATCCCGATCCAGCATCGAGATATATCGTGTTTCAGAGCATAACACGATATATCTCGAAATCGTCAAGAGCTTTCCCGGATCTCCCTCCGTCGGCTCCTGCCCGGGGCTGGTCCGGCTCCTGCCCGGTCTCGCCCGGCTCCCGCCCGGATCCCGGGCGGGAACCGTGCTGTTTCCCGCCGGGGTGGGGTGGGCGCGGGTCAGGCCGTCGGCGGGGTGTGCCAGATCCGCTCGATGTAGTCGCGGATGGAGCGGTCGGAGGAGAAGAACCCGCACCGGGCGACGTTGAGGATCGCGGAGCGCGTCCAGCCGTCGGGGTCGGCGTAGGCGGCGTCCACGCGCTCCTGCGCCGCCATGTACGAGGCGTAGTCGGCGAGCACCATGAACCGGTCGTCGTAGAGCAGGTTCGACACGATCGGCTCGAACACCGAGCGGTCGCCGCCGGAGAACGCGCCCGAGGCGATGAGGTCGATCGCCCGTCGGAGGCCCGCGTCGGCCTGGTAGAACTCCGCAGGGTGGTAGCCGTCGCGGCCGAGCTGCTCCGCCTCGGGCTCGGTCATCCCGAACAGGAAGAAGTTCTCGTCGCCGACCAGCTCGCGGATCTCGACGTTCGCCCCGTCGTCGGTGCCGATCGTGAGGGCTCCGTTCAGTGCGAACTTCATGTTGCCGGTGCCGGAGGCCTCCTTGCCGGCGAGCGAGATCTGCTCGCTGAGATCCGCGGCGGGGATGACGCTCTCGGCGAGGGTGACGTTGTAGTTCGGCGGGAACAGCACCTGGAGTCGCCCCTCCAGGCGGGGATCCGCGTTGACCACGGATCCGACCGCGTTGATGAGGTGGATGATCCGCTTGGCCATCGCGTAGCCCGGCGCGGCCTTTGCGCCGAACAGCACGGTGCGCGGCTGCAGGGCGTCGAGCGGGACGCGCCCCGAGACGACGCCCTCGTACTCGCTCACCACGTGCAGCACCTTGAGCAGCTGCCGCTTGTACTCGTGCAGGCGCTTGACCATCACGTCGACGAGGTGCCCGTCGCCGACCCGCATGCCGTCCCGCTCCTGCAGCACGTCGTTCAGCCGCGCCTTGTTCGCGGCCTTCACGGCGGCGAACGAGGCGCGGAAGCCGGCGTCCTCGGCGAGCGGCTCGAGTGCGCGCAGGCGCTCCAGGTCCGTGATCCAGCCATCTCCGATCGCCTCGGTGATGAGCCCCGACAGCCCGGGATTCGCGAGCCGCAGGAAACGGCGCGGGGTGACGCCGTTGGTGACGTTGGTGAACTTCTGCGGGAAGAACTCGGCGAAGGCGGGGAGCACCTTGTCGCGCAGCAGCTGCGAGTGCAGCTCGGCGACGCCGTTGACCTTCGCACCCGCGACGGTCGCGAGATAGGCCATCCGCACGGCGCGCACCGGGAACTCGGCGATGATCGACATGTCGCGGATCCGCATCTCGTCGTCGCCGAAGCGGGCGCGCACGGCGTCGAGGAACTCCTCGTTGATGCGGTAGACGATCTCCAGATGCCGCGGCAGCAGGCGGCCCAGCAGCTCCACCGGCCACACCTCGAGCGCCTCGGGCAGCAGGGTGTGGCAGGTGTACGCGAAGCACTGCTGCGCGACCGCCCACGCGGCGTCCCACTCCAGACCGCGCTCGTCGACCAGCACCCGCATCAGCTCGGGGACGGCGATCACCGGATGCGTGTCGTTGAGCTGGAAGATCACCCGCTCGGGCAGCCGCGCGAGGTCGAACCCCTCGGGCAGCCGCGCGAGGAAGTCCCGGATCGAGGCGGCCACGAAGAAGTACTGCTGCTGCAGACGCAGCTCCTTCCCCTGCGGGGTGGAGTCCTCGGGATAGAGCACCTTGGAGATGTTCTCCGCGAAGGTCTGCGCGCGCACCGCCTGCTCGTAGTCGCCCGAGTTGAAGATGCGCAGATCGAAGGCGTCGGTCGCCTTGGCGCGCCACAGCCGTAGGGTGTTCACACGGTCGTTCCCGAATCCCGGGACGAGGTAGTCGTAGGGCACGGCGCTGACGTTCCAGCCCGGGATCCACCGGCTCGCGCCCGCCGCATCGGTCTCGGTGCGTCCGCCGAACGAGACGGTCTGCGCGGCCTCGGGGCGCGGCTGCTCCCACGGAGCGCCGAGCGTGAGCCAGGCGTCCGGCTGCTCGACCTGCTGGCCGTCCTCGAAGGTCTGCCGGAAGATCCCGTACTCGTAGCGGATCCCGTAGCCGATGCTGGGCACGCCGAGCGTCGCGAGCGAGTCGATGAAGCAGGCGGCCAGGCGGCCCAGGCCGCCGTTGCCGAGCCCGGGCTCGATCTCGTGCCGGCGCAGCTCGTCGAGGTCGATGCCGCAGGCGGCCATCGCCCCCTCCGCCGCCTCCGTCAGACCGCCGGCGAGGAGGTCGTTGTCGAGCTGGTCGCCGAGCAGGTACTCCGCGGAGAGGTAGCAGACCGTCTTCGGCTGCTCCTCGGCCTGGCGGTGCTGGTCGTGCAGCCAGTGCACCATGAGGAAGTCGCGCACCGTCCGGGCGAGCGCGAGGTAGCGGTCGTTGACGCTGGCCTCGTCCAGCGTCACACCGCCGGAGAAGCTCAGGTTGCGCAGGAACTGCGCGCGGAAGCCCTCGACGGTCGCGGGCAGCTCGAGTGCGGGGACGGGCGCGGTGGCGGAGGTGGTCACGGGACGACCGTACCGCAGGGGCTCCGGCCGTCATCCGACCTCTTCTTGACATTGACGCAACGTCAACTTCTACGCTGATCAGAGGACGACGGAAGGAGGATCCCATGGCGCACCGGGACTGGTCGATCCAGGAGATCGCACGGCTGACCGGCACCACGAGCCGCACCCTGCGGCACTACGACGACATCGGCCTGCTGCCCCCGACGCGGATCGCGTCGAACGGCTACCGACACTACGACGAGGGCGCGCTCGTGCGCCTGCAGCGCATCCTGCTGCTGCGGGAGCTCGGGCTGGGCCTGCCCGCCATCGCCGGCGTCGTCGGCGCGGATCCGATCCCGTCGACGCGGCGGGAGGCCTCCGGCGCATCCCGGGGATCCCGGGGAGCCGAGGCCGAGGCCGCCGCGCTCGACACGCTCCTCGTGCAGCTGCGCACGGAGCAGGCCAGGCTGGCGCGGCAGATCGCGTCGGTCGAGCACACCATCACCACACTGAGAGAAGGAGAGGAACTCATGCCAGAGAACATGTTCGACGGCTTCGATCACACCCGGTACCAGGAAGAGGTCGAGTCCCGCTGGGGCAAGAAGACCTACGCCGACGGCGACCGCTGGTGGCGCGGGCTGAGCGCCGACGAGAAGGCGGCGTGGAAGCAGCGCGTCGCCGACCTCGGCGCCGACTGGATCGCGCTCGCCGAGGCGGGCGCCGACCCGGCATCGCCCGAGGCCCAGGACGTGGCGCGCCGTCACGTCGAATGGCTCACCGGCGTCCCCGGCACCCCTGCGTACGGCGCCGGGGGAGACCGCAAGGCGTACGTGATCGGCCTGGGCGAGATGTACGTGGCGGATCCGCGCTTCGGCGCGAACTACGCCACCGACGCCGACCGCGCCGGAACGGAGCAGGGCACGGCGGGCGCGGAGTTCGTCCGCGACGCCCTGCGCGTCTACGCCGAGGGAAACCTGTAGCCCCGCAGGAGGGGAGCGTCGCGGTGCGCACGTTCCCGCCGGCGAAAGAAGGAGACGTCGCCTCGATGCCCGTCGAGGCGACGTCTCCCCTCATCGGGGCGGATCCTGCTCCGCCGGGGCGGGATCCCTCCGGCCCGGATCCGCACGGCGCTTCGACGCCCGGGATAGGCTGGCACCACGATGGGCATCTCGCGGCGAACCCTGCTCGTCGGCGCCGGAGCCGGTGCCGTCGCAGTGGTCCTCGCGGCCTGCACCCCCGAACCGCAGCCCACGACGTCGCCCACGAGCGCTCCGCCCTCGCCGACGCCGAGCGTGCCGCCCGGCGCCGCCCCGGAGCCGACCGCCTGGATGCGCAGCACCTGGTCGACGGACGCGTACTCCCGCGGCGCGATGAGCTATCTGCCGGCCGGGGCGACGCCTCAGCTGCGCAAGGATCTCGCGGAGCCGGTCGGCGACCGGGTGCTCCTGGCCGGCGAGACGACGGACCCGGATCATCCCGGAACGGTTCCGGGGGCGATCGACGCGGGCCGGCGGGCCGCCGCACTGCTCATCGCCGCCTCGGCGAGCGGCGAGCGCGTCGCGGTGGTCGGAGCCGGTGCCGCCGGCGCCGCCGCCGCGCGCGCTCTCACGGACGCGGGGCGCGTGGTGACCGTGTTCGAGGCGCGCGAGCGCACGGGCGGGCGGATCCACTCGGTCGCCGACAGGAAGTGGCCGATCCCGGTGCAGCTGGGCGCGTGGCTCTCCGCGGGCGACGATGCGGGGAGCCTGGGCGGCGAACTGGCGGCGCAGGGCGTCCATCAGCTGACGTTCGACACCCCCACGGGCTGGTCGAAGGACGGTGCGGCGCCCGCGATCGACCCGGGGCCGCTGCGGCGCGCGATCGAGCAGGCGGCGAACGCGCCGGCCGACATGCCGGTCGACGCCGCGCTCAAGGCCGCCGGCGCCGATCCCGCCGATCCCGCCGATCCGGCGCTCGCCGCGGCACTCGCCTGGCTGCAGGCGACCACGGGCGTCGACGCGGAGAAGGCATCGAGCTGGTTCCCGCCGGCCTTCGCCCCCGACGCGCTCAAGGGCGCCGACGGTGACGTCGGCGTGCTCGTGAACACGCCTCTGGACGGCATCAAGGTCACGCTCGCGTCGCCGGTGACGCGCATCGCCTACGACGACTCGGGGGTGAGCCTGCGCCTGGGCACCGGGGAGTCGCTGTCGTTCGATCGGGTGATCGTGACGGTGCCCCTCGGCGTGCTGCAGCACCGGGCGATCGAGTTCGCCCCGCCGCTGCCGTTCGCGCACCGGGGTGCGATCGCAGCGCTCGCCTCGGGATACGTGGAGACGGTGTGGGTGCAGTTCGACGAGGCGTTCTGGAACGTCGACGCCGACCTGTGGCACGTGGTGGGCGGCGACGCCCCCCTGCGCACCTGGTTGAACCTCCAGCCGGTGACCGGCAGGCCCGTGCTCGTGGGTCTCGTCGGCGGGCCCGAGGCCGAGGCCTTCGCGAAGCTCGGGGACGGCGAAGCGGAGGCCGTGGTCCGCGAGTCCCTGCGGGTCTTCATGGCGGCGACGCCGACGCCCTGATCTCAGGCCGGATCCGACCGTTCGACATGTGTCCGGTCAGGTCTCGCCAGATCCGTCCGCGCCATGGTGGGCAGCCGGCTCAGCGCGACGAGACCGCACGCGACCGCAGCGAAGATCGCCAGCGCGATCACGCAGGTGACGATCATCTCCGGCAGTCCTGACACCTGCCGCGGGTCGAGGAAGTAGTACGGATACCAGCCGACCAGGCCGCCCCGCCAGATCGTGAACACTCCCCAGACGACGGGGTAGAGCAGCACATACGGCACGATCCGCCACGAGGCGGCCCGTCGTCCGGGGCCGAAGACCCAGGCGACGACGGTCCAGGCCGGCAGCACGAAGTGCAGCACGACGTCCGACCACGGGACCCAGATCGGGATGCCGTGCAGGCCCGCCTGCCAGACGATGAGCGCGAACGCGATGCCCGCCGTGATGGTCCAGCTGAGAACGACCGCGCGGGCGGTGGTGAGCCAGGCGGGATCCTCGGTCGTGCGCAGCGCGACGATCCCCGCGATCAGGGCGAGCACGGCGAACACGATGTTCGACTCGATCGTGAGATAGGCGAGGAAGTTCTGGCCGGCGATGGTCTGCGAGCCCAGGCCCCAGAGCAGGCGGTCCACGAGGGCGAGTCCGCACATGGCCGCGGTCAGCAGACGCGACCAGCCGAAGGCCGTCCTCACAGTCACGCGTGCATCGTCCTCCTCGGCCGCATCGGGGGAGCGGATCCGTCGGGAAGGGCCGCCGCCACGCGGCCGAGTCTACGGAATCGACGTGGGAGCGGGGCCATCGTGCGCCGCTCGAAGGGCGCGCCGAGGCGCGAGGTCTAGGCTGGCGGGCGTGAACTCGCCCGTCCCGCTCCGCCTCGCGCTCGTCGCCGCAGGGGGCGTGATCGGCACCGCCGCGCGCCTGGGGCTCGGGCTCGCCCTGCCCGCTCCGAGCGGCCACGGGCTGGCCGCGGTGCCGTGGGCCACGCTCATCGCCAACGTGGTCGGCGCCTTCCTCATCGGCGTGCTCGCCGCGCGGCTGCCCTCCTCCAGCGCCGTGCGCGTCTTCCTCGGAACCGGCGTGCTGGGCGGATTCACCACCTACAGCGCCTTCGCCGTGGGCAGCGTCACCCTGTGGCACGCGCAGCCCGCGCTGGCGGCGGCCTACGCCGTCGGCAGCGTCGTGCTCGGCGTCGCCGCGGCGGCGCTGGGGCTCGACCTCGCCCGTCCCCGTTCCACGCACACGCAGGCGCACGGATGAGTCCCCTCGTCTTCCTGTTCGCCGCGCTCGCCGGGGGCCTGGGTGCGGCGCTCCGCTATCTCGTCGACCTCGGGGTCGCGCGGCTCGCCGGCACCCGGTATCCGTGGGGCGTGCTCGTGATCAACCTCACCGGCTCCTTCGCGCTCGGCGTGATCACCGGCGGGTTCCCGGGCGCCGCGTTCATCGTGGGCGCGGGTCTGCTCGGCGGGTACACCACCTTCAGCACGGCGATGCTGGACACGGTCGCGCTCTGGCGGGACGGATCCTCCCGGGCGGCCGCCTTCAACGCCGCCGGCATGCTTCTGCTGGGGATCCTCGCCGCCGTCGGCGGGCTCGCCCTCGGCGCGGCGCTCGCGGGCTGACCGCGGGAGAGCGACGGCAGCGATCGTCGCGAAGAGGGGACGGCGGCGCCGGCGCTCAGCCCCGGGAGCGGAGGTCGTGCGGATCGACGCCGATGTCCTCGGCCCACAGCTCGGGACGCTCGCTCATCATCCGGTCCATGAGTGCGATGCAGTCGGCGTCATCGGCGACCACGAGCTCCTTCCCGTGCGAGCGCAGCCACGCCTCGGACTCCTGGAAGCTGCGGTTCTCGCCGATCACGATGCGCGGGATCTCGTAGAGCATCGCCGTGCCGGCGCACATGTAGCAGGGGGAGAGGGTCGTGTAGAGCACGCTCTCCCGGTAGACCCGGGCGGGCAGCCGGCCGGCGTTCTCCAGGCAGTCGGTCTCGCCGTGCCGGATCACGCTGCCCAGCTGCACGCGACGGTTGCGGCCCAGGGCCAGCACCTCGCCGTCGTGCACGAGCACCGCGCCGATCGGGATGCCGCCCTCGTCCCACCCGATCCGGGCCTGATCGACGGCGAGGTCCAGGAAGCGACGGTCCTGCGCGTTCAGCTGCATGCCGTCATCGTAGTCACGCGGGCCGGACGGGCGGATCCGCCGTCCCGCGCCGGTTCAGTCGCGCACCCGCACCGAAAGGCAGGTCACGCAGCCCTCGAGCTTCTCGAACTCGCTGATCGGCGTCTCGATCACGGTGAGCCCGCGGTCGCGGAACAGCTGTGCGCTCTGCGGGGCGTCCGACGACATCAGCACGGTGTCCTCGTCGAGGACGACGACGGCCGTGCCGTGCTCCTCGGGCACGGCGAGGAACTGCGGGTAGATCGACGGGTCGTCGACGAGAGGCGGGTAGCCGATCACGGTCCCGTCGGGGAGCGCCGTGACCCCGCTCTTCAGGTGCAGCACCTTGGTGACCTCGACGGGGACGACCGTCCAGCCGCGGGGCGCGAGCAGCGCGTCCATCTGGCGGATGCCCTCGGGGTTCGTGCGCAGGGTCTGCCCGACGTAGACGGTGCGGCCGACCTTGAGCACGTCGCCACCGTCGAGCGTGCCCGGTGCCTCGATCGCGGCGAAGCCGATCCCGGCCTTCTCGAGGGCCGCGCGGGTCGTGTCGATCTCGCCGCGCCGCGAGTCCGCGCCGGGGCGGGTGAGCAGGGCGAGGTCGCCGAACATGACCACGGTGTCCTCGACGAACACCCCGTCGGCGTGCGCGTCGTCGGGCTCGATGTCGATCACGTCCCAGCCGAGGGAGCGGTACACGTCGACGTACGCCTCCCACTGACGCTGCGCGAGGGCCGGATCCACCGGGACGCGCTCGAGATGGGTGAGCTCGCCCTCGGCGAGGCGGGGCGACGGGCGGCGGACGAGAAGGCGCGACATCGTCCCAGCGTAGACGCCGGGGGCGGGTGCCCGCCTTCGATACACGAACGCATCTAGACTCGTCACGTATCCGGGCCCGCCCGTGCCGCCGCGTGCGCGCCGGAGGTCCGCGTGCACCGATCGAGAGGTCTGACGTGTCCACACTCGCCGTCCTGAGCCTGCGCAACCGCGCCCTCATCGCCCTCATCACGATCGTGGCCGCCGTGTTCGGCGGGCTCGCCCTGACGAACCTCAAGCAGGAGCTGATCCCGTCGATCGAGTTCCCGCAGCTCGCGATCGTCGCCAGCTACCCCGGCGCCTCGCCCGAGGTCGTCGAGCACGACGTGTCGACCCCGATCGAGACGGCGATCCAGGGCGTGCCGGGCCTGGACACCTCGACGGCGACGAGCACGACGAACTCCTCCGTGATCCAGGCGTCCTTCACCTACGGGACGAACCTGGCGACGGCCGAGCAGAAGATCAACCAGGCGATCGGCCGGATCAAGTCCCAGCTGCCCGACGGGGTGGATCCGCAGGTCATCACGGCGTCGATCGACGACTTCCCCGTGATCCAGGTCGCGGTCACCGGCTTCTCCGACGCGGAGGCGGCGCAGCAGCGCCTCACCAGCACGATCATCCCGAAGATCGAGCGGCTCAAGGGCGTGAACGCGGCCTCGCTCGTCGGCGGCCAGGGCAAGCGCCTCACGATCACGCCCGACACCACCGCGCTGCTCGCGGCGGGGCTCTCCTCGAGCGCGATCAAGGACGCGCTGCAGCAGAACGGCACGCTGTTCCCGGGCGGATCCATCACCGAGGACGACAACACGCTCACGGTGCAGACCGGCGAGAAGCTCACCAGCGTCGAGCAGGTGCAGGCGATCCCGCTGATCGGCGCGACGACGCCCGGCACCACGGTCGGGTCCGTCGCGAAGGTCGAGATCGACGGGGATCCGGTCACCTCGCTCTCCCGGGTCGACGGCAAGACCGCTCTGACGATCGCGGTGACCAAGCTCCCGTCGGCGAACACGGTCGACGTGTCCAAGGCCGTCACCGCGCTCATCCCGCAGCTCAAGAAGGACCTGCCCGGCGCGACGTTCACGACCGTTTTCGATCAGGCGCCGTTCATCCAGCAGTCGATCGAGTCGCTCGCGCAGGAGGGCCTGCTGGGCCTCCTCTTCGCGGTGGTCATCATCCTCGTCTTCCTGCTCTCGGTGCGCTCGACCCTGGTCACCGCGATCTCGATCCCGACCAGCGTGCTCATCACGTTCATCGGCATCCAGGCCTTCGGGTACTCGCTCAACATCCTCACGCTCGGCGCGCTCACGATCGCGATCGGCCGCGTCGTCGACGACTCGATCGTCGTGATCGAGAACATCAAGCGGCACTACGTGCAGGGCGCGGACAAGAAGACCGCGATCCTCAGCGCCGTCCGCGAGGTCGCGATGGCCGTCACCGCCTCGACGATCACCACGGTCGCGGTGTTCCTGCCGATCGCCTTCGTCGGCGACATGACGGGCGAGCTGTTCCGTCCGTTCGCGCTCACCGTGACGATCGCGATGGCGGCGTCGCTGCTCGTCGCGCTCACGATCGTGCCGGTGCTCGCCTACTGGTTCCTGCGTCCCGGCAAGCCGCTGCTCGGCCCCGACGGGCACGCGATCGACCCCGAGCACGAGGACGCCCCGCCGACCCGTCTGCAGCGCGCCTATCTCCCGATCCTGCGCTGGACCCTGCGGCACTCCTGGACCACGCTCGCGCTCGCCGTCGTGGTGCTCATCGGTACGATGGCCGCGGCTCCGCTCATGAAGGTGAACTTCCTCGGATCCAGCGGGCAGAACACCTTCACGATGACGCAGTCCCTCGGCCAGGCGCCGAGCCTCGACGCCGAGGACAAGGCCGCGCAGAAGGTCGAGGAGGCGATCAAGGACATCCACGGCATCAAGACCGTGCAGGTCTCGATCGGCTCGAGCGGATCCGCTCTGCGGGACGCGTTCTCCGGCGGCGGATCCGGCATCACCTACTCGATCACGACGGATCCTTCGGCGAACCAGGAGACGGTGCAGGCCGACGTCCGCGCCGCCGTCAAGAAGCTCGACGGCGTGGGGGACATCACGATCGCCGCCTCGGAGGGCTTCGGATCCAGCGACATCCAGGTGAAGATCACGGCGCCGGACGACAAGACGCTCGCGACGGCGACCGACGCCCTGGTGAAGGAGCTCAAGGGCTCGTCCGGCGTGAACCAGGTCACGAGCAACCTCTCGGCCTCGCTCCCGTTCATCTCTGTGGAGGTCGACCGCGCGGCCGCCGCGCAGCACGGTCTCAGCGAGGTCGCGGTCGGCGGCATCGTCTCGCAGGCGATGCGTCCGCAGCAGATCGGGTCCGTGGAGATCGACGGCTCCTCGCTCACCGTGTACCTGCAGAGCGCGAACCCGCCGAGCACGGTCGACGAGCTCAAGGCGCTGACGATCCCGAGCCGCACCGGCCTGATCCGGCTCGACCAGATCGCGACCGTGCAGCAGAGCGAGAGCCCGGCCTCGGTCACGACCCAGCGCGGGCAGCGCACCGCGACCGTCTCGGTGTCGCCTGCGGGCAACGATCTCGCGAGCGCCTCGGCCTCGGTGTCGAAGGGGATCGCGAACGCGAAGCTCCCGTCGGGGGCCGACGCGTCGCTCGGCGGCGTGGTGACGCAGCAGCAGGACGCGTTCGGTCAGCTCGGGCTCGCGATGCTCGCGGCGATCCTCATCGTCTACATCGTGATGGTCGCGACGTTCAAGTCGCTGCGTCAGCCGATCCTGCTGCTGAGCTCGGTGCCGTTCGCGGCGACGGGCGCGATCCTGCTGCAGATCGCCACCGGCGTGCCCCTGGGCGTGGCGTCCCTCATCGGCGTTCTCATGCTCATCGGCATCGTGGTGACGAACGCGATCGTGCTCGTCGACCTGGTGAACCAGTACCGCGAGAAGGGCATGAACGCGCACGACGCCACCATCGCGGGCGGATCCCGGCGTCTGCGGCCGATCCTGATGACGGCGCTCGCGACGATCTTCGCGCTGACCCCGATGGCCCTCGGCATCACGGGCCATGGCGGCTTCATCTCGCAGCCGCTCGCGATCGTCGTGATCGGCGGCCTCGTGTCGTCGACCGTGCTGACCCTGCTCGTGCTGCCGACGCTCTACAACCTCGTCGAGGGCGCGAAGGAGCGGCGGGCCGCCCGGCGTGCGGCGAAGCGCGGAGAGGGTCCGGATGCGGCGGGCGGCTCGGGCGCCGGCGGGACGCCCGAGGCACCGGGTGGTCCTGCGGCCGCTGCGGCCGGTGTGGCAGCGCTTCCGGGGGCGGATCCGGTGGGTTCGGCGGCTGCGGAGTCCGGCGCCGTCGACGCGGCGGCCGCGGCTCCGTCGGGAGCGCAGCCTGATCCGGAATCCTCGGATCGCGGGCCATCGGATCGCGGGCCTGCGGATCTCGGGCTCTCGGATCGCGGGCCTGCGGATCTCGGGCTCTCGGATCGCGGGCCTGCGGATCTCGGGCCCTCGGATGTCGGGCCCGCGGATCCGAGACCCGCGAATCCGGAGTCCGCGGATCCGGGACCCGCCGGGTCGGGAACCTTCGGGGCCGAGTCTGTCGTGACGGCTTCCGAACCGTCGACGTCCACGAGCAAGCTCGCGGCGATCGCCGCTGCATATGTGGATGGCACGGACGCGCCGGCGCACCACCCGACCCGCCGTGAGCTGCGTGAGAGCGGTCAGCCGGACGGTTCATCGGGTCAATGACGGGTCATTGACGGGTATTGACCGAAGGCATCGCTGGCGGCTGAGGCGACACGCGGCGCCCTGGGGGAGACGGCCTGCGCGGGGCGTCAGGCCACCCGGCGGAACCGTTGCGGCGGCGGGTCGATGCCCCGGAAGAGATACCGCAGGGCCGGCCGCTGCGGCAGCGGGATCTGCTCGCCGTCGCGGTGATGCAGCACGAACCCCTGTCTCCCGTTCCGGGTGATCCGCCATCGTCCGTGGTGCAGGTTCATGTGATGGAACCGGCAGAGCAGGATCCCCCGGTCGACATCGGTGTTCCCGAGGTCTCGGTGCCATTCGTCGATGTGGTGCGCTTCGCAATACGATGCGGGTCTGTCGCAGCCGGACCAGCGGCAGCCGCCGTCCCGGATGGCGAGTCCGATCCGCTGCCGTGACGTGAACAGGCGCGATTCGCGCCCGACGTCGAGCGGGTTTCCGCACGAATCCACCGTCACCGTGACCGCCCCCGCTTCGCACCGTTGCCGCTCGGCGACTCCGGAGGGCAGCGCGGTCAGACCGTCCTCGGTCATGACGACCGCACCGGCGGTGCCGTCGACGTCCACGGTCTGCACGAGTCGGAGTCCGGGCTGCCTGGCGCCGAGCACCGCCTTCGCGTCGGCGAGGACCCCAGCACGGACCAGATCCAGGAACAGGTCGTACACGAGCTGGTCGTTACGACGAGGATCGGCGGTCAGTTCAGCGGCTGCGGCTTTCTCCTCGGGATCGACGAAGCGGGGCCCGCCGCGGCGCGGGCGCATGGCGGCCGCGACGATCGCGTCGAAGAACGCGCCGCCTTCGTCGTCGAAAGAGATCGACGCCCGCCTCGCGCCGTCCTGATCCGTCCAGGTCCGCAGTGCTCGCCGCTCGTACCTGGCCAGGAATCGCGCCTCGGCACCTTCGGGATCCAGGATGTCGCGGATCGCGCGAGCGGCGCCCGCCAGCTGCTCCGGCGAATCGTGTCCCGCAGCGGCGATGAGCTGCTCCGCCGCCGTCGCCCATGCCTGGCATGCGGCGTCGTCCCCGGCGCCTTCGCCTCGGCCGGCGTCGGAGGGATCTTCGCCTCGGTCGTCGTCCCCGGCACCTTCGCCTCGGCCGACGTCGACAGGGCCTCCCCGCGCGTCCGCAGGCGCACCTCCGTGGGCCGCGCGCGGTGCGGTCGGCTCGCCGAGCCCGCGTCGGATCGCATCGTGCTGCGCCGTCGTGATCGCACCCGACAGCACAGCCAGGCCCAGAGCGGCATGCCACGGCATGCCGCGCCCCGGCGGCGTACCCGCACAGACGGAAGCACCCTCCTCGGCTCCCCGCCCGCCGACCGCCGCGTCGGCGACGGTCGCGCCACCTGGATCCGTCCCGCCGCCCGGATCCGTCCCGCGCCCCGTCTCGTCGGCGCCGAGCCGGACCGCGTCCGCCTGCGCGATCTCGCGCAGCGCCTCGCCCACCCTCACCTGCCGGGCCGCCTCCGCCTGGGAAGACCCGGTCAGGTCCTGCACGAGCGCGATGGCGTTGCGATGACCGCGCGACTGCGCGAGCCCGCCGTGCCCGGCATCCCGGGGTGAACGCGCCGCAAGCGTTCCGGCTCCGACCGCGCGGAGCCGTTCGCTGAACCGCGCGAGCGCATCCGCGGCCGTGATCGCCCGCACGCAGTGGTCATCGTCGAGACGGTCCATCGCCGACACGAGATCCGCCGGCTCGAGCGCGTCACCGAGCAGCCCGCGCAGCAGAGCCAGCTGCGTGTCCGCCTCGGTGAAAAGTCCCATGCCTGATTCTCTCGGCCGTCACCATCGTTGCGAGAGGCGTTCGAGGATCTGTGCACAACTTCCCGATGCCGTGGCCTGTGCAGGCCGGGGTCAGCCGAGTTCGTGCTCGTGCACGGTCGTGGTGAGCGTCGTGCCGTTGAGGTCGAGGTAGAGCACCTGCTCGGTGACGGTCATGGTCACCGTGTTGCGGCGTTCCAGCAGCGGTACCGCCGAGTCGATGAACCCCGGGTCGAAGCTGTAGACCCGGATCTCGTCCGCCCGGTGGATCCGCTTGCCCTCCCACGGCGCCATGACCTTGGCCGGGTCGCGGTGGGTGTAGACGACGGTGCGCTCGGCCAGCCGGGATCCGTAGTGCAGACGCTCGGCGTCGGGTGCGCCGACCTCGATCCAGCCGGTGGTGCGCCCGGTCAGGTCGCGCACCACCACCGCGGGCTCCTCCGTGCTGGAGAGCCCCTCGCTGAACGTGATCCCCTCGGTGAACTCCAGGCCGTAGGCGAGCAGCCGGGTCAGCATGTACGCGTCGGTCTCGGAGGGGTGCCGCGCGACGCGCAGCGAGTAGTCCTCGTACACGCCGCGATCGGTGTCCGCCAGCTGCACGTCGAAGGTGTGGATCGTCGCCCCGATAGCCATAGGGGTCAACTTTACGGGGTGAGGAGGCCTCGTCCCGTGCGGTCGCATCGGCGGAGAAGACCGCCTCCGCCGATGTCAGCGGTGGTCGCCGCGGCCGCTCAGCTGGGCGAGGAGGTGGTCGAGGATCGGATCCAGCACCGCGAGGCCGTCGCGCACCCCGCCACGCGACCCGGGCAGGTTCATCACGACGGTGCGCCCGGCGACCCCGGCCACCCCGCGGGTGAGCAGGGCCATCGGGGTCGCGGCGAGGCCGCGGCGGCGCAGCTCCTCCATGAGCCCCGGGATCTCCCGGTCGAGCAGGGCGGCGGTCGCCTCGGGGGTGCGGTCGTCGGGGGAGAGCCCGGTGCCTCCCGTCGTGAGCAGCAGGTCCGGAGCGCCGGCGAGCGCGGTGGCGAGGGCTTCCGCGATGCCGGCGTCGGCGACGACGACCGGGTCGCCGACCGCGAACCCGCGCTCGGCCAGCCACGCGCGGATGACGGGCCCGGTCTCGTCGGCATAGACGCCCGCCGAGGCGCGGGTCGACGCCACGAGCACGGTCGCGGATCGGGCGGACGCGGGCGCTTCGGTCATTCCGCGGTCCAGTCGCCGCTCTTGCCGCCGGACTTCGCGAGCACGCGGATGTCGCCGATCACGGCGTGCTTGTCGACGGCCTTGATCATGTCGTAGAGGGTGAGCGCGGCCACGCTCGCGGCCGTGAGCGCCTCCATCTCGACCCCGGTGACGCCCTTCGTGACGGCGGTGGCGATGATGCGCACGCGGTCCCCTTCCGGCACGAAGTCGATCTCGACCCGGCTCAGCGGCAGCGGGTGGCAGAGCGGGATGAGGGCCGACGTCTGCTTGGCGCCCATGATCCCGGCGACGCGCGCGGTGCCGAGCGCCTCGCCCTTGGGGAGCGACCCGTCGGCGATCCGGGCGACCACCGCGGCGGTCGTCTGCAGCACGGCCTGCGCGCGCGCCTCGCGGCGGGTCACGGCCTTGTCGGTCACATCCACCATGTGCGCGGATCCATCGGCCCGCAGGTGCGTCAGCTCGCTCATCACGTCTCCATACTCGGGCACGCCCGTGCTCATGCGGATGCTCAGCCGCCGGCGAAGGGCGGCAGGATGTCGACGGTCTCGCCGAGGGTCCGGGAGTCGTCGCGGCTCACGGTGCCGTCGACGAGGAAGGATCCGGACTTCAGCACCTTCGCCATCGGCGCTCCGTAACGCGCGAGCAGCTCGGTGCGCAGGGCGCCCACCGTCGACGCGGCATCCGGGTCGTCGAGGGTCAGTCTTTCCTGATCGCGTCCGGCGGCCTCGGCTGCTGCGGCGAAGTACCGCACGGTGATGGTGGCCATGTCCTCAATCTAACCCGTATCGCGGAAAACTGGATCCGCATCATGGAAAGTAGACCGTCCCGCGAGGAGTTCCCCGCGTACACTCGATCCTATGATCGCGCTCGTCGAGCCGGGGCCGGAACTGCCGCCCGAACACATCGTCCGGTACAGCCGCCAGCTCATGCTGCCCGGCTTCGGCGAGACGGCGCAGCGGCGCCTCCGTGCGGCCCGGGTGCTGGTGATCGGGGCGGGCGGCCTCGGCAGCGCGCTCGTCCCCGCGCTCGCCGGAAGCGGCGTCGGCACGATCGGAGTGATCGACGACGACGTCGTGGAGCTGTCCAATCTGCACCGCCAGCTCAGCCACGGCATGGACGACATCGGCCGCTCCAAGGTCGGGTCCCTCGCCGACACCGTGCGCGACATCGATCCCGGGATCCTGGTGCGCCCGTACCGCGAACGCGCGACCGCCGAGACGCTGCCAGGGATCCTCGCCGAGTACGATCTCCTCGTCGACGGCAGCGACAACTTCCCGACCCGCTACCTCGCGGACGACGCCGCGCGCCTCGCGGGCAAGCCCCTGGTGTGGGGATCCATCCTGCGCTTCCAGGGTCAGGTCGGCGTCGCCGTGCCCGAGGTCGGCTTCCGCGATCTCTTCCCCGTGCCGCCGGCTGCGGACGAGGTGCTGTCCTGCGAGCTCGGCGGCGTGCTCGCGAGCCTGTGCACCGCGATCGGATCCTTCATGGCGACCGAGGTCGTGAAGCTCGTCACGGGCGTCGGCGAGCCCCTCGTCGGCCGCGTGATGTTCTACGACGCGCTCACCGCGCGCACCCGGGAGATCGGGTTCCAGCGGGCCGAGGACGCGCCGGCGGTGAGCGAGCTCGTCGACTACGAGCTGTTCTGCGGCACCGGGCCCGCCGAGGACTCCGCGGCGCTGTCGGCCGCGGAGGTGCTGCGACTGCGGCGCGAGGGAGGGGTGCGGCTGCTCGACGTGCGGGAGCCGCACGAGACGCTCGTGCAGGGGATCCCCGACGCCGGCGTGCTGCCGCTCGGAGAGCTCGAGGAAGGCGCCGCGGTCCCCGCGTTCCTCGCCTCGGGCGACGGCCCGCTCGTCGTGTTCTGCGAGAAGGATCCGCGCTCGCGGCGGGCGGTGCGGGTGCTGCGCGAGCGCGGCGTCGAGGCGCACTACCTCGCGGGCGGGATCAGGGCGTTCGCCGCCGTCGGAGGCGAGACCGAGGGCGCCGGTGCAGCACCGGCGCCGAACGATCGGAAGGATTCGGAGTGACCGAACGCGCGATCATCAGCGATCAGCCGCTGAACGAGGAGGCCATCCGCGCGGCGGTGGGCGATGCGGCGCACGGAGCGACGGTGATGTTCTGCGGCGTCGTCCGCGACCACGACGGCGGGCAGGCGGTGCGCTCGCTCGACTATCGGGCGCACCCCGACGCAGAGCGGTTCCTCGCGGAGATCGTCGACCGCGTGGGGGCGGAGACGGGGCTGCTCGTCGCGGCCGCCCATCGAGTCGGCGACCTGCGGATCGGCGACGTCGCGCTGTTCGCCGCCGCGTCCGCGGGCCACCGCAAGGAGGCGTTCGAGGCGTGCGAGCGCCTGGTCGAGGAGATCAAGCGAGGCGTGCCCATCTGGAAGCGCCAGCACTACGCGGACGGCGTCTCGGAGTGGGTCGGGCTCTGAGCCGCCGGTAGTTCTGCCCGCCCCGTAGCGCTGCTCGTCTAGTCGCTCCCGTCGCAAAAACTGTCGCGTTGAGCCCTGGATAGCGACGTCTTTCGCGACAGGAGCGTGAGGATCCGTCGGCGATGCCGAGGGGCGCGGATGTTCAGCGGGGGCGTGGACGCGGATCCGAGGGCCGTGCGAGAGTGGCAACCGTGAAGTTCCTGGCCGGTGTCGCGTGGCTGGCCATTCTGGTCATCCGGGGGATCGCGCTCTGGGCGCTGATCCCGCTCGCGGGGCTCGCCTGGCTGGTCGTGCATGCGTGGACGAACGACGCATCGCCGACGCAGGTCATCGCCTGGTGCGACGCGAACTTCATCGTGGCGCTGGCGAGAGGTCCGTTCCGGTGGCTCATTCCGGCCCAGGACAGGCCACGCTTCGTCGGCCTCACGGAGTTTCGCCGCCTCGAGCCGTCATCGCGTCGGTGTGAACGACCTCAGGACCGATGATCTCTGCTGAAGCTCGGCCTTGCGTCGACGCCCCCTAGGGTGGCCGACGCCCCCTCGGGGGACGTATCTCAGCGGAGGCGTGGATCGCAGGAGGGGGCGTCGACGCAGAGAGGGCGTTTCGGGCCGCGCCGCGCGGGCCGCGCGGCGCGGGGCGGTCAGCCGCCGATGTAGCTCATCTCGATGCGGTGCCGGTCGGCGCGCAGCTCGGGGGTCAGGCTCGAGCGGATCTCCGAGTACCGGTCGTCGCGCACGCCCCAGATGCGGGCGAGCGTCGCGGTGAGCTCGGCGTCGTCGGCGCCCCCGCGCAGCAGCGCGCGCAGGTCGTGGCCCTCGGTCGCGAACAGGCACGTGAACAGGCGCCCTTCCGTGGAGAGCCGGGCGCGGTTGCACGTGCCGCAGAACGCGTTCGTCACCGAGGAGATCACGCCGATCTCGCCGGATCCGTCGACGTAGCGCCAGCGCTTCGCGGTCTCGCCCGGGGCGGCGGGGGAGACGGGCTCGAGCGGGAAGCGCGCATCGATCGCCTGGACGATCTCGGCTGAGGGGACGACCTCGTCCAGACTCCAGCCGTTCGTCGCGCCGACGTCCATGTACTCGATGAAGCGCAGCACGTGCCCCGTGCCGCGGAAGTGCTCCGCGAGGCTCAGGATCTCGCCGTCGTTGAGCCCGCGCTTCACCACGGTGTTGAGCTTCACGGGCATGCCCGCCGCCTGCGCCGCATCGATGCCCTGCAGCACGCGCGCGACGGGGAACTCCACGTCGTTCATCCGCCGGAACAGCCCGTCGTCGAGGGAGTCGATCGAGACGGTGACCCGGTCGACGCCGGCTTCCCTGAGCGCCTCCGCTTTCACGGCCAGGGCGGATCCGTTGGTGGTCAGGGCGATCTCAGGCTTGGCCCCGTCGAGCGTGCGCAGGGCCGCGAGCCGGGCGACGAGGTCTTCGATCCCCCGGCGCAGCAGCGGCTCGCCGCCGGTGAGGCGCAGTTTGCGCACGCCGTTGGCCAGCGCGGCACGGGCGATCCGCTCGATCTCCTCGAAGCTGAGCAGTTCATGCCGTTCGAGGAATGCATAGTCGCGGCCGAACACCTCCCGCGGCATGCAATAGACGCAGCGGAAGTTGCAGCGGTCGGTCAGGGAGATCCGGAGGTCGCGCAGCGGCCGATCCCGGGCGTCGAGGACGCCGGACGACGGCAGCTGCGTGGGGGACATCGGTCGCCCTCCTTCCGAGGGGCAACCGTAGCACCGGCGCGACGGTATGGGATCCGTTCGGCGTCAGCGACCGGCGGAGGCGGCGGAGCGGAGCGAGACGTCGGCCTCGTCGATGCGGAACGCGAGACGCTGACCCTGTCGCAGACCGAGCGCGACCGCGTGCGTCGACGGGCAGTCCACGGCGATGCCGGGCTGCTCGACGGTGTGCAGGCGGATCCCGCCGGGGATCGGATCCCGTTGCGCGACGCGTCCGGCCCACCGGTTCGGGCCGGAGACGACCGTCTCCAGGGACTCGGCATCCGCGCGCACGGATCCCGGTGCGAACACGGCGCTGGCGGGCTCTCCCGCCCCGAGGGCGTCGCCGTGGCCGCGCAGCACGAGCCCTCCCGACGTCCGCACCGCGCCGTCGCCGGTGCCGACCGCCTCGACGCGGTTCACGCCGGCGAGTGCGGCGACGAACTCCGAGCGCGGGTGGCCGAGCACTTCGGCCGTCGGACCCGACTGCACGATCGCGCCGTCGTGCATGACGATCGTGCGCGCGGCGAGGATGAGCGCGTCCATCGGGTCGTGCGTGACGAGCACGATCGGGATCGCGCGTCGTCCCGAGCCCCGCTCCGCGTCCGCGGCCCCGTCGTACCGACCGTCGACCGTGCCCTGCTGCGCGGCGATGAGGCGCCGCGCCTGTGCGGCCGACGGGGCGTCGAGGGCGGCGAACGGCTCGTCCAGCAGCAGGGCGTCGGGCTCGGCGGCGAGGGCCCGGGCGATCGCCGCCCGCTGCTGCTGCCCGCCGGAGAGCTCCGCGGGTCTGCGGCCTGCGAGGCCGCCGAGCCCCACCTCCTCGAGGCGCTGCTCGGCGCGGCGACGGGCCTCGACGCGCCCGACCCCCTGCGCCCGAGGGCCGAACGCCACGTTCTCCCGCACCGACAGGTGGGGGAACAGCAGGGGGCGCTGCCCGAGCAGCGCGATCCTCCGGCGTGCGGGCGGCACATGCACCGCGCGCGTCCGCGGCGAGCCCGCCGGGGCGTCCAGCACGCGTCCGGCGACCTCCACCGAGCCGTGCAGGGGCAGGATCCCGGCGATCGCGTTCAGCAGCGTCGACTTCCCGGATCCGTTGGGGCCGATCACGGCGAGGATCTCACCCGGGAGGGCCTCGAACGCCGCGGAGAGGGCGAACCCGCCGCGTCGGGCCTGCACGTCGACCCTCATCGCACGGCCCCCGGTCGCCAGCCGCGCACCAGCACCAGGGCGGCGACGGCGACGAGGATGAGCATGAGCGAGAGTGCGATCGCGGTGTCCTCCTCGACGCCGGCGCCGTTGAACGCCGTGTAGATCGCGAGCGGCATCGTGCGGGTGACGCCGGCCGCGTTGCCCGCGAACAGCGCCGTCGCGCCGAACTCCCCCAGCGCCCGGGCGAAGCACAGCACGGTGCCGGCCACGAGTCCGGGCGCCGCGAGCGGCAGGGTCACCCGGCGGAACACGGTGAACCGGCCGGCGCCGAGGCCTGCGGCGACGCGCTCGTGCTCGGTGCCGATCGCGCGCAGCGCCCCCTCGATCGAGATCACGAGGAACGGCAGCGCCACGAAAGCCTGCGCGATCACGACCGCGGCCGTCGTGAAGGGGATCCGGATGGCCGCGACGGCGAGGACGCCGCCGAGCAGGCCGTTGCGTCCGAGCAGCGCGAGCAGGGCGATGCCGCCGACGAGGGGCGGCAGCACGAGGGGGAGGGTGGTCAGGGTGCGCAGCACCGCGGCGAGCCACGCGGGGCTGCGCGCCATCGCGACGGCGAGCGGCACGCCGAGGACCGCACAGATCACCGTCGCGACGGTGGCGGTCGCGAGCGACAGCCCGAGCGCCTGCAGCGCCGCGGGGGAGGTCATCGCCGCGGGCACGGTGGCCCAGTCCAGGCGCGTCAGCAGGGCGACGAACGGCAGCACCAGCAGCAGCACGGCGACCACGGCGGGCACGAGGAGCCAGGCCGGGAGGTGCTCGCCGCGCGCACGCGGGGAGGGGATCCCGCCGGGGGCGGTCGCCGTCGTCGTCGACGAGGCGGCCGCGTCGGACGGGATCCTCCCCCGCGCGCTCATTCCCCGCCGAATCCGAGGTCGGCGAGGATCTTCTGGCCCTTGTCCGAGAGCACGAACCTCTGGAACGCCGCGGCCGCCTCCGGGTTCTTCGAGCCCTTCAGCACCGTGATCGGGTACTTGTTGATCGCCTTGTCGGCACCGGCGATCGCGATGCCGTCCACGGCGGAGCCGGCGGCCTTGACGTCGGTCGTGTAGACGAGCCCGGCGTCGGCCTCCCCGGCCTTGACCTTCGCGAGGACGGCGGTGACGTTCTGCTCCTCGCTGACCGGGGTCGCGGTGACGCCGGCCGCGTCGAGCAGGGTCTTGGCCGCGTTCCCGCAGGGCACGGCGGGGGCGCACAGCACGAGCTTGATCCCCGGGTCCGCGAGGGACGAGAGATCCTTCACCTTCAGCGGGTTGCCCGGGGCGACCGCGATCTGCAGCACGTTCGTGGTGAACACGGGGGCGTCTCCGGCGAGCGACGCCTGCGTCACCTTGTCCATGTTCTTCTGGTCTGCGGAGGCGAACACGTCGACCGGCGCTCCCTCGATGATCTGGGTAGCGAGGGTGGACGACCCGTCGTAGGTGATCGGGTTCACGTGCACCTTGGGGTTCGCGGCCTCGAACTCGGTGGTGATCTGGTCGAACGCCTTGTTGAGCGAGGCCGCGGCGAACACGGTCAGCTCACCGCTCACGGCCGGTGCCGCGGTGGTCGCGGTCGGCGTGGGGGTCGACGCGGGGGCGGAGCCCGTCGAGCAGGCGGTGAGGGCCAGTGCCGCGGCGAGCACGGTGGCGGCGATCGCGGGGAGGCGGAGTCGGGTCGGGTTCATTCCGGATCAGGCCCTTTCGGCTTCGATGATCATCATGGTGGCCTTGGTGACGGCGACGGCCTTGCTCCCGACCTCGAGCCCGAGCTCGACGGCGGCTTCGGCGCTCATCAGCGAGACGATGCGGTGCGGGCCGCTCTGCAGCTCGACCTGCGCCATCAGCCCCTCCACGCGCACGGCGGTCACGAGGCCGACGAAGCGGTTGCGCGCGCTGCGCACCAGATCGTCGCCGGGATCCGGTTCGTTCGCGAGCGCCTTCGCGCGCTCGGCGAGCTCGGCGCCGGGCACGACCTGGTGTCCGGTGCCGTCCGTGGAGAGCGTGAGGATCCCGTCGGCGGCCCAGCGGCGCACGGTGTCATCGCTGACTCCCAGGAGGCTCGCGGCCTCGCGGATCCGAAAATGCGTCATGAGGATGACCATAGCGCCGCAGATGCGGAGGATCAAACAGATATACCGCGATGTGGAATGTGGATTCCGAAAAGTTGTGGACGGCGTGGGCGAACACTGTTACTGTCGACCCCAGCCCGAGGCCGCAACAGCCGTCTCGGGTGGGATGACAACCTAGCGGTTCGACGTACTTATCTCGAGGAAGGGCCCGAAGAGGGGCTCGACCGGAAGCCGTATCACTGCGACGACAGCAAGGAAGCTCTCCATGAACAGCACCCCTGTGCCTTCTCACAGCAGTGTGCCCTCGTCCGCCGCTGCGACGACGCCCGCCGAGTATCTCGCTCAGGCCGTCGCCCTCGCCACGGACAACGTCCGAAACGCCGGAGGTCCGTTCGGCGCCCTCGTCGTCTCGGCCGACGGCCGGGTCTTCGAGGGCGTCAACCGGGTCACCGCGAATCTCGATCCCTCGGCGCACGCCGAGGTGACCGCGATCCGCAACGCGTGCCAGCAGCTCGGCACGTTCGACCTCTCCGGCGCCACCCTCTACACGAGCTGCGAGCCGTGCCCGATGTGCCTCGCCACGTCGCTGTGGGCGCGCATCGACCGCGTCTACTTCGCGGCGAACCGCGACGACGCCGCCGATGCGGGCTTCGACGACGCGGTGTTCTACCGCTATTTCGAGGGAGGGCCCGAGGACAGGGCGATCATGCCCGTGAGCGACATCGCCCTGCCCGCTGAGGAGCGCGTCGCGCCCTTCACGGAGTGGAGCCTCACCACCACCCGCATCGAGTACTGACCCGAACCGAAGAAACCAGGAGCAGACAATGACGTCACCCACTCCCTCCCCCGACACCGAGGGCACGCCCGTCTCCTCAGGCGGCTCGCCGTTCTCCCGCACCGCGGAAGACCTGCCGCCCCTGAAGACGGGCACCAGCACCACCGTCGACGCCGAACCGAAGAACGCCTTCGACCGGTTCTTCGAGATCACCCGCCGCGGCTCGACCGTCGCCAGGGAGATCCGCGGCGGCATCGTGACCTTCGTCACGATGGCGTACATCGTGATCCTCAACCCGCTGATCCTCGGCGGCACGAAGGACGTCGCCGATCACGCGCTGCAGGCCGCGCAGATCGGCGCCGCGACCGGCCTCACCGCCGGAGTGATGACGATCCTGTTCGGCGTGATCGCCCGGCTGCCGTTCGCGCTCGCCGCGGGTCTGGGGATCAACTCCTTCCTCGCCGTGTCGGTCGTCGGCCAGGTCACGTGGCAGGAGGCCATGGGCCTCGTCGTCATCAACGGCGTGCTGATCGTGCTGTTCGGCGCCACCGGGATCCGGACCGCGATCTTCAAGGCCGTGCCGCAGGCGCTCAAGGCGGCGATCACCGTCGGCATCGGCCTGTTCATCGCCTTCATCGGCTTCGTCGACTCCGGCTTCGTGAACCGCACCCCGGCAGGACCTCCGGTGCAGCTCGGCGAGGGCGGATCGATCACCTCGGTGCCCACCCTCATCTTCCTGCTCGGCGTCGTCGTCATCGCGATCCTCGTGGCCCGCAAGGTGCCGGGCGGGATCCTGATCGGCATCGTCGCGACCACGATCATCGCGATCATCGCGCAGGCCGTGCTGCAGCTGGGTCCGTCCTTCAAGGACCCGAACGGATGGCACATGACCATCCCGCAGCTGCCCAGCACGTGGGTGACCGTCCCCGACTTCGGCCTCGTCGGCCAGTTCGACCTGTTCGGCGCCTTCGGACGCATCGGCGCGCTGTCTGCCACGATGCTCGTGTTCACCCTGGTGTTCTCGAACTTCTTCGACGCGATGGGCACCATGACGGGCCTCGCGAAGAACGCGGGCCTCGCGTACAAGGACGGCACGTTCCCGCGGCTGCGCTCCGCGTTCATCGTCGAGGGCTTCGGCGCGGTCGCCGGTGGTGCGACGTCGACCTCGTCGAACACCGTCTACGTCGACAGCGCCTCGGGCATCGGCGAGGGCGCCCGCACGGGGCTCGCCTCGCTCGTCGTGGGCGCGCTGTTCCTGCTGTCGATGTTCGTCACGCCGCTCACGCTGGTCGTGCCGATCGAGGTCGGATCCGCGGCGCTCGTCGTCGTCGGTGCGATGATGATGGCCCAGATCCGCGAGATCAAGTTCGACAAGTTCGCCGTCGCGCTGCCGGCCTTCCTCACGATCGTGACGATGCCGTTGACCTACTCGATCGCCAACGGCATCGGCGTCGGCTTCATCTCCTGGGCGCTGGTCAACGCGGCGTCCGGGCGGGCGCGCAAGGTGCACTGGCTGATGTGGGTCGTCGCCGCCGGCTTCGCGCTCTACTTCGTGCGCGGTCCGGTGGAGGCTCTGCTGCCGCACTGACGCCCGACGTCCGGGGCCCCGATCCGCATCCGCGGGTCGGGGCCTTCGGCGCGTGGTCACGGCGCTCCGTGCGCCGTTGTGCAGGGCGTCGGGTGCGGTATGCAGGACGACGGACTGAGTTTCGGAGGGCGGCGCCCGTGATTCCGCGGCATGGCGTCGACGATGATGTCGGCGGCCCTGCACAACGGCGGGGCGGCCCTGCACAACGGCGTCGATCGCTGCGCAACGTCAGCGCGGGATGCGCAACTCGGGCCACGCGGCGAGGTCGGCGGGCTCGTCGATGTCGTCGCCGCGGCCCAGGTCGCCGCACTCCACGTCGTCGACGAGGTGCCGGTTGCGCGCGATCCAGGTGCGCGCGGCCGCATCCCCGGTGGCGAGGGCGGCGGCGGAGCACAGGTCGGCGGTGTCGAACACGACGGGGTTGCCGGGACTCCCGCTCCACATCGCACGGGTCACGCGTCCCGGCTCGTGTGCGGCGAGCAGGCGGCGGATCACGGCGGCATCGACGCCCGGCTGGTCCACGAGCAGCACCACCACGGCGTCCGGCGGGGCATCGGCGACCACGAGGGGCAGCACGGCGGCGCGCAGCGAGGCGGACATCCCGAGGTGCGCGTCGTGCACCACGACCGCGCTCGCCGCGGGGCAGCGGGCCCGCAGCCAGCTCTGCACCGTGCCGCGGGCGGGGCCCACCGTCACGGCGACGGTGCAGCCCGCCTCCACCGCGGCACGGGCGGCGCGCGTGACGAGCACCTCGCCGTTCCACGGCAGCAGCGCCTTGGGCCCGCGGCCGAGCCGGGTCCCGCTGCCCGCGGCCAGCACGATCGCGTGCGGGTGCCGGCGGCTCATTCCGCGAGCCCTCGCGGAGCCGTCTCCTCGGTCGTCGAGCGAGCGGAGCGGGACGAGACGCGGTGCTCTCGCAGAGACCGCGTCTCGTCGCGGTCGCCTTCGGCGTCCTCGCTCGACGACCCTTCGGCATCGCGCTCCAGGATCGCGGCGTGGATCCGGTCCCGCGTGAACGGCGTCTCGGTCATCCGGATCCCCGTCGCGTCGCGGATCGCCGCGGCGAGCGCCGGGGCGATCGGGTTGAACGGCGACTCGCTCATCGACTTCGCGCCGAGCGGTCCGAGCACGTCCGAGGTCTGCGCGAAGTGCACCTCCGAGCGCGGGATGTCGGCGAACGTCGGCACGTGATACTGCCGCAGGATGTCCGTGGTCACCCTGCCGGACTCGTCCACCCGCACGATCTCGTGCAGCGCCGCACCGATGCCCTGGGCGATCCCGCCCTCGACCTGACCGCGGCACTGCTCCGGGTTGACCACGACCCCGGCGTCGGCGGCGTGGATCGACCTCAGGATCCGCAGCTCGCCCGTGCCCTCGTCGATCGCGACGCGGAAGCCCTGCACGTTGAAGGCGACCGAGCGCGGCGTGCCTCCCCAGTACCCCTTCTCCTCGAGCGGCTCTCCGCGCCGGGCTGCATCGTCGGCGAGGTCGGCGAGCGTCACCGACTGCTCGCCGCGGATCACGCGCCCGTCGATGAGCACGCACTCGCCGACGGGCGCGTCGAGCAGCTCCGCCGCGCGGGTCAGGATCCGCTCCGCCAGCGCGGTCGCGGCGGCGTGCGTGGCGCGGCCGGCGACGACGGTGCCCGTGGAGCCGAAGGCCCCGGTGTCATGCGGCACGAGATCGGAGTCGGACTGGCGCAGCCGGACGGTGCGGGTCGTGGTCCGCAGCACGGTCGCGGCGATCTGCTGGTGCACCGTGGACGTGCCGTTGCCGAACTCCGCCGTGCCCACGTCCAGGCCGAACGCCCCGTCGGCCTCGAGCCGGATCCTCGCGTGCGCGTGGTGCCCTCGCGGCGGGACCGTCGCAATCATCGCGACCGCGGATCCCTCCCCGAGCCGCCAGCCCGGGGCGAGTGCGGCCCGGTCGCCCGCGCGGTCCCGCGCCAGGCCGTCGCGCACGAGCCGGACGCACTCGTCGAGGCCGTAGCTGCCGATGATGAGATCCGGCTCCTCGTGCGCGGCGATCATCGCGTCGTCCCGCCCGATGAGGTTCGCGGCGCGGAACGCGAGCGGATCCGCGCCCAGCCGTCGGGCGAGCTCGTCGACGGTGGACTCGATCGCGAAGATCATCTGGCTCAGGCCGTAGCCGCGGAACGCGCCCGAGGGCACGGTGTTCGTGTAGACCACGTCGGCGTCGATCTTCTTCGCCGCGGCGCGGTACACGGCGATGGACTCGCCCACGCCGTGGAACATCACCCCGGGTCCGTGGTTGCCGTAGGCGCCGGTGTTGGAGCGCACGTCGACGCCGATGCCGGTGATCCGGCCGTCGGCGGTCGCGCCCATCCGCACCCTGATGCGGAACGGATGCCGCACGCTCGTCGCGGTCAGCACCTCCTTGCGGGAGAACTCGACGCGCACCGGACGGCCCGTCGCCATCGTCGCGAGCAGGGCCAGGTCCTCGGTGAACACCTCCTGCTTGCCGCCGAAGCCGCCGCCGACGCGGGCGGAGTAGACGCGCAGCCGTTCCTTGTCGATGCCGAAGATCCGGGCCAGGGTGCGCCGGGCGAGGAACGGCACCTGGGTGCTGCTGCGCACCACCCACCGGCCGTCCGGATCCTGCCAGGCGAGGGATCCGTGGGTCTCGAGCGCCGTGTGCGAGACGCGGTGGGTGTGGAACGTGCGCTCCTCCACCACGTCGCTCGCCGCGAGCGCCGCGGCGAGGTCTCCGACCTCGGAGCTCATCTCCATCACGATGTTGGCCTCTGCGCGGGCGACGCCCTCGGGGTCGGGCACGGATCCGCCCGCGGCCTGCGCCCGCTGACCTGCGGCGGAGGCCGCGCCGTGCAGTGCGAGGGTGCCGGGGTGATCGGCGAGCTCCGGGTCCGTGTTCGCGGGCAGGACCTCGTAGTCCACGACGACGAGACGAGCGGCGCGGTCAGCCGCACGCTGCGACTCGGCGACCACCAGCGCGACGCGCTGGCCCACGAAGCGCACGTACTCGTCGAACACCCGGGTGTCGGAGGGGTCGTCGGCCTCGATCTCGTGCTGCGCCGTCGAGAACGCGGTCGTGGGGGCGTCCTCGCGGCTGAGCACGCGGACGGCCCCTGGCTCCTCCAGCGCGCGGGTCGCGTCGACGCGCACGACCCGGGCGTGCGGGTGCGGGCTGCGCACCACGGCTGCGTACAGCAGCGGGGCGGGGAGCTCGTCGGGGTCGATGTCCATCGTGTAGCGGACGGTGCCGGTCACCACCCCGGTCGCTGCGGGGGCGCCCGTCGCGCGGCCGACGCCGCCGGCGCGGTCGTCGATGTTCACGGTGCCGCGCACCGCGTCCTCGATCGCGCGGTAGCCGGTGCAGCGGCAGATGTTGCCCTTGAGCGTGCGGCCGAGGTCCTCTTCGGCGCCCTCCGGCATCGAGGCGACGGTGCACACCATGCCCGCCGTGCAGAACCCGCACTGGAACCCGGCGGCGCGCCGGAACCGCTCCTGCACCGGATGCGGATCCTCGGGGGTGCCGAGTCCCTGGACCGTCACGATGTCGCGGCCGGCGGCGCGGTGCGCGGGGTACACGCAGCTGTGCACGGCGTCGCCGTCGACGATCACGGTGCAGGCGCCGCAGTCGCCGCCGTCGCAGCCCTTCTTCACTCCGGAGGAGCCCTGGCCGCGCAGCCAGGTGCGCAGGCACTGCCCGGGCTCGGGGGCCACGGCGACCGTGCGTCCGTCGACGGTCGCGGTCGGCCCGCCGGCGGGAGGCTCGTGCGAGAAACAACCGTCTGCGTGAGACATCGCCGCAGCCGTGGCGTCTCGTGCAGGATCCGGCGTCTCGCGCGGTGAGCGGTAGCCGGTCCCGATGTTCTCGGCGGTCATCGTGCCGTCCTCTCGATGCGCAGGTCGCCGGTGACCCGCCCGATCGCGTCGTCGACGCCGGTCGCGAGCCCCGGCAGCAGCTCGGCGAGGATCTCGTCGCCGAGGCGGTGCGTCATGCGGCGCCGCCAGGCGGGCTCGCCGTGGATGTCGTCGTACCAGCCGCGGGTGCGTCCAACCGCGGCGTCGACGGCCGCACGCCAGGCGGCGCCGTCCGCGGGGACGACCGTCCCGCCCTCGCCCGGATCCGCGGCGACGTCGAGCACGATCGGGTGGAACGTCGAGGCGGTCACCGTGAGGCGCAGTGCGGACGCGGACGTGCGGCGCGCGATCAGCAGGGCCGCGGAGCGCCCGCGCTCGGTCAGCGAGATGCGGCGGAACGCGGGCTCCTGCGCCAGCACGCTCCCCGGCACGACGAAGCTGCGGATCAGCTCGCCGTCCGTCAGGCGGGTGCGCGCGGGGCCCACGACGAGCTCGGCGACAGGAGTGCGGCGGGTGGTGCCGTCGGGGCGCAGGATCACCGCTGTCGCATCCCAGGCGCTGAGCACCGAGATCATGGGACCGGCGGGCAGCGCCGTGGCGACGTTGCCGCCGACGGTCGAGACGTTCCAGATCTTCCAGGAGGCGACGAACGCGTCGCAGGCCGGGGGGATGAGATCCAGCCCGGGCAGGCTCGCGCGGGGCATGCCGCCGGGGAAGGGGTCATCGGCGAGGGCGCGCAGGTCGGCGATCCGACAGGTGGCGGCGATCTCGAGCGCGGGCTCCTCCCCGGGCGCCGTCCCGTGCCAGGTGATCGGCGCCCAGCCGGCGGCGGTGATGTCGAGCAGGCGGGTCGGGGCGCCGCGGGTGATGTCGGTGCCGTAGGAGTAGATCACCGTGCCGCCGGCGAGCCACGAGTCGCCCGGCCGCCATCGTCGGGGATCGGCGCACATCAGCACCTCGTCGACGCTCGTCACATCCATGCGGCGTCCTCCGTGATCGCGGTCGCAGCGGCGTGTGCGGGGACGGCGGCGCAGCTGCGCCCTGCCGGAGTCCGGTCCCTCGGTGCCGGACGCCGGGCGGTGCGCCGGGAGTCGTGCACGTCGCCCGCGGTGTCGCGCAGCCGTACGGGAGAGATCGCGGCCGCAACCGTCGCGGATCCGGATCCGGACCCCGCCCTCGCGGCCGATTCGACGAGGATCAGCTCGGCGAGGATCGAGATCGCCACCTCGGCCGGGGTGCGCGCGCCGAGGTCGAGGCCGATCGGGGAGTGCAGCCGCTCGAGGTGCGCCGCGGTGAGGCCGCCGGCCCGCAGCTCCTGCACCCGCTTCTCGTGCGTGACGCGAGATCCCATCGCCCCGACGTAGGCGACGTCGCGCCGCAGGACCGCGTCGAGCACCGGCAGGTCGAAGCGCGGGTCGTGGGTCAGCACGACGATCGCGGTGCGCGCGTCGATGCGGCCGGCGGCGATCTCCTGCGCCAGATGCTCGGCGGGATGCGCGAGCACCACCTCGTGCGCACCGGGGTGGCGGTCGCGGGTCGCGAACACCGGGCGCGCATCGCAGACGGTGACCCTCCGGCCGAGCGCCGCAGCGGCCTGTGCGAGCGCCGCCGAGAAGTCGTTCGCCCCGTAGATGATGAGCCGTGCGGAGGTCGCGGTCGACTCGACGAGCAGGCGCCGCACGACGGGGCACTCGGGCGTGGACCGGTCGGTCACGTCGACCACGTGGGCGCCGCCGCTGCGCAGGGCGGCGCGGATCCGGTCGGCGGCGTGCCCGGCGGCACGGGCGACCTCCGCCGGCAGCTCGTCGCCGTCGAAGGCCGCGCAGAGCGGGTCGGGGCGCTGTGCGATCCCGAGCCCTTCGGCGGTGAGCAGGGCGCCGGCGGTGGTGTCGTGCAGCGGGAGGTCGCGCACCAGATGCGCGCGCCCGTCGACGCCGCCGAAGGCGCGCAGCGGCTGCACGAGCACGCGCACGTCGCCGCCGCACATCAGCCCGATCGAGAGGCCGTCGTCGTCGGCGTAGCCGAAGGAATGCAGCTCGGTCGCGCCGGAGTCCAGGCAGGACAGGGCGGCGTCCACGACGGCGCCCTCGACGCAGCCCCCGGAGACGGATCCGATCGTGCGGCCGTCGTCGCGCACCGCCATCGAGGTGCCGGCCGGGCGCGGGACGGATCCGGAGACCTCGACGATCGTCGCGATCGCCCAGCGGCCGGGGTCGGCGAAGCACTCCGCGTATTCGGGGATGCGGTCCAGCATGGGGCACCTTCCTCATCCAGGTGCCGGCCATCGGCGCCTGATCAGGGCGGTGCATCGGGACTCTGCGGGAGGAACCTATCTGGCGAGGAGGAACCCCGGGTCACAATCCACGGCGTCACCGCCTGGGATGCCCGGTAGATGGTTCACTGTCGTAACCCGCCTAGGCCTGGGACGATTCTACGGCCGTCCTCCGCGGAGAGCAAGGGGAAGATCCGCATAACGGATTTTGGTTTCCGTCATGCGGATTACTGACCGTCCGCACGGCGAGCGATTCCCGGCGTCCAGACAGGGCGGAGGGTCGGATCCGCGCTCCTCCGCCCTGCACGGTTAGCGTGGACCCGGGAGGACCCATGAACACCGATTCCGAGCTCCACGCCCGGCTGGACGAGATCTTCGCCGCGCGCGACCGCGCGCGGATGGCGCCGACGATCGCGGCGTTCCTCGAAGTGCTCGCCGAGCACCCCGACGATCCGGCGGTGCTCTACGAGGTCGGCGGCGCCTATGACACCGACGGTCAGGAGGAGACCGCGCTCGGCTATTACCGCCGTGCGATGGCGGGAGGCCTGGACGGGCGTCGGCTGCGGCAGTGCTACCTGCAGTCCGGCAGCACGCTGCGCAACCTCGGACGTCTCGACGAGAGCCTCGCCGCGTTCGACGAGGGCATCGCGCGGTTCCCCGAATCGGAGTCGCTCGGCCTCTTCCGCGCGCTCACCCTGCACGCGATGGGGCGGCCGAGCGCCGCGCTCGGAGCCGTGCTCACCGTGATCGCGGACCGGTTCCCGACCGCGGAGGTGCAGCGCTACGAAGCCGCGCTCCGCGGCAACGCGGCGTACCTCGCGACCCTGGACGACTGACCCGCACCGCGCCGAGCGCCGGTTTCGCCCGGCGGCCGCCCCGCCCGCCGCCAGGCTCGCCTCAGATGCGCCGCCCGCTGATGCTGAGGGCGCAGCCGAAGAAATGCCGACGCACCTCCACCTCGAGTCCGGGCTCGGCCCGGAAGGCCTCGACCGCCCGGGATCCGTCGCCGAAGCCGGCGAGGTAGCGGTGCAGCATCCGGTACTCGGTCGGATCCGTGAGCAGCAGCAGACCGGCGAGCGGCACGATCCAGCGCAGGTAGGTGCGGTATGCGGTGCGCAGCGGACCGCAACCCGGTTCGGTGATGTCGATGAAGGCGAAGGATCCGCCGGGGCGCAGGGTCCGGACGACCTCGGCGGCGAGGCGCTCCAGCTGCCCGGCGTCGAAGGTCTTCAGGCCGTACGCGCTGACCACGACGTCGAAGGAGGCGTCCTGCGACGTCCCCGCGAGCGCATCCTCCTGGCGCAGCCGCACCCGTCCGCCGAACCGTGCCCGGTTGCGGATGCGCGCCTGTGCCGTCATCTGCGCGGAGAAGTCGACGGCGGTGATCTCGGCCCGGGGGAGGCGGCGCTCGATCTCGGCCCAGGTCTCGCCCCGTCCGCTCATGAGGTCGAGCACGCGTCGCGGCGACCCGGTGGCCCGCACCAGGGAGAGCAGCTGGCGCCGCCACAGCGCCGAGAACCCGAGCGACAGGACGAGGTTCATCCGGTCGTATGACGACGCCATGCGGTCGAAGAGCCGGCGCACGTCCGCGGGCTCGTAGAGCGGGTCGGCCGCGCGGCAGAGGGCGAGGGGCGGGCGGCGCAGGAGGTCGGTCATGGGGCGACTCTAGCGGGTGAACTGAACATGTTCAATAAAGCTTCGCGCGTGCACACGCGACCCGCCGGGCCTGCGGCTACTCCGCGACGGCCGCCTCGTCGATGAGCTGCAGGATCCGGGCCGCGACGCTCACCGCGATCACGGCCGGCTGCTTGCCGGACACCTCGGGGATCCCGATCGGCGTCGTCACGCGCGCCAGGTCGGCGTCGGTCTGGCCGAGCTCGCGCAGCTTCTTCTGGAAGCGCGCCCACTTCGACGCGGAACCGATCAGCCCGATGGATCCGACCTGATCCGAGCGCAGCGCCTGGTCGACGACCGCCAGGTCCTCGACATGGTCGTGGGTCATGACCAGCACGTGCGCGCCGGGGGTGAGGCCGGCGAGCGCCGCTTCGGGGACAGGGGCGTGCACGACCCGCACGCGGGCGACCGCGTCGCCGAGCACGCCGCTGCGCCCCGGAGCGCCGATCCGCTCCTCGGCGAGCATCTCCGCGCGCGAGTCGACGAGGACGAGCTCCAGCTCGTGCCGGGCGAGGATGCGGGCCAGTTCGAGGCCGACGTGGCCGAGCCCGAACACGGCGACCGAGGGGGTGACCCGGATCGGCTCCAGCAGCATCGTGACCTCTCCTCCGCAGCACTGCACGCCGTACTCGGTGACGGCCTTGTCGCTGAGCGTGAGTGCGAGCAGCTCGGGCTCGGCGGAACCGCCGGCGAGCATCCGGCGCGCCTGCTCGATCGCGGTCTGCTCCAGGTTGCCGCCCCCGACCGTGCCGTGCACGGAGTCGGGGGAGACGACCATCTTCGCCCCGCCGTTGCGCGGGGCGTGGCCGCGCACCGTCGCGAGAGTCACGATCACGGCGGGGATCCGCCGCGATCGCAGCTCCTGCAGCGCGTCCAACCAGTCCATGGTGTTCCTTGTTCTTCCGAGTCGTCCCCCTCAGCACGACCTATCGCCCGTGCTGAGGGGGACGACTCGGAGGTGGGAGAGGGGGGGAAGAGAGGTCAGTCGCCGGCGGCGGTCACGAGGGGGCGGTCCGCGGCGGGCGCCGGTGCGGCCTCGACGCCCGCGTCCTGCGCGGCGCGGACGGCCCAGAACACGGCTTCGGGCGTCGCCGGGGACGCGAGCTCGACCGAGTGCCCCTCGGGCCCGAAGGCGGCGACCGCGTCCCGGAGCGCCTCGCGGGCGCTGAACGCGAGCATGAACGGCGGCTCGCCCACGGCCTTGGATCCGTAGACCGCGCCCTCCTCGCGCGCGTTCTCGAACAGCCGCACGTGGAACTCCTCCGGCATCTCGGAGAAGCTCGGCAGCTTGTACGTCGAGGCGGACTGCGTCTGCAGCCGGCCGCGGTGCGGTCCGTCGCTCTCGTCCCAGCGCAGCTCCTCGAGCGTCAGCCAGCCCACGCCCTGCACGTACGCGCCCTCGATCTGACCGATGTCGAGCATCGGGGAGAGCGAGTCGCCCACATCGTGGATGATGTCGACCCGGCGCACCCGGTAGGCGCCGGTGAACTCGTCCACCTCGACCTCCGTCGCGGCCGCGCCGTAGGCGAAGTACTTGAACGGGGATCCCTGCATGATCTCCGGGTTCCAGTGCAGGCCCTCGGTGCGGTAGTAGCCCGCGGCGAACAGCTGCACGCGCTGGAAGTACGCGGCCTTGACGACCTCGCCCCAGGAGACGCGGTTCACCGGAGCGCCGAGCGCCGTCACGAAGCCGCCGCCGAAGCGCACGTCGCGCTCGTCGACGCCGAGCATGCGCCCCGCGACCTTGGCGAGCCGGTCGCGGATCTGCTCGCAGGCGTTCTTCACCGCGCCGCCGTTGAGGTCGGCGCCCGAGGACGCCGCCGTGGCGGAGGTGTTCGGCACCTTGTCGGTGCGGGTCGGGGCGAGGCGCACCCGGTGCAGCTCGACGCCGAGCGCCGTCGCCGCGACCTGCAGCATCTTCGTGTGCAGGCCCTGGCCCATCTCGGTGCCGCCGTGGTTGACGAGGATCGAGCCGTCCTTGTAGACGTGCACGAGCGCACCGGCCTGGTTGAACGCGGCGAAGTTGAACGAGATGCCGAACTTGATCGGCGTCATCGACAGGGCCCGCTTGACGTGCGGACTGGTCTCGTTGAACCGCGCGATCTCCTCGCGTCGGGCGGCCACCTCGGCCTCGTCCGAGAGCTGGCCCCAGATCGTCTCCAGCCGGCCCGCGTCCTTCACGAGCTGCCCGTACGGGGTCGTCTGGCCCGGCTGGTAGAAGTTGCGCCGGCGCAGTTCGAGCGGATCGATCCCGAGCGTCGGGGCGACCCGACCCAGGATGTCCTCGATGAGGAAGACGCCCTGCGGCCCGCCGAACCCGCGGTAGGCGGTGTTCGAGGTCTTGTTGGTCTTCACGATCTGCCCGTAGGCGTGCACGTTGGGGATCCAGTAGGAGTTGTCCAGGTGGCAGAGCGCACGGCCCAGCACGGGCTCGGACAGGTCGATCGACCAGCCGCCGTCGCAGGTGAGGGTGGTGTCGAGCGCCTGCAGCAGCCCGTTCTCGTCGAAGCCGACCTTCCATGTGATGTGGAAGGGGTGCCGCTTCCCGGTCATCGTGATGTCCTGCGTGCGATTCAGGCGCAGCCGCACCGGGCGGCCGGTGAGCTTGGCGCCGAGGGCCGCGATCGCCGCGAATCCGTGCGGCTGCATCTCCTTGCCGCCGAAGCCGCCGCCCATGCGCAGGCACTGCACGGTGATCTCGTTCGCCGGGATCCCGAGCACGTGCGAGACCAGATCCTGGGTCTCGGTCGGGTGCTGGGTGGAGCACTGGATGAAGTACTGCCCCTCCGAGTCGCGGATCGCGAACGACGCGTGCGTCTCGAGGTAGAAGTGCTCCTGGCCGCCGAACTCGGTCACGCCCTCGAAGACGTGCGCCGAGGCCGCGAGACCCGCCGCGGCGTCGCCGCGCTGCACCGTGCGCGGGGTGCCCTGGAACGACTGCGCGGCGAGCGCGTCCTGCACCGTGATGAGCGAGGGCAGCGGCTCGTACTCGACCGTCACGCGCTCGGCGCCGAGTCGGGCGGCCTCCTGCGTCTCGCCGAGCACCCAGACCAGGGCATGGCCGTAGAACATGGCCTCGCTCGGGAACAGGGGCTCGTCGTTGCGGATCCCGGCGTCGTTGAGGCCGGGGACGTCGTCCGCCGTGAGCACGCGCACGACGCCGGGCACCTCGTAGGCGCCGGACACGTCGACGGTGACCTTCGCGTGCGCGTTCGTGGACTGCACCGGCCAGGCGGTGAGCACGCCCGCGGTCTGCTCCGCGATGTCGTCGGTGTACATCGCCGCGCCCGTGACGTGCAGGGCGGCGCTCTCGTGGGCGGCGCGCAGGCCGACGACGGGGTTCTCCGGGCGGTCGGCGAGAGTGCTCATGCCGACACCTCCTTCGATGCGAGAGTGGTCTGACTGTAGAGCTTGAGCAGCGCGGTGCCGAGCATGTGCGAGCGGTACGCGCTGCTGGCGCGGTGATCGGACATCGGCGTGCCCTCGCCGCGGAGCACCTCGGAGGCGGCCTTTACCGTGGCGATGTCCCAGGGCCTGCCGATCAGGGCCTCCTCGGTGGCGCGGGCGCGCAGCGGGGTGGCGGCGACGCCGCCGAGGCCGATCGTGGCGCCGGTCACGACCCCGCCGTCGATGTCGAGCGCGAACGCGACGGCGACGCTGGAGATGTCGTCGAAGCGGCGCTTCGCGATCTTCTGGAAGGCGGTCGTGGTCGCCAGCGGCAGCGGGATCCGGATCGCCTTGATGAGCTCGTCGGGCTGCTTGACGGTCTGCCGGTAGCCGGTGAAGTAGTCGGCCAGGTCGACCTCGCGCTCGCCGGCGACCGAGGCGAGCACGACGCTCGCGCGCAGCGCGAGCAGGGCCGGCGGGGTGTCGCCGATCGGGGAACCGGTGCCGAGGTTGCCGCCCAGCGTGCCGCGATTGCGGATGAGGCGCGAGGCGAACTGCGGGAGCAGCTGCGCGAGCAGCGGGACGCGTCCGTCCAGCCGCTTCTCGATGTCGGAGAGCGGGAGTGCGGCGCCGATCTCGACGTAGCCGTCCGCGCCGGAGGCGACGTCGTCCCCGACGGTCAGGGTGCGCAGCTCCGGCAGCTGCTCGATCGCGACGACGAGCGGGGCGCGACGGCCGCGGATGTTGACCTCGACGCCCCAGTCGGTGGATCCGGCCACCAGCAGCGCATCCTCCTCGTCGTGCAGGATCCGCAGCGCCTCGGCCAGAGTCGCGGGGCGGACGAAGCGCGCCCCGTCGACCTCGGCATCGGTCGCGACAGGCTGCGGCGCGGGCTCGGCGAGTCGCTGCTGCAGCGGGTCGTCGGCCTCGGGCGACCCGAGCGTGTAGGCGGCGTCGCGGATGGGGCGGTAGCCCGTGCAGCGGCACAGGTTGCCGCTCAGCGCGTGCAGGTCGAAGCCGTTCGGCCCGTGCTCGGGGTCGTGGACGGGGCACGACTCGTCGGCCGCGTCGGCCGCGTGCCGGTCGGCGCGGTAGTACTCGCCCGCCATGCTGCAGGCGAAGCCGGGCGTGCAGTAGCCGCACTGCGATCCGCCCGCCTCGGCGAGCTTGGACTGCACGGGGTGCAGGTCGTCGGGGGAGCCCAGGCCCTCGGCGGTGACGACCTCCTGGCCGTCGAGTGCGTACACGGGCACGAGGCAGGCGTTGACCGGGGTCCACGCCGTGCCGCCGTCGGCGGTGGGCGTGGCGAGCAGCATCGCGCAGGCGCCGCATTCGCCCTCCGCGCAGCCCTCCTTGCTCCCGGAGAGACCGGTGTCGCGCAGCCAGTCCAGGGCGGTCGCATGCGCCGGGGTCCCTGCGAGCGGGCGCAGTTGTCCGTTGACGGTGACGGCGATGTCGGTCATGCGAATCTCCTCGATTCCGGCGACAGTGTGCGAAGCGGCTCGGGCCGTGCCTCTGTGAGACGGAGCCTAGGCCCGGGGGCCTCCGCGTGGGGGTCTTTCTCCTGTTGAGAGGAGCGCAACGCTGTGTGGTCAGGCGTCGTCGCCTTGGCCTTACCGCCAGTAGATTCGCGCTGTTTCCGGTATACGGAAACCGTGTTCCGAAAACATCGCCAGCCTAGGCCGACGGACACGGGTCCGTCAAGGGTGGACGGCCGAGCGCGTCGTGCTCAGTGCGCGTTCGTCGCGCTCGAGATGTCCGCCACGACCTCGCGCAGCACCGGGATCGCCTGGTCCGCGAAGTCCTCGCCGACGCGCGACACGGGGCCGGAGATCGAGACCGCGGTCAGCACCGGCATGCTCGGCACGGCCATGGCGAAGCAGCGCACGCCGATCTCGTGCTCGCCGTCGTCGACGGCGTATCCGCGTTCGCGGCTGAGGGCGAGATCCGCGAGCAGGGCGTCGATGGTGTCGAGCGAGCGCTCGGTCGAGTGCGGCATGCCGGCGCGGCCGATGATCTCGCGCACCTGGTCGTCGTCGAGCTGGGCGAGGATCGCCTTGCCGACGCTCGTGGAGTGCAGCGGGGCGCGTCCGCCCACCTCGGTGAACATGCGCATGGCGTGCGGCGACGGCGCCTGCGAGACGTACACGACGCTGTCGCCGTCGATCGTGGCGAGGTTCGCGGTCTCGCCGAGCCGTGCCACGAGCGACTTCAGCTGCGGCATGGCGAGCTGGCCGAACTGCCGGTTCGCGACCTCTCCCAGCCGCACGAGCTTCGGACCGAGCGCGTATCGCCGATTGGCGAGCTGGCGCGCATAGCCCTCGGAGACGAGCGTGCGCAGCAGGCGGTGGATCGTGGGCAGCGGCAGCTCGGCCGCCGTGGCCAGCTGGCTGATGGTGGCGTCACCGCCCGCATCCGCGATGAGCTCGAGCAGGTCGAACACACGGGAGACCGACTTGACGCGCTCCGGACCCTCGGTGGCCATGCGGATCCTCTCGCCTCGCGATCACCGGCGCAGGATATCCGCATGCCGGAAGATGATTCCCGAGCAGAGTATCCCACGCCGGCAGAGACCGGGCCCGGCCTTCGTTCATCGAGGCGTGCGGCCACCGGTCGAAGTCATCGACGGAGTCGCCCGCACGCGCCCATCGCCGTGCGCGGTGGACGGCCGTGCGATGAGGGACGGACTATTGGTCGTGGCGAGTGTATTTCCCCGGGCGATCGTGGACGGAGTGTCCCGGCGGAGGAGCCTGGTCCGCGTGATCGGCGTCGGTGTATGCGCCCTTGGTCTCGAGGTCCGGCCCCGTATCCTCGGTCCGCGTGTACCGGCCGCGCAGGGATCTGCGCGACGTCGGCTTGCCGTCGATGTCGGTGTACTGTCCCTCGTCTTCGTCAGCGGGTTCGCCCGTGCGGCCCGTTGCGACTTCCTCGTTCATGGTTCCTCCTCGGAGGACGGCTCGTCGCCCTGGGAGAAGCGTACGTCCGCGATCGCCGGGACGTCAGGGTCGCGGGCGAATGTCCATGTCGCGCTCAGCCGGGGGAGGGCTCTGCCGTAGACGCCGTCGGCTCAGACGGCGAGCGTCACGCCCCACTGCACGGTCCAGGGCTCGCCCGGATCCAGGTGGCGGAGTCCGCGGCCGGAGTTGAACGCCTCGGCGGGCGCCGACATGGGCTCGAGGGCGACCACGAGCTCCTGACCGGGGTAGCTCGTGCTCGTGTACGCCTGGAGGTAGTCCAGTCCCGTGCCCTGCCAGAGCGTCACGACGCGACCGTCCGGAGCGGTGAGGGTGCTGTGCACGCGCCCGTCGTCCTCGCGGCGGAGCGTGGCGAAGCCCGTGTCGAGCTGCACGTCGGCGAGGCGCCGGGGCGTGCGCAGATCGGTGCCGTCGGAGACCGGCGACTCGCCGATCGGCAGCAGGCGGTCGTCCGTCTCGAAGAAGGCCTCGGCGGGGATGTGCAGCAGCAGCTGCTTCGGATCCGCGCCCGAGACGGTGAGGAAGGGATGCGTGCCGAGCGCGACGGGGGCCGGATCCGCGGAGCGGTTCACGATCGCGTGCTCCGCGGTGATGCCGTCGGGCCCGAGCGTGTAGCGCACGCTCGTCTCCAGCAGATAGGGGTAGCCGATCTGCGGCACCACGTCCGCGCGCAGCAGCACGCTCGCGTCGCTCTGCTCCGCGATCTCGTAGGCGGTGTAGCGCAGCAGCCCGTGGATCGCGTTGTTCAGCTTCGGTTCGGTGATCGCCAGCGCCCTGGTCTCGTCGCCGTCGATCCAGATCCCGTCGCGGATCCGGTTCGGCCAGGGCACGAGGACGACGCCCGCGCAGGACGGGGCGGGACTGTCGTCGGGGTAGGGCGGCACGACGGTGGTGCCGCCGATGACGAGGTGGCGCAGCGAGGCGCCGACCTGCGAGATCTGCGCGTGGACGCCCTCCGCGTCGAGGTGGATCTGGACGCCGGTCGGAGTGGTCATGCCGCCATCGTAGGACCGGCGGGCGTCGTGGCGCCCGTCGGTGTCGGCGATCTTCCGGGACGGAGGGGGCTCCCAGGCGGCTCGGCTAGGATGGGGGCGTCGGCTTCGGGCGACCGCGACCTCCGGGATCCCCGGCGGGCGCGGTGCTGCGTTTGTGTGTGAGCCCAGGGGCCGATGGTGAGTTCGGCGGACGTCGCCGAGCGCTTCATCCATCACATGAATGGCCCCCGGCCGACGACTGCCCGGGTATCCCCGCGCCCCACGAGGGCGGCGGGGCGCTGTTCTCGTGCGAGAACCAGACAAGGACATACCCGTGCCCAAGAACCACAAGCCCAAGGGCGGACGCCCGGCGGCGAACTTCGAGCCCCGCTACGCGAAGAAGACCTCCTTCCACGATCGCCACAACCAGGGGCGTCCGTCGCGCGACGGCGACTCCGGCCGCGGCGGCTACGACCGCGACGCCCGTCCGGCCCGCGATGACCGCCGCGTGGACTCGCGTCCCGGCAGCCGCTCCCCGAACCACCGCGGCTACCGGCCCGAGCCCGCCGCCGGCGAGCGCGCCCCGAAGCAGCGCTGGTCCGCGCAGGAGCGCGCCGGTCGCGACGAGTCGCGCGCGATCCGCAACCGTGCCGAGTCCGGCCGCATCGACGCCCCGCACCGCCGGGACGAGCGTCCCCGTTTCGATCGGGACGAGCGTCCGCGCCGCGACGACCGTGCGCGCTACGACGACCGCGCCGGCCGGACCGAACGTCCCCGTTTCGACCGGAACGAGCGTCCGCAGCGCGACGACCGTCCCCGTTACGAGGACCGTGCCGGTCGGAACGAGCGCCCGCGTTACGACCGGAATGACCGGCCGCAGCGGGACGACCGTCCCCGTCATGACCGGAACGAGCGTCCGCAGCGCGACGACCGACCGCGTTACGAGGACCGTGCCGTCCGGACCGACCGCCCGCGTTACGACCGCAGCGAGCGTCCGCAGCGCGACGACCGTCCGCGTTACGACCGGGACGACCGTCCCCGCCGCGACGACCGGAACGAGCGTCCGCGCTTCGAGCGGAACGAGCGTCCGCGTTTCGACCGGGACGACCGTCCCCGCCGCGACGACCGGCGCACGGCGCGTCCGGCGCGCGACGACTGGAACCGCGGCACGGACCGCGCGCCGAAGCAGGAGCAGCTGGAAGACGTCGTGCACGAGCGCCTCGAGGCGCAGACGGTGCAGGCGGCGGAGGTCGCGGACGTGACGTTCGCCGACCTCGGACTCGGATCCAACATCGTCGAGATCCTCGCGAACATGGGCGCCGAGACGCCGTTCCCGATCCAGGCCGCGTCGGTGCCCGCCGTGCTCGAGGGCCGCGACGTGCTCGCCCGCGGGCGCACCGGATCCGGCAAGACCATCGCCTTCGGCGCCCCCCTCGTCGAGAGCATCCTGCAGTCGCAGAAGGGCAAGAAGCGCGAGTTCGGACGCGCGCCGCGGGCGATCATCCTCGCCCCCACGCGTGAGCTGGCGCTGCAGATCGATCGCACGGTGCAGCCGATCGCGCGCAGCGTGGGGCTGTTCACCACGCAGGTCTACGGCGGCGTGCCGCAGGCCCGCCAGGTCGGCGCGCTCAAGAAGGGCGTCGACATCGTCATCGGCACCCCCGGCCGCATCGAGGACCTCATCAACCAGGGCAAGCTCGACCTCTCCGACGTGCGGATCGCCGTGCTCGACGAGGCCGACCACATGTGCGAGCTCGGGTTCGTCGAGCCCGTGCAGCGGATCCTGCGCCACACGGGCACCGCGCTTCCCGGCGGGGCCTCCAGCCAGAAGCTGCTCTTCTCGGCGACGCTCGACCGCGAGGTCGCCGCCCTCGTCGACGAGTTCCTCGTGGATCCGGCCGTGTTCGAGGTCGCCGGCGAGACCCAGGACTCCGGCACGATCGAGCACCGGGTGCTCGTCATCGAGCACCGGGACAAGCCCGAGATCCTCGCCTCCCTCGTCGATCGTGACGGGCGCACCCTCGTCTTCTCGCGCACCCGCGCCTTCGCCGAGCAGCTCGCGGAGCAGTTCGAGGACGCCGGGATCCCGGCGGTCTCGCTGCACGGCGATCTGAACCAGGCCAAGCGCACCCGCAACCTGCAGAAGCTCACGTCCGGCCGCGTGAACGTGCTCGTCGCGACCGATGTCGCCGCGCGCGGCATCCACGTCGACGACATCGACCTCGTCGTGCAGGCCGACGCCCCCGACGAGTACAAGACGTACCTGCACCGCGCGGGCCGCACCGGGCGCGCCGGCAACGCGGGCCGCGTCGTGACGCTGATCACCCGTCAGCGCCGCCGCCGCATGACCGAGCTGCTCGACCGCGCCGAGATCGACGCGCCGTTCGAAGAGGCCCGCCTCGGCGACGACCTCATCGAGGAGATCGCCGGTCGCGTGCCGACCGCGGCCGATCTCACCTCCTGATCGCGACGCACCCCGAGCGACACGAAGGGCCGAGGGGCGAGGATCCTGGATCCTCGCCCCTCGCCCCTCGGCCCTTCGCCGTCTCAGAGGTCCAGGACCCAGTCGTTGCTGAGGAGCACGCCGCCGCGGAACGGGAACGGCGTGGTGCCGCGCAGGACGAAGCCCGCGCGACGGCAGAGCGCATTGGACGGCGCGTTGTCGACCGACGGATAGGCATGGAGCTCGTCATGTCGTCCGTCGGCACGGACCACGCCGATGAGCTCGTGAAGCGCCAGCCCCGCGTAGCCGTGGCCCTGGTGTTGCGGAAGAACTCCCCATCCGGTCTCCCAGGCGACCTTCTCGCCCTCGTGGATCTCCCAGTAGCCGATCGATCCGACGGGCTCCGACCCGTCGACGATCACGAGCATCCGCCCCGGCAGGTCCTCCTTCAGGTAGCGGAGATGTCGCTGCTCCAGCTCCTCCGCGCTCTCGGTCGTGACGAGATGCGCCGTCATCTCCGGGGTGTTGAAGGCATCGAGCAGCGGTCGGTCTCCGGGTTGCCAGGGGCGGAGGTTCACCATGGGGCGACGGTATCGGCCGGCACTGACATCGGGTCGAGACGGCCGCAACAGGGCCCCGACGACCGCGTGGATCCGAACCTAGGAATTCGAGCAAAATATCTTGCTACATCTCGGGATCCTCGGTGGGCTCCCAGGAACAGTGATGCAGGATCGTTACCTTGTACGCCCGACCCGAGGGCGTTGCGCCGCTACCCGAGCGGCCCCGAGGACTTCAAGGATCGTTACTTCGTCATGTCGAGAAACCCGTTCTTCCGCTCTGCCCGTCGCAAGACCGTCACCATCGTCGGCGCCGCCGCCGTGCTCGGAGCCCTCGCCGTCGGCGGGGCCGTGCTCGTCGCGCCGACCGTCGCCGCCGCCGCTCCGGCGATCGCCCAGGTCGACGACGTGACCGCCTACAACCAGCGCTCGCAGGTGCGCGCCGCGCTCGACACCGCGAAGACCGCGATGAGCGATGCCGCCGCCGTGAACGCCGACGTGAAGGCGTCGGGGCTCGATCTCGGGCAGGGGCGCAAGATCGTCGACGTGACCGGTCTCCGCTCGGCGCACGAGGTGCTGTCCGACGCGGCGTCCGACAAGGCCGCCGTGCACACCGACCTCGCCGTCGCGGTCGCCGACTACTCGGAGAAGGTCGAAGCGCAGGTGACCGAGGTGCGCGGCAACCTGAACAACGCCGTCGCGCAGAAGCAGGCGGCGGACGCGGCCGCGGCCCAGGCCGCCGCGGAGGCCCAGGCAGCCGCGGAGGCGCAGGCTGCCGCGAACACCCCGGACGGTGCCCGCGCCACCGCGCAGCAGCTGATGGCCAGCGAGTACGGCTGGGGCGATGACCAGTTCCAGTGCCTGAACTCGCTGTGGAACAAGGAGTCGGGTTGGGATTACCAGGCCTACAACCCGTCCGGTGCGACCGGCATCCCGCAGGCGCTGCCGGGCGACAAGATGGCGACCATCGCCGACGACTGGGCCACCAACGCGACCACGCAGATCAAGTGGGGCCTCGGCTACATCTCCAGCGTGTACGGCACTCCGTGCTCGGCCTGGGGTCACTCGCAGGCCACGAACTGGTACTGAGCCCGGATCCGGCAGCGCGGCGGAGGCCGCGGACGTCAGAACAGGGTCGCCGACGGCTCCGGTGCGCGCACAGCGCGCACCGGAGCCGTTCCGCGTGCGCGGGCGGGACGGTCCTCGGAATGCAGCGCCTCGAGACCGTGCAGTCGGATCAGCGGCTTGACGCGCCGGCCGAGCCACTGCCGGTAGTCCTTCGGGGCCTCGGCGGCCGCACCCGGGTACAGTGCCCGATACGACGACAGCAGGTCGGGCCGATGCTCGGAGAGCCACTGGAGGAACCACGGCTTCACGCCGGGCCGCAGGTGCAGCGCTCCGTAGATCACGTGATCGGCGCCCGCCTCCTTGATCCGTCGCAGCGCATCGTCGATCGCGGCCACCGAATCGGTGAGATGCGGCAGGATCGGCATCAGGAACACCCCCACCCGGAATCCGGCGTCGCTGAGGGCCCGCACCGTGTCGAGTCGCGCCTGGGTCGACGGCGCCCCGTGCTCGATCGCCTCGCGCAGCGTCTCGTCGAACATCGCGATCGACAGCTGCACGTCGACCGGCACGCGGGTCGCGGCTTCGACGAGCACCGGGATGTCGCGGCGGATCAGCGTGCCCTTGGTGAGCACCGAGAACGGCGTACCGGAGTCCGCGAGCGCGCGGATGATCCCCGGCATGAGCCGGTACCGCCCCTCCGCGCGCTGATACGGATCCGTGTTGGTCCCGAGGGCCACCGTCTCGTGCCTCCAGGATCCCCGGCGCAGCTCCTTCTCGAGCGTCTCGACCACATTCACCTTGACGACGATCTGCGAGTCGAAGTCGCGCCCCGCATCCAGATCCAGGTAGGTGTGCGTCCCCCGGGCGAAGCAGTAGACGCAGGCATGACTGCAGCCGCGATACGGGTTGACCGTCCAGGAGAAGGGCATCTTCGACGGACCGGGCACGTGGTTCAGCGCCGACTTCGCCAGCACCTCGTGGAAGGTCATCCCCGCGAACTCCGGCGTCGTCACCGTCCGCAGGAATCCGGTGCGGTTCTCCATGCCCGGCAGCGCCTGCGCGTCGGTGTCGTCGATCCTCTGCCCCTGCCATCTCATGACGATATTCGAACATAAGAACGATAGTGGGTCAAGGTCAATGGGGAGAAAGATTCGAGGATGGGAGATCTTCAGGTCGGGCGGTGAGAATGGAGCCGTGGCATACCCGAGGCACCCGACACGCTCTCGCGGCATGCATTCGCGCGTGGTGCTGCTGTTGTTCGTCACGATCGGATTGGCTGTCGCGCTGATCGGCGCGCTCTGGTCGCTCGCCGACGGCTCGGCGCAGAACGGTCCCGCCGGCGCGGCCGAGGATCCGGATCCGGTCGCCGCGGCGGCGGGGATCGAGATGCCCGAGGCCGCGACGAGCCTGCCCGCGGTGCGGCTGCGCGCCGTCGCCGTCGCGGACCCGTGCGGGCAGGCCGCGGTGCAGCAGGCGCTGGCCTCGGGCGGGGATGACGCGGTGGTGTCGGCGTTCGGCGGGGGTGCCGCGTTCCGCGGCGCCGTGGCGACGGGGAACGCGCCGTGCGTCGACCTGTCCGATCCGCACCGCGACTGGGTCGTGGTGAACAAGGCGCGCCCCCTGAACCCGGTGACGTTCGCGCCGTCCTCGTTCGGGGACGTCGCGCTGTCGGTGGACGGCGCCGGCTCCCTCCGCGCGGACACGGCCCAGGCGCTCGACCAGCTGTCCGCCGCCGCGGATGCCGCGGGCGTCGGGACGATCGCGCTCGCCAGCGGCTACCGCTCCTACGACACCCAGGTGCAGACCTACTCCGGGCAGATCGCGCAGTACGGACAGGCGCAGGGGGACGCGCTCTCCGCCCGTCCCGGACACAGCGAGCATCAGACCGGGCTCGCCGCGGACGTCGTCTCCTGCGCGGGCGGCTGCGGCAGCATCGACTCGTTCGGCGGCACCGACGCCGGCGCCTGGGTCGCGCAGAACGCCTGGCAGTACGGCTTCATCGTCCGCTACGGGGCCGGACAGACGGGGGTCACCGGCTACGACCCCGAGCCCTGGCACCTGCGCTACCTCGGCGTGCCGCTCGCGACGGCCTATCACGACGGCGGCTACGCCACCCTCGAGCAGTTCTTCGGGCTCCCCGCGGCCCCGGCGTACCCCGGCTGACCGGCCGCGCGGGGCCGCCCGGTCCGGGGTATGGACCCATCGCACAAACGTGACACGGAGTCTCACGCAGGGTGGGATGCATTCCCACAATCGACGCCGGGATCCGCGGGATCCCGCATAGGATCGCCAGTGCGAAGACGCATCAACGATCTGGAGGAGCGCGATGGAACGCGACATCTACGACGAGGATCACGAGGCTTTCCGGGGTCTCGTCAAGGACTTCATCGGCCGCCACGTCACGAACGAGACCATCGACCGCTGGGAGGCGGCCGGCGAGATCGATCGCGCGACCATGCTCGCGGCGGGCGAGGCCGGCCTGATCGGGCTCTCCGTGCCCGAGGAGTTCGGCGGGGCCGGCATGCTGCAGGACTACCGCTTCCGCACCATCGTGATGGAGGAGGTCATCGCCGCAGGTGCGGGGTCGCTGGCCGGGGCCTTCGGGATCCAGGACGACCTGGCCGTCCCCTACCTCGTGCATATGGGCACCCCCGAGCAGAAGGCGAAGTGGCTGCCCCGCATGGCGACCGGCGAGGTGCTCGGCGCCCTCGCGATGACGGACCCTGGCGCCGGCTCCGACCTGCGCGGCATCAAGACCAACGCGAAGAAGGTCGACGGCGGCTACATCCTCAACGGCGCGAAGACGTTCATCTCCTCGGGCACCACGGCGGACATCGTGGTGACCTTCGTCAAGACGGGGGAGGGCAACCGGCCCGACGCGTTCAGCCTGCTGATCGTCGAGAAGGGCATGGAGGGCTTCGACCAGGGCAAGAAGCTCAGCAAGATGGGCTTCCACGGGTGGGACACCGCCGAGCTCAGCTTCACCGACGTCTTCATCCCCGACGAGAACCTCATCAGCGGCAAGGAGGGTCAGGGGTTCATCCAGCTCATGATGAACCTGCCGCTCGAGCGCCTGTCGATCGGCGTCGCCGCGGCGGCCGCGGCCGAGGCGGCGACGAACTGGACCATCGCCTACACGAAGGACCGCGAGGCGTTCGGAGAGCGCATCGCCGACTTCCAGAACACCCGCTTCCGCCTCGCCGACATGGTCACCACCACCGAGGTGATGTGGGCGTACGTCGACCGCGCGCTGCTCGCCTACAAGGACAGCAAGCTGTCGGCCGAGGACGCCGCGAAGGTCAAGTTCTGGACGACGGAGCGCGAGTGGGAGGTGCTCGACACCGGCGTGCAGCTCCACGGCGGCTACGGCTACATCATGGAGTACCCGATCGCGAAGGCCTTCACCGATGCCCGGGTGCACCGCATCTACGGCGGCACCAACGAGATCATGCGCGACCTCGTCGGACGCCAGATCGCGGGCAAGCGCTGAACGCCTCCTGAGCGCAGAAGGGCCCTCGGATCCACGGATCCGGGGGCCCTTCTCGTCGCCGTGCCGGATCGTCCTCCACAATCGCGGATCCGGAGCAGTTCTCCACCGATCCCGTGGGCGGCCGGCCGGACGCTCCGCCGGGCGGCCAGGCTGAGCGCATGAATCCCGACGCTCTGCGCGATCTCGCGCTCGATGACGATGACGACCTCCGCGACGCGGTGGAGCTGCTGCTCCACCGCGCGAACCAGCGGCAGCTGTGGCTGCTCTTCATCGACGGCCGGGGGCGGCTCGGTGAGCCGCTCATGCCGATGGCCGACTATCCCTCCGACCCGCTCGAGGTGGTGCCGATCGACGATCTCGGCGACGTGGCACAGGCGCAGGCCCTCGCGCACCGGATCGGAATGCTCCGTGAGATCACCGGCAATGCCGCCGTGGTGCTCGTGTGGGAGCGGGTCGGCGATGCGCGGGTGGGCGGAGAGGAGGACGATGTGCGTCTCTGGGCCCGGGCGATGCGGCGGCAGGCGTCATCGCTCGGCGTTCCGCTGCGGGCGCAGTTCCTGCTGCACGCGCAGGGTGTGCGCCAGCTCCACGCCGACGACTGGGCCTGAGCATGCGGGTGTCGTCGCAGGGGTAGGAAGAGAACTCCTACTTTGGTAGTATCCCGGGTGTGGCGCACGTGAAGGTCAGTCTCAGCCTGAGCGAGGAGGACCTCGCCTTCCTCGACGCGGAGACGCGCGACGGGCGTTACGCCTCCCGCTCGGCCGCCACCCAGGAGGCGGTACGCCTGCTGCGGGAGAGCCGTCTCGCCGATGCCTATGCCGCCGCCTATGCCGAGGGCTACGACCGGGAGTGGGACGGAGCCGTCGGGGACGGGCTCGCGCCCGCGTCCGCGTGAACGAGGGCTGGGCGCTTCGGCGCGGACAGATCGTGCTGGTCTCTCTCGATCCGGCGGTGGGTTCGGAGGCGAGGAAGACTCGTCCGGCCGTGATCGTGACCAACAACACGGCCAACGCGGTCGCCGGACGCAGCATCCGAGCGACCATCACGGTCGTGCCGCTGACGTCGAACACGGACCGGATCCTGCCTTTCCAGGTGCTGCTCTCGGCGGAGGCGACCGGGCTCGATCGCGATGCCAAGGCCCAGGCCGAGCAGGTCCGCACGATCGCCGTGGAGCGCGTCGTGCGGCCGGTCGGCGGAGTCCCCGCGGAGCTCATGGGTGCACTCGACGAGGCGCTCCGCGTTCACTTGGCGCTCTAGGTCCTGCAAGCGCGGAGCTCCGGGCGACGTGACGCCCGGCGGCGTCCTGCGGTGTCGTCCGACGCCCTCGGATCCACGGATCCGAGGGCGTTCTCCGTGCACGGCCGCCTGCGGGAAACCCGGCGGGAAGAACTTCGGTATTCAGTGTTGCTATGTACCGGTACTCAGTGTTACTGTCTACCAGTAGTCAACAACACTGAGTAGATGAAGGAGGCGATCGCGATGGCGAGTCAGATGACCGAGATGCTCAAGGGCACCCTCGAGGGGGTCGTCCTGGCGATCCTGGCCGAGCGATCGGCCTATGGATACGAGATCACCACGCGGCTGCGGGACGGAGGCTTCTCCGACATCGCGGAGGGCACCGTCTACGCGCTGCTGGTGCGCATCGAGCAGAGGGGCCTCGTGGACGTCGAGAAGGTCCCTTCCGAGAAGGGGCCGCCGCGCAAGGTGTACTCGCTCAACACGCAGGGGCGGGATCAGCTCGCCGAGTTCTGGAGGACCTGGAGCTTCCTCGCAGAGCACATCGAACAGCTCCGCCGCACCGACAGCACCCGCACGACCGACATGAATGAAGGAGCCTGACATGGCCGCCAAGTGGATCGAAGCCCTCACGGGGTCCCTCGAGCAGAAGAAGCAGTACAAGCAGGACAAGGCCCGCATCGAGGCCCTTCCGTCCCCCTATGCGGAGGCCGCCACCGCGATGCACCGCTATCTCATGTACGCCGGCGGGATCACCGACGGCGACACCATGGTGCAGATGTACACCGACATGGCCGATCTCTGGGAGCGCGCCGCCGTCGACCGCACCCCGGTGCGCGACATCGTCGGCGACGACCCGGTCGACTTCGCCGAGACGTTCGCCAAGGCGTACGCCGGCCGCGAGTGGATCGACAAGGAGCGCGCCCGGTTCGCGAAGGCGATCGACGACGCCGAAGGAAAGGGGAACCGATCATGACCACCCTCACCGCCCCCGCGATCCGCGTGCGGGGCGTCACCAAGGCGTTCAAGGACCTGCAGGTCCTCCGCGGCGTCGACTTCGAGGTCGAGCGGGGCAGCATCTTCGCCCTGCTCGGCTCGAACGGCGCCGGCAAGACCACGCTGGTGCGGATCCTGTCGACGCTGCTCAAGGCCGACGGGGGATCCGCGACCGTGCACGGCAACGACGTCGCCGCGGCGCCGAACGCAGTGCGCGAGGCGATCAGCCTCACCGGGCAATTCGCCGCCGTCGACGAGATCCTCACCGGCCGGGAGAACCTCGTGCTCGTCGCGAAGCTGCGTCACCTGAAGGATCCCGGATCCGTCGCCGACGCCCTGCTCGCCCGGTTCTCGCTCACCGACGCCGGAGGGCGGCGCGCCGGCACCTACTCCGGCGGCATGCGTCGCCGGCTCGACATCGCGATGAGCCTGATCGGCGATCCGCCGATCATCTTCCTCGACGAGCCGACCACCGGCCTCGACCCGCAGGCGCGGATCGAGGTGTGGGACACCGTGAAGGAGCTCGCGCACGGCGGCACCACGGTGCTGCTCACCACCCAGTACCTCGACGAGGCGGAGCAGCTGGCCGACCGGATCGCGATCCTGCACGAGGGCACCATCATCCAGAACGGCACCCTCGCCGAGCTGAAGAAGCTGCTGCCGCAGACGACCGTCGAGTACGTCGAGAAGCAGCCCACCCTCGAGGAGGTCTTCCTCGCCCTCGTCGGCCCGTCGGCGGCCGGCAGCCAGACCGAGAAGGAGGCATCGAAATGACCAGTCACGTCCTCAGCGACACCGGCACGCTCACCGGCCGTTCGCTCAAGCACATCCTGCGCAGTCCGGACACGATCATCACCACGGCGGTGACCCCGATCGCGCTCATGCTGCTGTTCGTCTACGTGCTCGGCGGGGCGATCCACACCGGATCCGACCAGTCGTACATCGACTACATGCTGCCCGGCATCCTGCTCATCACGATCGCCTCGGGCATCGCGTACACCTCGTACCGGCTGTTCCTGGACCTGCAGGGCGGGATCTTCGAGCGGTTCCAGTCCATGCCGATCGCGCGATCGAGCGTGCTCTGGGCGCACGTGCTCACCTCGCTCGTCGCGAACATCGTCTCAGTGGCGATCGTGGTCGGCGTCGCGTTCGCGATGGGCTTCCGCACCGGGGCCTCGGTCGGGGCGTGGCTCGCCGTGGCTGGGATCCTCATCCTGTTCACCCTGTCGCTGACCTGGCTCGCCGTGATCGCGGGCCTGAGCGCCAAGACCGTGGACGGCGCGAGCGCGTTCAGCTACCCGCTGATCTTCCTGCCGTTCATCAGCTCGGCGTTCGTGCCGACCTCGTCGATGCCCGGGCCCGTGGCCTGGTTCGCGGAATACCAGCCCGTGACCTCGATCGTGAACACCATCCGCGCGCTGTTCGACGGCCGGCCGGTGGGATCCAGCATCGGGATCGCACTCGCCTGGATGGTCGGGATCCTCGTCGTCGCCTATGCCGCCGCGATCGTCATCTACCGGAAGAAGATCAGCTGAGCCGTGCTGCGGCCGGCTGATCCGAACCGGATCGAACCGCCTTCGGCGCCCCGTGCGCCCGGAGGCGGTTCGAGGCGGTTCGGGCGGCGTCTCAGCTCAGCGGTACCGCGGCGGCCTCGCGTGCGGCGCGAGAGGCGGGCGAGGCGGATCCGATCCGCCAGTACCCGCAGAAGCTCACCTGCTCCTTGTCGACGCCGCGCTCGCCGACGAGCAGCTTGCGCGCACCGGAGGCCAGCGCCTGCTCGCCGGCGGCATAGGCGTGGAACGGTGCGTCCGGCAGCGACAGGTCGCGCAGGGCGGCGAGGACGCGCGATCCCGGCCGGTGCGCCGCGGTGCGCACGATCCGGTGCACCGCGATGCCGGCGGGATGCGGAAAGTCGAGCGCGTCCTCGGCGGTCGGCGCCTCGAGCAGCACGGATCCCGTCGCGTGCGCGGGAAGGGAGGCGCAGATCGATGCGATCGCGGGGAGGGCCGTCTCGTCGCCGACGAGCACGACCCGGTCGGTCCCCCGCGCGGGGTTGAAGGTGAGTCCCTCGTCGATGACGAGCACGGGCTCGCCGGGGCTGCAGGTCTCCGCCCAGCGGGACGCCGGGCCCGCGGTCCCCTCGGCGGCGGAGCCGTGCAGCACGAAGTCGACGTCGAGCTCGGCGCCGGCGGCGGCCGTCGCGGGCCGGAACGCGCGCACGCTGTAGTTGCGCATGACCGGGCGCTCGCCGTCGGGGATGCGCAGGAACTTCAGGTAGCCGAGCGTGCTGTTCGCCTTCGCCGGCACGCGGCCGAGCCCCGCATCGCCGCCGACGGGCAGGAAAAGCCGGAACCACTGGTCGTAGCCCATCGGCGTGAACCGCTCGATCTCGCCGCCGCCGAAGGTGACGCGGATCCAGTGCGGAGCGAGCCGCTCCGTCCGCAGCACGGTGAGGGGCACGAGCCCGGCCGAGGCCGGCTTGACCATCTTGCTGTACGCCATCGGGAAACCTTTCGGGGTCGGGTCAGAGCCGCCAGGGGAAGAACAGGACGAAGATCGTCGCGGATGTGGCGAGCATCAGGACGAGGAAGACGATGTCGCGCCCGCCGAACGGCACCTCGTGCCGTTCGGTGCGGGTCGGATAGGCGCCGAAGGCCCGCGCGTCCATGGCGAGCGCCACGCGCTCGGCATGCCGGATCGCGCTCGCCAGCAGAGGCACGATGTACCCCCAGCCGCGTGCGATCCGAGCGAACGGGCCCCGTCCGCCGTGGGTTCCGCGCACCCGATGCGCCGCGCGGATGACGCCGAGCTCGTAGCCGAACCGCGGCACGAACCGGTACGCCGCGAGCACCGTGTAGCCGATCCGGTAGGGCACCCGCAGCTGCTGCACCCCCGCGCGCGCGAGGTCGGGGCCGGTGGTCGTGAGACCCGGGATGAGCGCCAGTCCGAGGATCGCCGCGAGCCGCAGGCCCGTCGCGAGCCCCGATTCCAGGGCGCCGGCATGCAGCGCCCAGCCGCCGATACGCAGCACCTCCGGGGTCGCGGCGACCCGCGCCGGATCCGTCCACAGCGCCATGGCGGCTGCGAGCACGAGGACGCCCGCGGGGACCGCCGCCAGCAGCAGCGCCCAGACGCGTCCGGTGAGGCGGGCGCCGGTGAGGACGACGGCGTAGGAGAGCGCGAGGAACGCCGTCGGCGTCGCCAGGTCGCGCACGAACAGCAGCACCACCATCGCGGGCACCACGGCGCCGAGCTTGGCGAGCGGGTTCAGGCGGTGCAGCCAGGCGTGCGGAGGATGCGGCGCGGCGTAGGGATCGAGGTGAGGATCGTCGTCGGTGCGCGCGGCGGCCGGGTTCTCCGCCGGGGTGCCGGGAGGGCGCGAGACGGTGCCGGCTGCCGTGCTCGGGGCGTCGTCGTCCGCCGGGTTCGCGCCGGCGTCGCCGCCGGCTGCCGTGCTCAGGCCGTCGTCGCCGGACGGGGTGCGCGGCGGCGCCGCGTCGTCGGAAAGCAGGGTCCGCAGTGCGGGCGGGATCGCCGCATAGGCCGCGGGGAGGGGGATGCCGCCATCGCGCACCAGCGCCGGCGTCGCGCCCGCGGCGACGACGGATCCGCCCTCGACGAGCACGGTGTGCGTCGTGTGCCGCACGACGAGATCGAGGTCATGCGTGACGAAGAGGATCGTCGTGCCCTCGGCGCGCAGCTCGCGGAACAGGGCGAGCAGCTCGTCGGTGCGACGGAGGTCCTGGCCGAAGGTCGGCTCGTCGAGCACCAGGATCCTCGGGCGGGCGATGAGCGCGGTGCCGACGGAGAGACGGCGCTTCTCACCGCCGGAGAGCAGGTAGGAGTGCGTCCCGGCCTTGTCGGCGAGGCCGAATCGGTCGAGCATCGCCTGCACGCGTTCGGCGATCTCGGCCGGCGGCGTGTGCTGCAGTCGAAGCCCGTGCGCGAGCTCGTCGAACACGGTGTGCGCGATGAACTGGTGCTCCGGGTTCTGGAACACGAAGCCGCGGTGGGCGGCGAGGGCGCGCGGCGACGCCGTCGCCGGATCGATCCCGTCGAGGAGGACGCGACCGCGCGGCGGGGACACGACGCCGGCCAGCGCCTGCACGAGCGTGGTCTTGCCCGCGCCGTTCGGTCCGATGACGGCCGTGATCGAGGCGCGGGCGATGTCGAGGTCGACGCCGTGCAGGACCGGGACGCCGCCGCGCACCACCTCGAGGCCGCGCGCTGTGATGATCGGCTCGGTGGTGGTCGTGGTGGAGGCGGTGGTGGTGGCGTCGAACTCCGTCGATCCGGGGTCTTTCGCGGGCGATGCGCCGATCGTCCGCGGGGTCGACGGAGGTCCGGACAGCGGCGCACCCGCATCCCGGTCGCGCAGCGCGTCCTCGAGTTCCGCGGCGGTGAGCGGGAGCGGGTCGAGGGGATCCGCCCGCAGCCCCGGTACCCGGGCGTTCAGCCTTCGTGCGGCGAGGGCGGCGGTGGGCAGGCGCACCCCGAGCCCGATCAGGTCGTCGGCGTGCGCGCGGAGCACCTCCGCGGCGGGGCCGTCGAAGGCCTGCCGGCCTTCGTGGTCGAGCACGAGAGCCCGGGTCGCCAGGGGCAGCACCTCGTCGAGATCGTGCTCGACGAGGACGATCGCCCGGTCGGGGCCGGCGATGTCGGCGAGCGCGGCGTGCACCTCGGCGGCGCCCGCCGGATCGAGGTTCGCCGTGGGCTCGTCGAGGATCAGCACGGGCGCGGCGGTGGCGAGGGCGGCGGCGATCGCGAGGCGCTGCTTCCCGCCGCCGGACAGCCGGTCGGGGTTCTCGTGCCTGCGCTCCCACAGACCCATCCGGCGCAGGGCCCGCTCCGCCCGATCGAGCACCTCTGCGACCGGCAGGCAGAGGTTCTCCAGAGCGAACGCGACCTCGTCGAGCAGGGATCCGGTGACGATCTGCGCATCCGGATCCTGGAAGACGATGCTGACGTCGCGGCTCAGCACGGCGACCGGGGTCGTCGCGGTGTCGTGGCCCCGGATCGCGACGGATCCGATGACCCCGGCCTCGAGCGAGTGGGGGATCAGCCCGCCGAGCGCGAGCGCGAGAGTCGACTTTCCCGATCCGGAGGGGCCGAGGAGAAGCACGACCTCGCCGGCGCGCACGTCGAAGGACAGGTTCCGCACGGCGGGGTCGTCCGCACCGCGATGCGTGATCGTGAGATCGCGCACGCGCAGGAGCGGGGCGGGGGGCATGGGGCTCCGATCGGGAAGCTTGCTTAGGCAAGCCTAACCTAGGCGACGCAGGCGTCGCAGACGATCGGATGCGCTCAGTGCGGGGCGACGCCGGCGCGGCGCAGCGAGATCCCGATCCGCAGCCCGATCGCGGTCCAGGCGATCGGGCCGAGCACCGCCAGGGGGAGGTAGATGATCCGCGCCCAGAGCGGCAGTTTGTCGAGGTCGACGGCGAAGAACACCACGACCGCGATGATCACGCCGATGATCGCGGCAGAGACGAAGAACCGCCACGCACCCCAGGCGCGGTACCGCGTGAGGGCCGCGACGCCCTCCTGGATGAGGCCGAACAGCAGGGCGGTGCCGAGGAAGCGCGGGAACCAGATCGGATTGAAGGCGCTCGCCACCAGCGCGGCGAGCACGTGGGTGAGCAGCGCGACCAAGGGTCGGCGCAGCACCTCCTGCGCGATGATGCCCGGCAGCACATGCGAGCCCAGCACCAGCCCGTAGGCGAAGGGCGCGCCCGCGATCACGGGGATCGTGACCCACCCGGCCGCCGCGCCGAGGAGTCCCGTGGCGACCCCGATGGCGGCGCAGACGAGCAGGATCCGCGTGGGCAGCGGGGAGCGGGCGGCGGGCACCCGTCCAGCGTACCGGCGGCGTCGGACAGCGCGGCCGGGAGAAACCGACCCGGGGTCGCACCCGTCCCCGAGGGCTCAGATCCGACGGCGTCGCGGCGTGAGACGCACCGGCGGGATCGGCGGTGCGGGGATCCGCTCGTCGCCGTGCCCGACGACGTGGCCGAACCGGTCGGATCCGGCCTCCCAGTCCTCGCGCGCCTGCGCGATCTCCTCGTGACTGCGGGCGGCGAAGTTCCACCACATCACGAGATCCTGCTCGAAGGGCTCGCCGCCGAGGAGGAAGAGCAGCGCCCCGCCCTCGCTCGTCACGGTGACGGAGGCGCGGGAGTCGCCGAGGAACAGCACGTCGTCAACGTCGAGCGCGGTCTCCGCGAGCTCGGCTCCCGAGACGCGGGCGTCACCCGTGACGAGCAGCAGTCCGTGCTCCCAGGCCGGGTCGAAGGGCAGCGCGACGGTCGTGCCGGGTGCCACGCGGATCTCCGCGCCGACGATGGGCGTGTGGGCGGTCGCCGGGGAGGAGACACCGGCATAGGAGCCCATGACCACGGTGACCTCGGCGTCGGATCCGCTCTCCGCGCGCAGGGCGAGCCCCGGCAGGGACAGATGCTGCTCGAACCCCGGAGTCCCGGTCGCGGCGCCGTCCGGCAGCACCACCCAGAGCTGCAGGGCGTCGAGCGGCCCCGCCTCCTCGCCCACCGAGTACTCGGAGTGGGCGATGCCGTTCCCGGCGGTCATCAGGTTCAGCTGCCCGCGGCGCAGGACCACGTCGCTGTCGATGGTGTCGCGGTGCCGGATCTCGCCGACCAGCGGCCAGGTCACCGTCTGCAGGCCGATGTGCGGATGCGGCTCGACGCGCATGCGCACCTCGGCCGGGCCGAAGCGGTCGAGGAAGCACCAGGCGCCGATGGTCGGCACGTCCTTGCTCGGCAGCACCCGCAGCACGTTCATCGCCCGCACGCCGCCGAGGGGTACCTCGCGCGCCTCGAGCAGCGCGGCGCGGGGGCCGTGCAGGCTCATGCCGGGTCCTCGGCGGACGGCTCGGCGGGGAAGCGCACCGTGGCGCCCGGTACCTCGTGCGTGCGCAGGTACTTGTTGATGTACGGGCAGTACGGCACGATCGTGTCGCCGGTGGCGGCCGCGTCGGTGAGCGCCTCTGCGGCGAGCTTCGACGCGAGGCCCTGTCCCTGGAACGCCGGATCCACCTCGGTGTGGGTGAACAGGATCATCCCCGGGCGGCGCTGGAACTCGGCGAATCCGGCGAGCTCGCCGTCGCTGGTGATCTCATAGCGGGACTCTGCCTCGTTCAGGGTCACGGCGGTCTCGGGCATGACGCTCCTTCGTCGATGGCGGCGGTTCGCGTCCAACCTACGCCCGGACGGAGGCGCCGGGGCCGGGAGGCGTCCGGCTCCGTGCCCCCGGGGGCGCTCGCACAATTCAGGCTGGTCCGCGGCGGAAGGACGGAAAGTCCCCGGTTCCGTCCGCTTCTGCGCCCTCCAGCCTGAATCAGGATGGGCGAGGCGCCCTGTGGACAACGGCCTCGGGTGTCGGCCCGCCTCGTTACGCTGGAGGCATGCCCCAGAACGATCCGCGAGACCCCTATGCGGATCTGCCGTGGTCCGACGCGCCGCTCGACGACCCGTACGCCGACCTGCCCTACGCGGATGAGCCGTGGGAGGCTGCGCCCCCGCCCGAGGAGGGCGAGTGGGCGGGATCCCCGGGGGCGGTCCCGCAGAGCAGCTTCCCGGTTCCCGCCGCCCTTCGGGAGCCTCAGGCGCCGGCGACTCCCGCGCCCAGCCGGTTCCCCACGCCGCTCGCCGCGCTCGCCGCGGTCTACGGCTACGACGCGTTCCGCGGCGACCAGGCCGCGATCATCGACCAGGTGGTCGCCGGCGGCGACGCGGTCGTGCTCATGCCGACCGGAGGCGGCAAGAGCCTCTGCTACCAGGTCCCCGCGCTCGTCCGCGAGGGCACCGGTCTCGTCGTCAGCCCGCTCATCGCGCTCATGCACGATCAGGTCGACGCCCTGCGGGCCAACGGCGTGCGCGCCGAGTACCTGAACTCCACGCAGACGGCGGCCGAGCGCGCCGAGGTCGAGCGGGCGTACCTCGCAGGCGAGGTCGACCTCCTCTACGTCGCCCCCGAGCGGCTCTCGAACGCGCAGACCCTGGGGCTCCTGCAGCGCGGATCCCTCAGCGTCATCGCGATCGACGAGGCGCACTGCGTGTCGCAGTGGGGTCACGACTTCCGCCCCGACTACCTCGCGCTCGGGGGCCTGGCCGAGCGCTTCCCCGGCGTCCCCCGCATCGCGCTCACGGCGACCGCGACGCGCGAGACGCATCGCGAGATCACCGAGCGGCTGCACCTGCCGCAGGCGAAGCACTTCGTCGCGAGCTTCGACCGGCCCAACATCCAGTACCGGATCGACCCCAAGGTCGACGTCCGCAAGCAGCTCGTCTCCTTCATCCGGAGCCAGCCCGAGGGATCCGCCGGCATCGTCTACGCGCTCAGCCGCTCCTCGGTCGAGCAGACGGCCGAGTACCTCAGCGCGCAGGGGCTCGACGCGATCCCGTACCACGCGGGGCTCGACGCGGGCACGCGCGCGGCTCACCAGTCGCGGTTCCTGCGCGAGGACGGCGTGATCGTGGTCGCCACGATCGCCTTCGGGATGGGCATCGACAAGCCGGACGTGCGCTTCGTGGCGCACGTCGATCTGCCGAAGTCGGTCGAGGGGTACTACCAGGAGACCGGCCGCGCGGGTCGCGACGGCGAGCCCTCGGTCGCGTGGATGGCGTACGGCCTCGGCGACGTGGTGCAGCAGCGCCGCTTCATCCAGCAGGGCGAGGGCGACCGCGCGACCAAGCAGCGGCAGAACCAGCACCTCGACGCGATGCTCGCGCTCTGCGAGACGGTCGACTGCCGTCGGCAGAACCTGCTCGGCTACTTCGGCCAGGCGGCGGAGCCGTGCGGCAACTGCGACACCTGCCTCACCCCTCCGGACAGCTGGGACGGGCTGATCCCCGCGCAGAAGCTCCTCTCCACGATCGTCCGGCTGCAGCGCGAGCGCCGCCAGTCCTTCGGGGCGGGGCACCTCATCGACATCCTCCGCGGCGCATCGACGGAGAAGATCCGCAAGTTCCGGCACGACGAGCTCGCGACCTACGGGATCGGATCCGACCTCACCGACGCGCAGTGGCGCTCGGTCGTGCGGCAGCTGCTCGCCCAGGGGCTCATGCAGGCGCAGGGCGAATACGGCACCCTCGCGGTGAGCGAGGCGAGCGGCGGCGTGCTCGCCGGGACGACCCCGGTGAAGCTGCGCCACGATGTCGTCTCCCGCGCGGGTTCGGCCGGGGGAGGGTGCTCCGCCAAGAGGAACGCGGCCGAGGCGCTCGCCGAGGCAGATCGGGGGCTGTTCGAGGCGCTGCGGGCCTGGCGTGCGCAGACCGCACGCGCACAGGGCGTGCCGGCGTACGTCGTGTTCGGCGATGCGACCCTGCGCGCCCTGGCCGAGCATCGCCCGGCGGAGGCGTCCGACCTGGTCGGCATCAGCGGCATCGGCGAGAAGAAGCGCGAGGCGTACGGCGAGGCCGTGCTCGAGGTCATCGCGGCCGAGGGATGACCCCGCCCGGCGGCGAGGGCCATGGGGACTCACCGCGGCAACAATCGGCCGTGCGCCCGCGGCGAGGAGGTCGTGCCCGCGCCCGAGCAGACCTCCTGTCGTCACCTCGGTGAAACACACTCGCGAGGGCGTGCGCGACAGTGACACCATAGGGGTCCACCCCGAGCCCGATCGTCCGGCCCGGCGGTGCAGCACAAGGGGGTGCCGCCGATGATCCGCATCGCCGACAAGCAGCGGGAGCCCGGTCCGGGGATGCCGGTCAGCACGTGGCGACTGCGTGCCGACGCCTGGGAGTTCCTGCGGTTCGCGGTGAAGCGCCTCGCCCTCGAGGGCGAAGCCCGCGACGCCGTCGCGAACGCCGAGGAGATCCGTCGCAACCTGCGGGCGCTCGAGACGATCGAGCTGTACTGGGCGGGCTTCGGACAACGCTACGTGCGCCGCATCGGCGAGCTCATCGAGCAGGGCGACCCGGCGGGCGCCCTCGATCGCATCGGCCGGGTCGTGCACCGCCTGCGCCGCACCTCGGTGCCGGGTGCGACGGAGCCGACCGCCGACGAGGTCGAGCTCGCGGAGCAGCAGGACGACCACGATCCGCGGCCGCGGTTCGAGGTGCTGTTGATCGACGAGACCACCGAGGCCGACCGCGACGGAGCCCATGCCGAGATGCGGCGGCTGCGCAGCGACGCCGACGACTTCATCTACGACCTGGTGATCGTGCCCTCGGCCGACGACGCGATCGCGGCGCTGCTCACGAACCCCGGCATCCTCGCCTGCATCGTGCGGCCGGGGTTCAGCGACCGCACGCGCCAGCCGCTCAGCCCCGACCTGCACGCGACGGTCGACCTCGCCCACGCGCAGGCCGCGGCGGCCCCCGCCGCGGCGCGCAGCTCGATCCCGTCGGTGCAGCGGGTGCTCCGCCTCGCCGACACCCTGCACGCGCTCCGTCCCGAGGTGGACCTGTACCTCGTCGCGGGCGCCCACATCGAGGATCTGGCGGGCGCGCTCACGCACCGGTTCCGCCGCGTGTTCCGCCGCGAGGACCAGCTCGAGCTGCACCTCTCCCTGTTGCGCCGGGTCTCACACCTCTACGACGCGCCGTTCTTCGCGGCCATCCAGAACCACGCCCGCCGCCCGGTCGGGGTGTTCCACGCGCTGCCGGTGGGCCGTGGCGGCTCGGTCGTCAGCTCGAAGTGGATCCGGGATCTCGCCGACTTCTACGGCATGAACCTCCTGCTGGCCGAGACCTCGGCGACCTCGGGCGGGCTCGACTCGCTGCTCGCGCCGACCGGGGCCATCAAGAAGGCGCAGGATCTGGCCGCGCGCGCGTTCGGCGCGCAGCGCACCTTCCTCGTCACGAACGGCACCTCGACGGCGAACAAGATCGTCCATCAGGCCCTCGTCGAGCCGGACGACGTGGTGCTCGTGGACCGCAACTGCCACAAGTCGCACCACCACGCGCTCATGCTCACCGGCGGCAGGACGGCCTACCTCGAGGCCTACCCGCTGAACGACTTCGCCTTCTACGGGGCCGTGCCGATCGACCGGATCAAGCAGGTCCTGCTCGACTACCGCGCCGCGGGGCGGCTGCACGAGGTGCACCTGATCACCCTGACCAACTGCACGTTCGACGGCATCGTGTACGACCCGGCCCGGGTGATGGCCGAGTGCCTCGCGATCAAGCCCGACCTGGTGTTCCTCTGGGACGAGGCGTGGTTCGCGTTCGCCGCCTTCCATCCGATCACCCGCCAGCGCACTGCGATGGCGGCGGCGAAGCGCCTCGAGGAGATGCTGCGCTCCGCCGGGCACGCGGCCGCGTATCGGGCGCAGCGGGAGCGTCTGATCGATCCGGCGACGGGGGACCCCCGCGACGACGACGCGTGGATGAGCGAGCAGCTGATCCCGCCGCCGGACGCGCGCATCCGGGTGTACGCCACGCAGTCGACGCACAAGACCCTCACCGCGCTGCGGCAGGGATCCATGATCCACGTCTACGACCAGGACTGGGCGCTGGAGGCCGAGTACGCCTTCCACGAGGCGTTCATGACGCACACCTCGACATCGCCGAACTACCAGATCCTGGCCTCGCTCGATCTGGGCCGGCGTCAGGTCGAGCTCGAAGGGTACGAGCTCGTGCAGCGCCAGCTCGACCTGGCGACCAGCCTCGCCCAGTCGGTGGCGCGGCATCCGCTGCTGCGGCGCACCTTCCGGGTGCTCACCGCGCGCGACCTCATCCCGCAGCAGTACCGGCAGACGCGGCGGCCGATGCCGCTGCGCGACGGGTTCTCCGAGATGTGGCGCGCGTGGACGCAGGACGAGTTCGTCATCGATCCGAGCCGGGTCACGATCGAGATCACCGGAACGGGCGTCGACGGCGACACCTTCAAGCACACGCACCTGATGGACCAGTACGGCATCCAGGTCAACAAGACCAGTCGCAACACGGTGCTGTTCATGACGAACATCGGCACCTCGCGCAGCGCGATCGCCTACCTCGTCGAGGTGCTCGTCAAGCTGGCGCAGCGGTTCGAGCGCGAGCGCGCCTCGGGGGAGCGTCCGCCCCTCGAGGAGGGACCGGCCATGCCGCCGCTGCCCGACTTCAGTGCCTTCGCGCCGGCGTACGCGGCGGGATCAGGGCTCCCGGACGGCGATCTGCGGGCGGCGTTCTACGACGGGCAGCGCCGCGGACTGATCGAGTACGCGACCCCGGAGGCGCTGCGCGAGCGGGTGGCGCACGGCGAGCGCCCCGTCTCGGCGGGATTCGTGACGCCGTATCCGCCCGGGTTCCCCGTGCTCGTGCCCGGCCAGATCGTCACCGCCGAGGTGCTCGACTTCATGGCCGCGCTGGACACCCGGGAGATCCACGGCTTCGACCCGGTGCGGGGCTACCGCCTGATCCGCTGAGCCCCCGGGCCGATCCGGGATCGCCCGTACCGCGATCCTGTGGGGAGCCGACAACTGCCCGGATCCTCGTCCGGCTGCTCCGTTGGGGGATCTCCACAGCGGCCTTCGCCTCACGTTGTGTCAGACCTACCATGAAGACATCCCCGAAACCTCACGAGAGGATCCTCATGGTCGACGCCGCCGTTCGGACGAACACCGCGAAAAGCACCCAGGACGACACCGCGACGCGCATCGACGTCGACGCGGTCGGAGACCTGCTGCTCGGCACCTGGGCCGACACCCGCCGTGAGGCCCGCGAGATGATCAAGGATCCGGCGTTCTGGCGCGACGACTCGCTCGGCAAGGACGAGCACCGCGAGCGCGTGCTGAGCCAGATGCACCTCCTCGTGCAGAACAAGGCCGTGCACCGCGCCTTCCCGAAGCGGCTCGGCGGCGAGGAGAACAACGGCGGCAACATCGCCGGGTTCGAGGAGCTCGTGTCCGCCGACCCGAGCCTGCAGATCAAGTCGGGCGTGCAGTGGGGACTGTTCGGATCCGCCGTGCTGCAGCTCGGCACTGCGGAGCACCACGACCGGTGGCTCCCCGGGATCATGAGCCTGGAGATCCCGGGCGCCTTCGCGATGACGGAGATCGGGCACGGCTCCGACGTCGCCTCGATCGGCACCACGGCGACGTACGACCCTGCGACCGAGGAGTTCGTGATCAACACGCCGTTCCGCGCGGCGACCAAGGAGTACCTCGGCAACGCGGCGCTGCACGGCGTCGCGGCGACCGTGTTCGCCCAGCTCATCACCGATGGCGTGAACCACGGCGTGCACTGCTTCTACGTGCCGCTGCGCGGCGAGGACGGCGTCGACCTCCCCGGCATCGGCCGTGAGGACGACGGGCTCAAGGGCGGCCTGAACGGCATCGACAACGGCCGGCTGAGCTTCGACCACGTGCGCGTGCCCCGTACCAACCTGCTCAACCGCTACGGCGACGTCGCGGCCGACGGCACCTACACGAGCGCGATCGACAGCCCCGGACGCCGCTTCTTCACGATGCTCGGCACCCTGGTGCAGGGCCGGGTCTCGCTCGACGGCGCCGCGTCCTGGGCCTCGGCCCTCGGCCTGTACATCGCGATCACCTATGCCACGCAGCGCCGCCAGTTCAACGGCGCGAGCGGCGAGGAGACCACGCTCCTCGACTACGGCAAGCACCAGCGCCGTCTGCTCCCGCGCCTGGCGACCACCTACGCGCAGCTGTTCGCGCACGACGAGTTCCTGCAGAAGTTCGACGGCGTGTTCTCCGGTCGCACCGACACCCCGGACGATCGCGAGGATCTGGAGACGCTCGCGGCGGCGCTCAAGCCGCTCTCGACCTGGCACGCGCTGGACACCCTTCAGGAGTGCCGCGAGGCCTGCGGCGGCGCCGGCTTCATGTTCGAGAACCGTTTCGTGGGCCTGCGGGCGGATCTCGACATCTACGTGACGTTCGAGGGCGACAACAACATCCTGCTCCAGCTGGTCGGCAAGCGGCTGCTCACCGACTACGCGCGTCAGTTCACGGGCGCCGACGCCAAGGCTCTCGCGAAGTTCGCGGTCGAGCAGACCGCGGGACGGGTGTTCCACGGTGCCGGGCTGCGCCAGTTCGGGCAGGCGGTCGCGGATCTCGGATCCACGGCGCGCTCGGTCGAGAACGGGCTGCGCGCCGAGCAGCAGCACGAGCTGCTGTCCGACCGGGTGCAGCAGATGGTCGCCGACATCGCGGGCCGGCTGCGCGCCGCGGGCAAGGACAAGGAGCTCGGCGAGAAGCTGTTCAACGAGAACCAGGCCGAGCTCATCGAGGCGGCCCGCGCGCACGGCGAGCTGCTGCAGTGGGAGGCGTTCACGGACGCGATCGGCCGCATCGAGGACGAGGACAGCAAGACCGTGCTCACCTGGCTGCGCGACCTGTTCGGCCTGCAGCTCATCGAGAAGCACCTCGCCTGGTACCTCATCAACGGGCGTCTGTCGACGCAGCGTGCGGCGTCGGTCTCGCGCTACATCGACCGGCTCTGCGCGCGTCTGCGTCCGCACGCCCTCGATCTCGTGAACGCGTTCGGCTACGAGCCCGAGCACGTGCGGGCCCCTCTCGCCTCGGGCGCGGAGCAGATCCGCCAGGACGAGGCCCGCGCGTACTACGCCGACCTCAAGGCCTCGGGCGAGGCCCCGGTCGACGAGAAGGCGCTGAAGAAGGCCCGCCAGCTGTAAGCACTTCCCCTCCGGGGTCGTTGAGCGAGCGCAGCGAGACGAAACGCGGTGCCCCGTCGGAGCACCGCGTTTCGTCTCGGTCGCCTGCGGCGTCCTCGCTCAACGACCCCGTCGCGGACTCACTCCCCGGCGACGCGGGCGGTGAGGTGCTCGGCGAGCGGCAGATCGGTGGCGAGCACGACGCGCACGGTCGCGCCGTCGTGGTCGACCGCGCCGAGGCGCTGTCCGCGCAGGTCGAACACCGTCTGCCCGCGGCCGGGGCCGGAGGTGGTGTCGACCAGGGCGGGCACCGCGGGGGCGACCGTCGGCACCACCGTGCCGACGGCGATCGCCGCGGCGAGCGGGTCGTGCAGGGCGCTGCACCGGCGTCCGTAGGTGGGACGGTAGAAGTCCATGTAGAAGTCGAGCATCCCGGCGACCGAGCGCGCGACGGCGGATCCGGAAGCCGCGAGGCGGTCGCGGTGCGACTCCTCGAACACGTTCTCCATCGTCACGTCCAGCGGCACGACCACGACGGGCCACGCCGCGGCGAAGACCGCGGCCGCGGCCTCGGGGTCGTTGCCGATGTTCGCCTCGGCGAGCGCGGTGATGTTGCCCGGCACGAGCGCGGCCCCGCCCATGAGGGTCACCCGGGAGATCCGGGAGGGGAGCGTCGGATCCTGCGCGAGCGCGGCGGCGAGGTTCGTGAGCGGCCCGACCGCGAGCACCTGCAGCGATCCGGGGTGCTCGTGGGAGAGGCGGATCAGCAGATCGGCCGCGGTGCCCTCCGCGACCGGGCGCGCGGGCTCGGGGAGGGCGACGCCGCCGACGCCGTCGTCGCCGTGCACGTGCGGCGCACCTCCGTCGTACCCGTGGCTGAGGAAGTCGTGCGCGCCGATCGCGACGGGGACGTCGTCGCGATCGGCGAGGGCGAGCAGGCCCAGGGTGTTGCGCGCGGCCTGAGCCGCGGTGGTGTTGCCGCTGACCGTGCCGATCCCGGTGAGGACGATCTCGGGCGAGGCCAGCAGGTAGGCGAGCGCGAGCGAGTCGTCGATGCCGGTGTCGCAGTCGAAGTACAGCGCGGTGGGGGTTTCGGTCATCGGATCCTCCTCGGGATGCGGACGGGTCGGGGGCTCGGGGCGGCGTCGGGCGCGCGGGTCAGTCGGTCTTGGGCAGCAGGAACAGGCTCGCGACGAGGGCGAGCACGCTGATCCCCACGGAGATCCACAGTGCCACCCCGAAGCCGCCCGACACGACGAACGGTGCGACGACGGCGATGCCGAGGCTCGCGCCGAAGCCGAACGCGGTGCCGTTCATGCTGGGCAGGACCGCGGGGGCCTCGTTCGGCGACTGCAGCACGCCCAGTCCGTTGGTCGTCGTGAGCACGACGCCGTTGTAGGTGACGCCGAGCAAGGCGAACATCGCGAAGACGGTCCAGGGGCTGAACGGGAACAGCGCGATCACGATGAGCGCGGCGATCGAGAGCGCGAGGCCGATCCGCAGCATCGGGATCCAGCCCACCCGGCCGGCGAGCCAGCCCGACAGCGGGGCGGCGGCGAGGCCGATGAGCGCGGGCGGGGTCAGGTACAGCAGCGCGGACGTCGAGGCGTTCAGTCCGTAGCCGACCGCCTGGTTCTGGCTGAGGATCACGATGGTGAAGTTGATCACCGCGAACACGCTCGACAGGGTCAGCACCGTCACGACGAGCACCGGCCAGACCTGACGCGAGCGCAGGTGCTGCACGGCGACGAGAGGGGTGCGGCGGCGCTTCTCGATCATCACGAAGGCGCCGAAGGACACGGCGGTCCCCGCGAGGAGCAGCAGCGCGGGCGGCGAGAACCAGCCCTGGCCCGACCCGGTCGACACGAAGTAGGTGACGCAGATGAGGCCGATCGACATTGCGGCTGCGCCCCACCAGTCCATGCGCCCGGACGAGGACGGCTCGCCGTCCCGAGGCACGGCGAACAGGACGGCGACGATGGCGACCACCGCCACGACGAGGATCACGACGAACAGCGAGCGGAAGCCGTAGGCGTCGGCGAGCAGGCCGCCGATCCAGCCGTCGACGCCGCCGACGCCGCCGTTGATCGCGGTGAGCACGCCGAGCACGGTCGGGAAGACCGCGGCGGGCAGGGTCTCGGCGAGGATCACGTAGGAGATCTGGAACGCGGCGCTCGAGGCGCCCTGCAGCACCCGGCCGACGAGCAGCACGGGGAGGTTCGGGGCGACGAGGCACAGCACCGTGCCGAGCGCGATGAGGGCGAGCACGATGAGCAGCGCGCGCTTGCGGCCGATGAAGTCGCTCCAGCGGGCGAGCACGATGCCGCCGACCGCTCCGGCGAGGAAGAAGAGCGACGACACCTGGGAGACCGCGTCCATGGGGGCGCCGAGCTGCTTCGAGATGTCGGGCAGCGCGGGGCTGATCATGCTCGAGTTCAGCTGGAAGGCGACGACCGTGAGGATCAGGGTCGCCACGAGCAGGACGGAGCGGCCGCCGCGGAGAGGCTCGGGTCGGTCGAGCGCGGCAGGGGCGGGGGAGAGCTGCACAGTGACTCCTTCGTCAGAGAGGGGCATCGCCACCTCGGGTTATATGATGTTATACCTCTGAGGTAGAACATCTGCAAAGTGTGATCCCATGCTTGAATGAACGGCGAGCGCGACCCGACGACGGGCCGGCTGTGCGCGGTGGAGGAGATCCGATGACGGACGTGGAGCAGTTCCTGGGCAGGCCGCTGACCGCGCCCGTCGGCCAGCCGCTCCGCGTCGCGGTGTACTCCCGCCTCGCCGACGGGATCCGCTCGGGCGTCTTCGCCCTGGGATCCGCGCTGCCGAGGGAGACCGAGCTCGGCAGCGCGCTCGGGGTCTCCCGCACCGTCGTCCGCGAAGCGCTCATGCTGCTGGAGGAGGACGGACTGATCCGGACCCGCCGCGGGATCGGCCGCTTCGTCGCCGAGGACCTCCCTCTCGTCGGGCTCGAGGAGCTGCGCCCCCTCGAGGCCGCGCTCGCCGAGGGCGGCGACGACGTCGTCGTGCGCCAGACCGAGTTCGTCGTGCAGCCGACCACCGACTACGTCTCGAGCCACCTGGGCCTCGATGAGGCGGCGAACACCTGGTTCCGGGAGAGCGTGGTCGAGCGGGCCGGCGAGCCGATCGCGATCCTGCAGGAGCACCTGCCCGCGGGGCGCTACCTCACCGACGCGAATCCGCAGATCGCCGCCGTGCTCGAGGAGGCGACCGGCGATCCGAGCAGCCTGATGACGGCGCTCTCCGCCCGTGGCGCCGTGTTCGGCGCGGGGGTGTGCGAGATCACCGCGAACGTCGTCGGCCGCACCCGCGGCGCCCTGCTCGGACTCGCACCGGACTCGCCGGTGCTCATCCTCACGCAGACCGCCTCGTCGGGCGGAGCCCCCGTGTATCTCGCCAAGTGCATCGTCTCCGCGAAGGCGGGCGTCCTCTCGGTCGTGCAGACCGCGCAGTGACCCGACCGCCCGCCCTCGCCCCGTCTGAACTGGAGTCCCCATGACCGCGCCCCTCGCCCTCGCCGTCGTCGGCAGCATCAACGTCGACCTGACCGCGCGCGCCGCGCGTCTGCCCGGACCGGGCGAGACCGTCGGCGGCGGACGGCTGTCGCGGGAAGCCGGCGGCAAGGGCGCCAACCAGGCCGCAGCCGCCGCGCGTCTCGGCGCCGCCGTGCGGATGGTGGGCGCAGTCGGACCCGATCAGGACGGATCCTGGATGCTCGACGAGCTGGCGACCGCCGGCGTCGACACGGGGGCGGTGCGGCGCGGCACGGAGCCCACCGGAGTGGCGCTCATCGTCGTGGACGCGGCGGGGGAGAACCAGATCGCGGTGTGCGAGGGCGCCAACGGCGAGGTGGGCCTGGACGGCGTCGTCTTCGGATCCGACGAGGCGGTGCTCGCGCAGCTGGAGATCTCGATGGAGGTGATCTCCGCGCTCGCCGCGGCCGCACCGGGCTACTTCGCGGTCAATGCGGCGCCGGCGCTCGACCTGCCCGCCGCGGTGGTCGAGCGGGCGGACCTCATCATCGTCAACGAGACCGAGTACGCCCTGCTGCCCGCGCTGCGCACCGCGCGACGCGTCGCCGTCACCTACGGCGGCGACGGCGCGAAGCTCTTCGAGCACGGCGAGCTCGTCGCGCAGGCGCCCGCGGTGAAGACGAGCGTGGTGAACAGCGTCGGTGCGGGTGACGCGTTCTGCGCCGCACTGACGATCGCGCTCGCCTCGGGTGTCGACGCGCAGCGCGCGCTCTCGGGCGCCTGCGCCGTGGGCGCGGCGGCGGTGGCCGACCCGCGCTCGCAGCCGCGTCTCGCCCGGCTGGAGCAGTACCTGCCGGCCAGATGACCGCACCCCCGCCGGGATGTCGGGGCCCTCGCCTACCCTGGTCGTCATGACGATCCCCGCCGACGACCGCGTGCGCTGCCCCTGGACCGGAGAGGATCCGGAGTACCGCCGCTATCACGACGAGGAGTGGGGCACGCCCCTGCACGGCGATCGCGCGCTGTTCGAGAAGATGTCGCTCGAGGGGTTTCAGGCGGGGCTCAGCTGGATCACGATCCTGCGCAAGCGCCCGCGGTTCCGCGAGGTGTTCGCGGGGTTCGATCCCGCGGTGGTCGCGGAGTTCGGCGAGGACGACATCGCGCGTCTGATGGCCGATGCCGGGATCATCCGCAACCGCGCGAAGATCGAGGCGACGATCGGCAACGCCCGGCTCGTGCGCGAGATGGCCGGCGGAGAGCTCGACGAGCTCATGTGGTCGTTCGCCCCCGCCGCCGCCGAGGTCCGCCCGCGCTCGATGACGGACGTCCCGGCGGTGACGCCGGAGTCGCTGGCGATGAGCAAGGCGCTGCGCAAGCGCGGGTTCCGGTTCGTCGGTCCCACCACGATGTATGCGCTCATGCAGTCCGCGGGCATGGTCGACGACCACCTCGTCGGCTGCTGGCGCGCCGCCTGAGACCCGAGGGCCCTGCGCCGCGCCTCGGACGGCGTCTGCCTCAGCCGCGCACCTCGCGCTCGTTCGCACCCGCCATGCGGGCCTCGCGGGCGCCGGTCACGCTGCGCACCGGCTGGTCGTAGCCCTGCGGGTTCGCCACCTCCGAGGCCGTCTCGGTCTCGTGGTGGTGCCGCTTGTCGGTGTTCCGGTAGCGCTGGTACTGGAACAGGAAGAACGCGGGGCCGGTGAGCAGGAACAGCAGCGGAACCCAGCTCCCGTCGCTCGAGGAGCCCGACGAGGCGTGCACGATCATCGAGGGCAGCGCCCCGGAGAACAGCAGGCCGGAGAGATCCATCGTCACCTCCAGAAGATGAAGCCGGTCAGGACGGTGCCGATGATCCCGAACACCTCGGCGATGCCGGAGAAGATCCACAACCGGGTCGTGTTGATCGGCACCGAGCCCATCGTCTCGCCCGTGCGCCCGTTGACGGCGATGTAGTGCAGCAGCTGGCGGCCGTTGCCCTTCGTCTCCAGATAGCTGTACAGCCAGACCGGCAGATAGGCCGAGATCCAGCGATCGCCGACGACGTGGATGTCCTGCTGCTCCCAGCGCACCCCGCGGTCGTAGAAGCCGACGGTCTCCGCGGCCCGGAACCGGCCGATGTCCTCCGCCTGCTCCTGCGCGGGGGCGAACAGCGTGGTGAGGTCGAGGTCGCGGCGCTGCGAGGTGAAGCCGGAGAGGTAGTTGGCGTCGTAGCGCACCGCGTTCTTGGTGTCGAAGGGCATGATCGCGTTGATGATGTTGTTCGTGTTGCGGCTCGCCTCGAAGTCCCGCTTGTCGGCGGCGGACTCGATCGTCAGGTCGTCGACGTAGAGCGAGAACGTGCGGCCCACCTGGTACACGTCGTAGTCGTAGCGGGTCTCGCGGTCGTCGCCCTGGCCGACCGTGTACTTGCGCGTCGTGTGCTCGCCGGTGCCGGCGAACTGCACGTTCGCATTGAAGTCGACGACCAGGTAGGGCAGGTACACGCCCATCACGTTCTCGGGGGCGAACTGGGCCGTGAACCGGCGGTTCGCGAAGAACCGCCGCTTCTTCACGAACTCCGCGATGCGCGCGACGGCCTCGTCCTTGGGCAGCGAGAACGGGAGCACCACGTCGGGCACCGCGCCGTTGTCGATCTGCTGATTCACCGAGAGCGTGTTGCGGCACCAGTGGCATCGCGCCTGCATCGCGTGCGCGGTGTCGACCGCGATCTCGGCGCCGCAGGCCTGGCACTTGAACGTGACGACCTCGTCCACTCCCGGAACGATGGATCCGGATCCGGATCCGATGTGCCGGCCGCGCAGCTCGCTGATCGGGGTGTCCAGTCCGAACGCGGCGACCGCGTTCTCCTGCGCCCAGCGATGCCGGCAGAAGCGGCAGAACAGCATGCCGGAGGCGATGTCGAAGCCGATGTCGGTGGATCCGCACTTGGGGCACTTGTCGAGCCCGTCGCCCTTGTCGGATCCGGTGCGGATCACCTGGGGCCCGTCGTGCTCGTCGTAGGTGATCTGCGGAGCCTCGCCGGGGGCATACCCTGCGTTCGCCTCCTGCTCGCGCACGTTCTTCACGTCGTCCCAGGTGGCGTCCTTCATCGCGTCGGCCGGCGTCTCCTCGGTCGCCTGCTCGCGGGGGATGACCCCGTCCGGGGGTGCGTACGCCGAGGGGCCCGCGCCCTCGGGGAGGGGAGCGGCAGGCGGTGGGGGTGGCGGGGGCGGCGTCCCGGGGGCGGATCCACCCGGGCGAGACGGGTCGGACATCGGGGGAGGCTACAGTCCGAGGGCCTTGGCCTTGGCGGCGTCGTAGTCCGCCTGGGTGATGAGCCCCTGATCCAGCATCGCCTTGTACTGGGTGAGCTTGGCGAGCGGGTCATCGGCGGCGGGCGCCGCAGCCGCGGGCGCGGCTTCGGGCGCAGGGGCCTGCGCGGCCGGGGGCTGCGGCGTGGGGACCTGCTGGTAGGCCGGGGTGACGCCCTGCTGCTGGAGCCCTCCCATCGCGCCGCCCGCGGCGTTCAGGCCCATGCCCATCATCGCGATGTTGGTCGCGCCGCCGCCGCTCTCGCCGGCGGCCTGCATGCCCCGGGCCACCGACTGCTGCAGGAAGGAGTTGCCGCGGGCGCCGCCCAGGGCGTCGGCCTTCTGCACGTCGGCGAGCAGGGCGCGCGTGGTCTCGTCGTATTCGATGGCCTGCAGCGCGACGCTCACGATCGTGATCCCGCGGGCGCTCGTCCAGCGGTAGCCGTTCTCCACCGCGGCGGACAGCGACTGAGCGAAGCCCATCGAGTCGGCCTGGATCTTCGCCATCCGATTGCCCTTGGCGGGATCGTTCGTGTACAGCGAGAACGCCGGGGCGAGCGAGGAGACGACCTCGTTGAACAGCTGCGTCGCCGCGTCGTTGTCCATGTCGGTGAAGTCGAACACGCCGCCGCCGGGCTGCAGGTAGGTGAGCGGCACGAACTGCGACGCGAACAGGATCGGATCCACGATGCGCATCGTGTAGGTGCCGCGCGTGATCGCGCCGACCTGGGTGCCCAGGTAGGCGTCGTCCCAGTAGATCTCCGACTGCGTGCCGAAGCGGTTGTTGGGGAGCTCCCGCAGGTTCACGTAGAACACCAGCTGCTGGCTGCCCGGCTGCCCGCCGAACTTGAACCGCTCCCACGACTGGGTGATGAGCGGGCTCACGAACCCGTCGCCGGCGAAGATCGACTTCGAGTTCGGGTCGGAGCTTTGCCACTCGTAGCCGCCGGGCTGCGCGATGAAACCGGTGATGTGGCCGTCCTGGAAGGTGAGCACCCCGGTGCCCTCGGGGACGATGATCTTGGATCCGTTCGTGATGATGTTCTCGGATCCGCGCACGTTCGACCCGCGCCCGGCGTTCTGGCCCTGGGCGACGGCGGGGAAGATCGCGGCCGTCGGCGCGAGCCCCTGCGGCGGAACCAGGAAGTCCTTCCACTGGTCGGCGAGCGTGCCGCCGAGTGCACCGACGAATGCCTGGATGAATCCCATGATCGCGTCCCCTGACGTCGGGACGCCCCTGGCGGGGCGTCTGGGTCCGGCAGGAGGCCGGCGCCCCCTATCCACGCTCTTCCTACCACAGCGGCGTTCCGAGGGGGAGAGCGAACTGTCGGCCCGTGCGGCGGGAGGGGTCAGGCGGTCTCCGGCTTGCGGAACGCCTGACGCATGTGATCGCTGGTGAGGAAGTCGGCGACGCCGATCATGATGAGACTGAAGACGATCTGCTCGGTCACCATCCAGGCGGGATACAGCCCGGGGATGGCCGCCATCACGAGCGTGATGACGGGGAAGATCTGGGCGAACAGGCGCAGTCGCTGGTACGCCCAGCGCCAGCCCAGGGCGGCGCGCCACGCGAAGTAGAAGAGCGTGACGGTCATCGCGAGCACGATGAGCGCGCGCATCCACACCGCGAACGGCACCGCGGCGATGCTCCCGGCCTGCACCGCGATCACGACGGCCACGACGACCGCGGCGATCCCGATCACGAGCTCGACGGCGAGCAGCCAGAACACCCAGCGGAATGCGCGGACGGTGCGGTGATGATCGCGATCGGCTTCGGCGATCTTCTCGTGGGCGTTGCGGCCGCCGGCGATGCGGTCCACGCGCAGCAGCAGCGGCTCCACGCGCCGCAGCACAGGGTCGAGGAACATGCTCCGAGCGTACGGCTCCGCCCTATGCCGAGTGCGCGGATCCGGGCCCGCCGGCGGGAAATCGATCGAAGGATGGAGGGGCGATTCGGAGCGCACGTCAGCGGTGCCGGCCGTTTCCTTCGGGGTCGTTGAGCGAGGACGCCGGAGCCGCCCGAGACGAAACGCGGTGCCTCGGTAGTGACGGCGCTCGCTCAACGACCCCGGGAGAACGGATCTGCGATTGCGGCGCACGTGCGCCGCGGGCCGGAAAAGCGCGTCGGGCGTGGATCCGGATGGGGAGTTCTCCCCATCGCCGTTCCCAGGAAGCCGACATACACTCTTACAGTCCCCTGACAATTGCGCATGGGACAGCTGTGCTGCACGGTCGGGGGGAAATTCGTGGTGAAGTCGTTCGCGTGGTTGCGGATGCGACCGAAGACCCTCGCTTCTGCGGCCGGAGTGACCGCCGCGGCCCTCGCCGTCACCGGCATGGCGTTCGCCTATCAGGGCAACCCCACCGCCGAGGTCGACCTGCACGACGGCGGCGTGTGGCTCACCAAGACCTCGAGCCTGCTCGTCGGACACTTCAACAACCAGTCCCGGGTGCTCGACGGCGGACTGCGCACCGGCGGCGAGAACTACGACGTGCTCCAGTCGGGGGGCACCGTGCTGGTCGCCGACCGCTCCGCCTCGACCCTCACCGCCGTCGACCCGGCGCGCGTGGTGCTCAGCGACGCCGTGCTGGTGCCGGGCGGCGCCAAGTCGGCCCTCGGCGGCACGACCGTCGCCATCCTCGACCCCAAGGAGGGCAAGCTCTGGGTGCGCCAGGCCTCGTCGCTGAGCGGGTTCAAGGCCGCCGGAACGAAGCCCTCGGCGACCCTCGGGGCCGGTGCCGACATCGCGGTCGGCACGGACGGCACGGTCTACGGCGTCTCCGCCAAGGACCGCACCATCGTCACCGTGCACGTCGACGAGCAGGGGGATCCGCAGCCGCCGTCCACCGAGAAGATCGAGCTCGCCGACGACGCGAAGCCCACGATCACCGTCGTCGGCGACACCCCCGTGGTGCTCGATGCGGACGCCAAGACCGTCTTCGCCGGGGGACACCGCACGCAGCTCGACGGCGCGGAGGCGAAGAACCTCGATGCCGCGGTGCTGCAGCAGCCTTCGGCGGAGAACACCTCGGCGGTGCTGGCCACGGCCGACGCGCTGATCACCGTGCCCCTCGACGGCTCCGCGGCCTCGGCCCGGGACATCGGCGGCACCGGCGCCCCCGCGGCCCCCGTGTTCCTCAACGGGTGCACCTACGGCGCGTGGGGCGGATCCGCGAAGTTCCTCCGCGACTGCATCGGCTCCGCGGACGACCTCGCGACTTCGATCGAGGGCGCCGAGAGCAGCTCCACCCTGGTGTTCCGCGTCAACCGCGACGTGGTGGTGCTCAACGACACCGCGAGCGGGGCCGCCTGGATGGCCACCGACAACCTGCAGCGCGTCGACAACTGGCAGGACATCGTGCCGCCGGAGGGCAGCTCCGAGCAGCAGGACGAGACCACCGACGACCAGGTCGAGACCACCCTGCCCAAGCGCACGCCCGAGAACACGCCGCCGGTCGCGCACGACGACGAGTTCGGCGTCCGGCCGGGCCGCACCACGATGCTGCCCGTGCTCGACAACGACACCGACGCCGACGGGGACGTGCTGGTCGCCTCCCTCGCCCAGGAGCAGCCTCCGATCGGCGAGGTGCAGCCGATCAACAACGGCGGGGCGCTGCAGATCGCGGTGCCGGAGGACGCGACCGGATCCGCGTCGTTCCAGTATCAGGCCGATGACGGCCGGGGCGGCAAGGCCACCGCGAACGCGTCGATCAGCGTGCACGACTGGAGCGTGAACGCCGCCCCGAAGCAGCGGCGCACTCCCGGTCTGCTCGTCGAGGCCGGCGGGACCGTGACGTACAACGCCCTGCCCGACTGGATCGATCCGGACGGCGACGACGTGTACCTCAAGGATGTCGAGGCCGCGCCCGGCGACGAGGTCGACTACACGCCGGACGGGCAGCTCACCTACCGGGCCGTGGCGAGTCTGCCCGGCCGCAAGGAGATCCGGATCCAGGTCGCCGACGCGATGGGCGAGCTGACCAGCGGAACGATCCGTCTCGACATCCGCCCTGCCGGCACCACGACCCCGAAGACGAACGCCGATCACTACGTCACCCGCGCGGGTGAGCAGGTCACGGCCGACCCCCTGCTGAACGACACGAGCTCGGGCAAGGAGCAGCTCCGCCTCACCCGCGTCGACGAGACGCCGGGCGCCGTGATCACCCCGAACTTCGCCGAGGGCACGTTCACGTTCCGCGCCGAGCTTCCCGGCACCTACTACATGCAGTACCTCGTCAGCGCCGGTCCCAATGCGGTGCCGGGGCTGGTCCGCGTGGACGTGCTCGACAAGACGGCCGAGGCGGCGCCGCCGACCGCGGTGCGCGACGTGGCGCTGCTGCCCAGCGGCGGCGACGTGCTTGTCGGGGTGCTGAACAACGACATCGACCCGGCCGGCGGGATCCTCGTCGTGCAGTCGGTCACCGTGCCCCCGCACAGCGGCGTGGGCGTGTCGGTGCTGAACCACGAGACCCTGCGGGTCACCGATCAGGGCAATCTCGACAAGGAGGTGCGGATCAGCTACCGCATCTCGAACGGATCCCAGACCGCGGACGGCGACGTCATCGTGATCCCGATCCCCGCGCCCGCCAAGCTCGACCCTCCGACCGCGAACGACGACACGGCCGTGGTGCGCGCGGGCGACGTGGTGACGATCCCGGTGCTCGCGAACGACAAGCACGCGCCCGGCACGACGCTGCACGTGGCGCCGAACCTCGTCGAGCCGCTCGTCGATCCGAAGTACGGCGAGGCGTTCGTGTCCCAGGACACCGTGCGCTTCCGCGCCGGCGACACCCCGCGCACGGTCTACGCGACCTATGAGGCGGTGGACTCCAACGGGCAGAAGGCCGCCGGGTACATCACGATCCAGATCCTGCCGGTCGACGAGAAGGCCAACACCGCGCCGCGCCCGCACGATCTCACCGTGCGGGCCCTGAGCGGCACCAGCGTGCGCATCCCTGTCCCGCTGGACGGGCTCGACGCCGAGGGCGACTCCGTGGAGCTCGTGGGCCTGGACTCCGCGCCGAAGCAGGGGCAGGTCACCGAGGTCGGCTCGAACTACCTCACCTACACGGCCTTCGACAAGACGAGCGGCATCGACACCTTCACCTACAAGGTGCGCGACCGCCTCGGCAAGGAGGCGACCGCCACGATCCGCGTCGGCATCGCCCCGGGCGCCAACATCAACCAGGCGCCCTACGCGGTCAAGGACTCGATCGTGATGCGGCCGGGCCGCACCGTCGCGGTCGCCGTGCTGACGAACGACTCGGATCCGGACGGCGACACGATCGGCCTGGTCAAGAACGGCATCGAGACCGCCGCGGGCGTGGACGGGCTCCAGGCCCGGGTGTCCGGCGACCGCGTGCTCATCACCGCGCCCGACCGCCCCGTGCAGACCTCGGTGCAGTACACCGTCGCCGACGCGCACGGCGCCACCGCCACGGCGCCGGTGCAGATCACGGTCGCCGAGGACGTCCCCCTCGTCGCACCGGTCGCCCGGGACGACCGCATCCAGGCGTCCGATGTGAAGGGCGAGGCCCTGACGGTCGAGGTGCCGGTGCTGGACAACGACGAGGATCCGGACGGCACGATCGACGCGCTCAAGCTCAGCGTCGGCGACCCCACGGCGAAGGTGCTGCCGAACCGGAAGATCCAGGTCACCGTCACGGACCAGCGGCAGCTGGTGCAGTACTCCGTCACCGACCAGGACGAGCAGACCGCGTCCGCGTTCATCTTCGTCCCCGCCCTGTCCGAGCTCGCGCCGACCCTCCGCTCGACCAAGCCGGTCGAGGTCAAGAGCGGCGAGACCATCGAGCTCCCGCTGTCGAAGTACGTCGCCGTGGCGGGCGGCGGCGACGTGCGCATCACCGAGGCCGGCAAGGTCAGCGCCGTCAACGGCAACGGCGCGTCGCTGCTGAAGGACGAGCACACCCTCGTCTACACCTCCAAGCAGGGCTACTTCGGCGACGACGCGCTCACCTTCGAGGTGACCGACGGCACCGGACCCGACGATCCGAAGGGGCGCAAGTCCACTCTGAGCCTGCCGATCACCGTGCTCCCGCCGGACAACCAGCCGCCCGCGTTCACGAACGCGCAGGTGTCGGTCGCGCCCGGCGAGGACGCGCAGAAGGTCGACCTCGCGGCGCTCACGAAGGATCCGGATCCGGGCGATGCGAAGAAGATCAGCTACAAGATCACCGGACAGCCCGACCACGGCATCACGGCGAGCCTGGACGGCTCGACGCTGAGGGTGCAGGCCGACTCCCAGACGCCGAAGGGCTCCGGCTCGACCGTGCAGCTGAGCATCACCGACGGCACCACGGAGCCGGTCACCGGCACCGTCGCCGTGACGGTCGCCGCCTCCACGCGGCCGCTCGCCGTCGCCAACGAGGACACGGTGCCGCAGGCCGACCAGGGCAAGGCGGTCACGATCCCGGTGCTGCAGAACGACGTCAACCCGTTCCCGGACAAGCCGCTGAAGATCCGCTCCGTGAGCGTGCAGACCGGCGACGCCGACGGCGCATCGGTGCAGGGCGACAAGGTCGTGATCACGCCCAGCAAGGCGTTCGTCGGCCAGATCGTGGCGACCTACCGGGTGCAGGACGCGACGAAGGATCCCGACCGCGAGGTGGACGGCCGCATCGTCGTCACGGTGCAGGGCGTTCCCGATGCGCCCGGCGCCCCGCAGGTGACGAGCGTGCAGGACCGCACGGTGGTGCTGAACTGGTCGCCGCCGTCGAACAACGGCGCCGAGATCACCGGCTACACCGTGCGCGCCACGAGCGGCGGCAGCTACTCCAAGTCGTGCACGTCGACCACGTGCACCCTGGACGGGCTGACGAACAACGTCGAGTACACGTTCGCGGTGACCGCCACGAACCGCGTGGGCGAGGGCAAGCCGTCGCCGACCTCGGCCGTGGCGCGCCCGGATGCGCGGCCGGACACCCCGAACCCGCCGACCCTGAAGTTCGGCGACAAGTCGCTGGACGTCTCGTGGACCACGCCGACGACCCCGGGATCCCCGGTGACCTCGTACAACCTCGAGATCTCCCCGGCGCCGCCGAGCGGCACCGCGACGAAGACCGGCGTGACCGGCACGTCGGTGAAGTGGGACGGCCTGGAGAACGGCGCGAACTACCAGGTGCGCGTGCAGGCGGTGAACCGCGCCCCCGAGCCCTCGAGCTGGTCGGGCTGGTCGGCGTCGGAGGTTCCGGCGGGTCCGCCGACGGCTCCCGGCACCCCGCAGGCGCAGAGCGCGCCGTCCGTGGGCAACCAGTCGCAGATGACCGTGAGCTGGACCCCGGCCGGCGCCAACGGCGACCCGATCTCCAGCTACGAGCTGCAGGTCATGCAGGGCGGATCCGTGGTGCGCACGATCACCGTCCCCGGCAGCTTGACGAGCCAGGCCGTGACGGTGGGCAACTCGACCGCCGACTACACGTTCCAGGTGCGCGGCAAGAACAAGTCGCCCTCGCCGGGCGCCTGGTCCGCGCCGTCCAGCCCGCGGCGCGCCTTCGGGCAGCCGGGGGCGACGACCCTCACCAAGGTGGTGGAGGGCGACAACAACATCGCCGTCGAGTACACGCTGGCGGACGCCAACGGGGCCAGCGGATCCGAGATCCACTACGAGTACTCGACCGGGGGCAACTGGAACCGCAACTGGGATGGGCGCAACATCCCGGCCACGAACAACAACAGCTACACGGTGTCGGTGCGCGCCTACTCGGTCGTCGGCGGGCAGGAGTCCCAGCCCGGTGACGCAGGCTCGAAGGGCAATGTCCGCCCGTACGGTCCGATCGGGAAGCCGGACGTCAGCGCGACCAACAACGGCCAGAGCATCACGCTCGCCTGGAACGCGCCGGCGCCGAACGGGCGCCCGGTCACCATGAAGGTGCGCATCGACGGCGGCGGATGGCAGTCGGTGGCGAACAACGGATCGACCGTGGTCGGCAACGGCTATGACCAGACGCACACGATCGACGCGCAGGCCTTCGTGAACGACGGCGGGGTCAGCCAGCAGTCCAGCGTGGTCTCCGCCTCGCGCAAGACCAACAGCCCGCCGCCGCCCCGCGTGTGGGTCACCCAGGGCGCCGCCGCCGGCAGCGGGTGCGTCAACGGATGCCGCCTGATGGTCGTGAACTGGCAGAACCTGAAGATCGGCAACTACACGGTGACCTGCCACTCCAGCGTGGACGGCCAGATCGGCGGCAACCACACCGTGAACTTCGACGGCTCCGGCAGCCAGCAGCTCTCCTGCTGGAAGGGCCGCGACGGCGTCGACGTCTGGGTCGACATCGTCGGCTGGGGCGGCGGAGTGGACACCGAGAAGAGCTTCTGGGCGAGACCGTAGCCGGGCGAGGACCGGCCCGCGCAGCACAGCAGACGAACGACGAGCAAGAGGAACCACAGACATGACGATGACCCCCGAGCAGGCGACCTGGTTCCAGGGCACCTTCAGCCGCCTGGCCGACAACGTCGACCGTGCCCTGCAGGGCAAGCGCGACGTGGTGAGCCTCGTGATCGCGTCGATGCTGGCCGAGGGGCACGTGCTCCTGGAGGACGCCCCCGGAACGGGCAAGACGAGCCTCGCGAAGGCGCTCGCCGCGACCGTGCAGGGCACCAGCAGCCGGATCCAGTTCACGCCCGACCTGCTGCCGTCGGACGTGACCGGCGTCACGATCTACGACCAGAACACCCACACGTTCGAGTTCCACCGCGGCCCGGTGTTCGCCTCGATCGTGCTCGCCGACGAGATCAACCGCGCCTCGCCCAAGACGCAGTCGGCCCTCCTCGAGGTGATGGAGGAGTCGCGGGTGACCGTCGACGGCGTCGCCCACGAGGCCGGCCGTCCGTTCCTCGTGATCGCGACGCAGAACCCCATCGAGCAGGCGGGCACCTACAAGCTGCCCGAGGCGCAGCTCGACCGCTTCCTCATCAAGACCTCGATCGGCTACCCCGACCTCGATGTCACGGCGTCGATCCTCGCGGGCGCCGCGGAGCGCAACCCGTCCGCGAAGCTCGCCCCCGTCATCACCACGAGCGCGGTCGCCGACATGGCCGACCTCGCCGCCGCCGTGCACGTCGAGCCCGCGGTGCTGCGCTACATCGCCGAGCTCGTCGAGGCGACCCGGGCCGACACCGCGATCCGCCTCGGCGTCTCGGTGCGCGGGGCGCTCGCCATGGTCCGCATCGCCAAGGTGTGGGCCGCCGCGCACGGTCGTCACTACGTGCTGCCCGACGACGTGAAGGCGCTCGCCCGGCCGGTGTGGCTGCACCGCCTGCTGCTCGACCCGGAGGCGGAGTTCGCCGGCACCACCGCCGAGACCGTCATCGCCCGCGTGGTCGAGAAGGTCGCCGCCCCCCAGGCGCGCGCCGCCTGATCCGGCGCCGGTCCGTCCCCGCACGGCGGTCCGCCACCCCGGCCCCTGCCCCGCAACCCCGGTCCCTGAGCCGCAACCCCGGTCCCTGAGCTTCGTCGAAGGGACATCCGAAGACAGAGAGCACGCATGACCACGACCGCCCCGGCGCGCAGCACCGATCGCCCGGCCGGATCCGACCGCGAGGCCGGCTGGCGCGACATCCTCGCGCTCGTGCTCGCGCGCGGGGGGACGCGGCTCCGCCTGATCGCCGGCGCGGTGCGCCCGCTGGCCTGGGTGCTCGCGGGTGCGGCCCTGGGATGCCTCCTGATCGCGCTGCCGCTCGGCTGGATCGAAATGGCCGTGATCGCGCTCGTGCTCGCCATCGTGCTCGTGCTGTGCACGCTGTTCCTCATCGGGCGCACCGCCTACGACATCACCCTCGACCTGGCGCGCACCCGCGTCGTCGTCGGAGAGCGGGCGGTGGGGGCGCTGACCCTGGCCAACCGCGGCAGCAGGGCGATCCTGCCCTCGCGCGTCGTGCTGCCGGTCGGCGCCGGCCGCGGCGAGTTCGGCATCAAGCGGCTCGCCCCCGGGGAGGAGGCGGAGGAGCTCTTCGCCATCCCCACCCACCGGCGCGGCGTCGTGTCGGTCGGCCCGGTCAGCGTCGTCCGCGGCGACCCGCTCGGGCTGTTCGAGCGGGCGCACCGGCGCGACGATCCGATCGATCTCTTCGTGCACCCGCGCACGATCGCCTTCGACGGGCAGTCGCTCGGCTTCCTGCGCGACCTGGAGGGGCTGCCGGCGTCGGATCTGTCCCGCGACGACGTCTCCTTCCATGCGCTCAACGAGTATCAGCCGGGCGACGACCTGCGTCGGGTGCACTGGCGCTCCTCGGCACGCACCGGGGTGCTCATGGTGCGTCAGTACGAGGAGACGCGCCGCTCGCACTTCGTCATCGGCCTGAGCCGCGCGAGCTCCGAGTACGCCGAGGCGGAGGAGTTCGAGCTCGCGATCTCCCTGGCCGGATCCGTGGGTCTGCGTGCGATCCGCGATGCGCAGCACGTCGAGCTGCGCGTGCAGGGCCGGGCACTGGCGTCCGGCACGGGCAAGCAGCTCCTCGACTCGCTCGCGGGCGTCGAGGAGGGCCGCGCGAAGGACGGCGGGCTGGCGGCGCTGGCCGGCACCGTCGCCGCGCACATGCCGCTGTCCAGCGTCGTGGTGCTCGTCGGCGGCAGCCGCACCTCACCGGAGGAGCTGCGCGCCGCCTGCGCCCGCCTGCCCTTCGGGTCGCGCGTGCTCGCCATCGTCGCCGATCTCGGCGAGGCCCCGTCGCTGCGCCGCATCGGCGAGGCCGATGTGATCACGGTGGGCGCGCTCGAGCAGCTGCCGCTCGCCCTCGGGAAGGTGCTCGCATGATGGCCCGTCGCCTCACCGACCTCGTCGCGGTGGCCCTGCTCATGGGCGCCGGCATCGCCGGATGGTGGCCCTCGTTCGCGGGCGGATCCTTCCTGCCCGCCGCGCTCGGCGGCCTCGTGCTGGGTCTCGGGGTGGCCCTGCTCTGCGCCTGGCGCGGCTGGGGGATCCTGCCGACCGCCGGACTCACCGTGCTCGCCTACTTCGTCTTCGGCGGGGCGCTGGCCCTGCCGCAGACGACGCTGTTCGGCTTCGTGCCCACCGGCCAGACCCTGGGCGCGCTGTCGGCCGGCGCCGTCACCAGCTGGAAGGCGATGCTCACCACGGTCGCGCCGGTGGCGGTGGGGGACGGCTACGCGCTGGTCCCGTTCCTGTCCGCCCTCGTGTTCGGGGTGCTGACCGCCGCGCTCGCGCTGCGGCTGCACCGGGTCGCGTGGGCGCTGATCCCCGCGGCGGCGCACCTCATGCTGGTGATCGCCATGGGCGTCCCGGATCCGGCGGCCCCGATCGCGCAGGGCGTCGTCTTCGCCCTCGTCTCGGTGGCCTGGCTCGCGCTGCGCGGCCTCGGCGGCGAGAGCGCGGACGCCGCGGTCCCGGTCGCGGCCGACGGGTCCCGCTCCTCCGCCCTGCGCCGCCGCCGCATCCTCGCCGGGGCGGCCGTGCTGGTCGTCGCCGGCCTCGCCTGCACGGGCGTCGCCGCCGCGACGACGCTCGCCGAGCCGCGACACGTGTTCCGCGACGTGGTGCTGCCGCCGTTCGACGTGCACCAGTACGCGAGCCCGCTGCAGTCGTACCGCGGGTACGTGAAGGACCACCGCAAGGACACCCTGTTCACCGTGAAGGGGCTGCCCGAAGGCGCCCGCATCCGGGTCGGCACGATGGACGCCTACAACGGCGTCGTCTACGACGTGTCGGACAAGGGCGTCGGGTCGTCGGGGGCGTTCAGTCCCATCCGCGACAACATGTCGGCCGGAGCCACCGGCTCCGCGGCCACGCTCGACGTCACGATGGACGCGTACACGGGCGTGTGGCTGCCCGACGCCGGCGCCGTCAGCCGGATCACGTTCGGCGGATCCGACGCCGATGCGCTGCGGCGCGGCACCTACTACAACGACTCGACCGGCACGGCGGTCGCCACCTCGAAGCTGCGCAAGGGCGACACGTACACCCTGGACACCACGATCCCCCGCACCTGGACGGACAAGCAGCTCGACGGCCTCGCCTTCGGATCCGTCGCGATGCCGAAGTCGGCCGAGGTCCCAGAGAAGCTGGCTTCGCTCGCCTCCGACACGGTCGCCGACGCGAAGACGCCCATCGCGCAGGTGCGGGCGCTGGTGAAGAAGTTCTCCGAGGAGGGCTTCTTCAGCCACGGCCTGGAGGGCGAGGCCCTCAGCCGCGCCGGGCACACCGAGGAGCGGATCTCCACGTTGATCGACGGGCAGCAGATGATCGGCGACGACGAGCAGTACGCCGTCGCGATGGCGCTCGCGGCCCGCTCCCTGGGCATCCCCGTCCGGGTCGTGATGGGCTTCTACCCGGAGAAGGGCCAGAAGGGCACGTTCTCCGCCAACGGCGACAACCTGCACGCCTGGGTCGAGGTGAACTTCGAGAAGGCCGGATGGGTGGCCTTCGACCCGACCCCGCCGAAGGACAAGGTCCCGCAGGACCAGATCACCAAGCCCAAGGTCGTCCCCAAGCCGCAGGTGCTGCAGCCGCCGCCCCCGCCGCAGGAGCCGGTCGAGCTTCCGCCCAGCGTGCCCGACCAGCGCGGCAACCAGGACGGCCCGGACAACCTGTGGGGCATCCTCGGCACGATCCTCGCGATCGGCGGCAGCGTGCTGCTGGTGCTCGCGATCCTCGCCGCCCCGTTCATCGTGATCGGCGCCTGGAAGGCGGCCCGCCGGCGCCGGCGACGCGTCGCGGCGCTCGCCGCCGACCGCATCAGCGGCGGCTGGGACGAGCTCACCGACCGCGCCGTGGACTACGGGGCGCGCCTGCCCTCCGGCGCCACCCGGGCCGAGGAGGCCCGCACCGTGGCCACCGCGCTCACGGTCCCCGCGGTGACCGCGCTCGCCGACCACGCGGACGCCCAGGTCTTCGGCCCGTCCGAGCCGACCGCCGAGGACGTCGATGCGTTCTGGCTCGAGGTCGACGGCATCGTGGCCGGGATGGGCAAGGAGGCGAGCTGGCGGCGCCGGATGATCGCGCGCCTCAGCCTGCGCTCGCTGCTCGGCGGCTCCCGTCTCTCGGCCGGGTTCCAGGGGCTGCGCGACGCCGCGACCGAACGCGTCCGCCGGCCCGGGTCCGGCTCTGGCGCGAGTTCGGGCGCACCTGGCACGATCGAGAGCACACCAGCCACGCAGCGCGGCACCCGAGCCGCACGCCGCGGATCCGAGAGCGAGACCTCATGACGAACGCCCCGAGCAGCGCCGGCGCGACGACGCCTCCGGTCGCGCCGACGTCTCCGGCCGCCCCGATCGCGCCGCTCCCGCGCCGCGTGGCCGCCTACCTCATCGACGCGGCGATCGCGTCGCTGCCCGCCATCATCGGATCGGCGGTCGCCTTCGCGATGGCCGGCGCGGCGAGCGGCGGGGGAGCGACGGCCGTCGCCTCGGCGCTCCTCACCGGGATGGGCATCACGAGCCTCGTGATGCTCGCCTGGTTCCTCGTCTACAGCTTCCTGCAGGGATCCGGCGGATCCATCGGCATGCGCATCCTGCGGCTGCGGCTCGTGCGGGACGGCAGCGAGGCGCCGCTGGGCTTCGGACGTGCGCTGCTGCGCAACGTCGTGTTCGGTCTCAGCGCCGCGATCGTCGTCGGCTACTTCACGCCGCTGTTCGACGGCTCCGGCCGGTTCCAGGGCTGGCACGACCGGGCGGCAGGCGCGATCATGCGCGATGCCCGCACCGCCTCAGGACCGTCGGCCGCACCCGCGGGCGCCGGCGTCATCGCCGAGCCCTCCGCTCCCGCGCCGACGCTCGCGACCGTGCCCGGCGCGCCGCAGCCCGCGGCCGGCCCTCCGGCGCCGTTCGTCCTGACGACGCCGGACCCGCCCCTGCTCCAGGCCGCCCCCGCCGCGTCGTTCGCCCCGCCGGCGGGTGCACCCGCCGCGTCCACGGGGCACACCCTGCCGAACGCCCCGAGCGCCGGCGGGCCCGTCGCGGACCCCGCGGCCGAGGCCGACCCGCACGATGCGACGGTGCTGTCGGCCGCGGCGCAGGCCGCCGCCGACGCCGCGCACGCGATGATCACGGTCGTCCCCGGGGTGAGCCCGTCGGTGCCAGCCCCCGCCGCTCCCGTGGTCTCGGGGCCGGAGACCGTGGCGCCGGCGCGACCGCCCGTGCCGGCGGCCGCGCCCGCCACCGTCGCGGACGCCCTGGCCCTGACCCCCGTGGTGCATCCCGACGAGGAGGACCTGGAGGAGACGCGGATCTCGATCCCGGGGCACCGGCTGCAGTTCGTCTGGGACGACGGCGCACGCGCCACCGTCTCCGGGCGCACGCTGTTCGGTCGCAATCCGGCGCCCGAGGCCGGCGCGACGGTCGTCGTCGTCCGCGACGAGACCCTGTCGCTGTCCAAGACCCACTTCGAGGCCGCGGCCGAGGCCGCCGGCGGCTGGGTGATGGACCGGCACTCGACCAACGGCATGACGATCGTGCGCGACGGGGTGCGGATCGCCTGCCCGCCCGGCGAGCGCGTGCGGATCCGTCTCGGCGACGCCATCGAGATCGGCGACCGGATCGTCACCGTGGGCGGCTACGCATGACGCCGGCGATCGTCGCGCGGTCGGGCGCGGCCACGCACACCGGGCTGCGCCGTGCGCTCAACGAGGATGCGCTGCTCGCTCAGGCGCCGCTGTTCCTCGTCGCCGACGGCATGGGCGGGCATCAGGCCGGCGACGTCGCCAGCACGACCGTGATCGAGGGCTTCGCGCAGCTGCGGGGCCGGCCGGTGCTCACCATCGACGACGTCAGCTTCACCCTGGCCCGCGTGCGCGCGGCGGTCGACGCGATCGGCGGCACCACGGCTCCGGCCGACGGGGGCTCGATGGCCGGCACCACGCTCAGCGGCGTGACGATCGCCGCCGTCGACGGCGTCGGCTACTGGCTGGCGATCAACATCGGCGACTCGCGCACCTACCGGCTCTCCGGCGGCGTGCTGGAGCAGATCTCGGTCGACCACTCCGTGGTGCAGGAGCTCATCGACGCGGGCGAGCTGCGCGCGGCGGACGCCCCCCGGGACCGCCGCCGCAACATCATCACGCGGGCGATCGGCGCGGGCAGCACCGGCGAGGCCGACTACTGGATGATCCCGGCCCGCGTCGGCGATCGGATCCTGGTCTGCTCCGACGGTCTGAGCAGCGAGGTGGACGACGAGGAGATCCGGACCCTGCTCGCGATGCACGAGGATCCGCAGGCCGCCGCGGAGCGCCTGATCGACCGCGCCCTCGAGCACGGCGGGCGCGACAACGTGACCGCGGTCGTCGTGGACGCGCTCCACGTGAGCACGCGTCCGGGGCGCGACGGCGCAGCCGGCTTCGACGACGAGGACATCGACTCCGACACGCGACCGCGTGCCGAGGCCATGGGAGGGATGCGCTGATGAACACCGTCTACCGCGCAGGGTCGTGGTTCGCGCTGATCGGCCCCCGGGCCGTGATCGCACTGCCTCCGGATGCGGACGCCGCGCTCGTCGCGAGGCTGTGGGAGCGGGTCGCCGCCGACGAGGCCTCCTTCGCCGAGGTGGTCGATGCGCTGACGGCCGCGGGCGGCGGGTCGTTCGCCGCGATCCCGCCGTTCGCCGCCGTGGTGCGCGAGGGCGAGCACGCCCGGATCGCGGTGCGCGGGCGGGTGCGGGCGCGCGTGGTCGCCACGGGCGACGAGCGCGAGATCACCGGGGCCGAGGTCACCACCTGGAGCGAGCGGTTCGTGCCCGGCATGACCGGCATCGAGATCCGGGTCGAGGACGGCGCGGAGGATCCGGCGCTGCCGATCGTCGCGGGCGTCGTGCGCGCCGGTGTGATCATCGCCGGCACCGCGCTCCTTCCCGAGCCGTCGGCCGAGGCTGCGCCCGAGGTCCGCGCGTCATCCGACGGCGACTCCGCTGTCCCGGCTCCGGGCTCGTCTGACGAGGAGCTCGCCCCGTCGCCGGGGTCGTCGGGCGAGGACGTCGTCCTGTCTCCGGGGTCGTCGGGCGAGGCCTCCGACCCGTCTCCGCGGCCGTCGGGTGAGGACGTCGTCCCGTCGCCCGCGTCGTCTGACGAGGACGACGTCCCGGCTCCGGGGTCGTCGAGCGAGGACGCCGCAGGCGACCGAGACGAGACGCCGTCCCCCGCGGATGAGCCCGATCCCGAGCCCGTCGAGGGGACCACCACACAGGATCCCGAGCCGGAACCCCATCCCGCGCCGCTCGTCCCGGCCGCGGACGAGGACGACCTCGGCGACACGGTGATCAGTGCTCCGGCGCCGGTGGAGACGATCCTCCCCCCGGCCGACACCATCGCGGCGCCGCTGGGCGGGCACACCCTCGACTTCCGCCCGGCACCGGCCGCCCCGGTGCAGGCCGCCCCAGTGCAGGCCGCCCCGACGGCGCCGCAGACCGGGAGCGCCCCGGACGACGGCGACCACGACGGCGCGACCATCTCCCTCGCTCAGGCGCGGGCCCTGCGCGGCGACCTCCCCGTCGCGCCGACCGTCGCGGGCGCGGTTCCCACGCCCACCGAGCCGGTGCCCGCGCCCGTGTCCGCCGTGCCCGGGATCACGCTGGAGCCCGCGCGCCCCGGTGCCGCGGACCCCGTCCCCGCTGCAGCCGTGACCACCGGCCCTCGGGTGCGGCTGTCCTCCGGGCAGGTCGTCGCGCTCGACCGCACGGTCGTGATCGGACGCCGCCCGCGGGCCACGCGTTCCAGCGGTGCTACCCTGCCGCACCTCGTGGCGGTCGACAGCCCGCAGCAGGACATCTCGCGCAGCCACCTCGAGATCCGCCCCGAGGCCGACGCGGTCGTCGTGCTCGACCTGCACACCACGAACGGATCCACGCTGCTGCGCCCCGGCGCCGAGCCGGTGCGGCTGCACCCCGGCGAGCAGACCATCGTGGTCACCGGGGACGTGATCGATCTCGGCGACGGGATCACCGTCGCGTTCGAGGATCTGCCGTGAGTCGTCCGCCGTCCCCGCCGCCGCAGCTGGAGGGGTTCGACTACGTCGAGCCGCTGGGCACCGGCGGGTTCGCCGACGTCTTCCTCTACGAGCAGCAGCAGCCGCGTCGCCGCGTGGCGGTCAAGGTGCTCCTCGCCGACCGGCTCGCGTCGGGCGCCGCCCAGGAGTTCGCCGACGAGGCGAACGTCATGGCGATGCTGTCCACGCATCCCGCGATCGTCACGATCTATCAGACCGGCGTCGCCGCCGACGGACGCCCGTACCTCGTCATGGAGTACTGCCCGCGGCCGAACCTGCAGCAGCGCGCCCGCAAGGAGCCGTTCAGCGTGGCCGAGGCGCTGCGCGTCGGCGTCCAGGTCGCCGGAGCCGTGGAGACCGCGCACCGCGCCGGTGTTCTGCACCGCGACATCAAGCCCGCGAACATCCTCGTCACGGCCTACAACCGGCCGGCCCTCACCGACTTCGGCATCGCCTCGACCACGGGCGCGGTGAGCGAGGCCGCGGGCATGTCGATCCCCTGGTCGCCGCCGGAGTCGTTCGGCGACCCGCCGCAGGGCGGGGTGCGCTCGGACGTCTACGCGCTCGCCGCCACCCTCTACACGCTGCTCACCGGGCGCAGCCCGTTCGAGAAGCCGGGGCAGCGCAACAGCGGCGCCGATCTGATCGCGCGGATCGAGGGCGAGCCGCTGCCGCCGCTGGGGCGCGCCGATGTGCCGGAGAGCCTCGCCCGCGTCCTCGAGCGCGGCATGGCGAAGAATCCCGCCGACCGCTTCGGCAGCGCCGTGGCGTTCGCCCGGGCGCTGCAGAAGGTGCAGATCGAGCTCTCGCACTCGGTGACCCCGATCGACATCGTCGACGACCATCAGCCGGAGCGCGAGCACGACGATGACGACGACGGCCTGACCCGGGTGCGCGAGGTCGTCAGCATCGACCCGAGTCACACCGCCACCCGGCCGTCGGCGACGACGAGCCCCGTGCAGGCCCCCGTCGTCCCTGCGGCGCCCGGCCCGCGGTTCGACCCCGCCGGAGCAGCCGAGGACGAGACCTCCGCACGCACGATGATCCGGGTGCCCGCGGCAGCCGCGCCGGCGCCGCCGGTCGCCCCCGTCGCGCCGGTCGACGCCGGCGACGATGCGCCGACCGTGCTGCGCCCGCCGCGTACGGTGAGCCCGGACGCCGGCGCCGTCGCGGGGGAGAGGGCACCGGCCCCCGCCGCTCCCGCACCGACGGACCGCTCCGTCGCCCCGGCGTCCCGCCGGGGCCTGATCTGGGGCCTGGTCGCGGCGGCGGCGGTGGTCGTGCTCGCCGGCGGATCGGTGCTCGCGGTGAACCTGCTCAACGCGAACCCGCCGAAGCCCAAGCCGACCGCCGCGGAGAGCGCGGATCCGCAGGATCCTCTCGGCGACATGACGGCGACGCCGAAGGACGTCGTCGGCACGCCCGACGGCGCAGGCTCCGTGCGCTTCACCTGGACCAACCCGAGCCCGCAGAAGGGCGACTCCTACCTCGTCACGGTGGTGACGCTCGCGGGAGACGGCGACATGACCAAGGTCGACGCGCCGGAGATCACGGTCCCGGCGCAGCCCGGCGGCACGACCTGCATCGATGTCGTGCTGCGCCGGGAGAACGGCTCCGGTTCGTCGACGGTGAGAGGATGCACCTCATGACCATGGACCCCGAGGTCACGCAGGATCCGACCCGTGCGCGGGTGACGGTGGAGTTCGCGGGGGAGTACTTCCCGATCGAGGCCGGAGGGCGGTTCGTGGTGGGGCGCGAGGGCGACCTCGCCATCGACGACAACCTCTTCCTGCATCGGCACTTCCTCGAGATCGCCGAGTCGGCCGGGCTGTGGTGGCTCGCGAACATCGGCGCGCGCCTGCAGGCGACGGTGACCGATGCGACCGGCGGAGTGCAGGCCTGGCTCGCGCCCGGCGCCCGGCTCCCCCTGGTGTTCGCGACCACGAGCGTCGTGTTCTCCGCGGGGCCCACCACGTACGAGTTCACGATCCACGCCTCCGAGCCGACCTTCCGGGAGACCCGGCGCGAGCGCGAGTTCGACGGCGATTCGACGATCGGCGACGTGCCGTTGACGCTCAGCCAGAAGCAGCTTCTGGTGGCCCTCGCCGAACCGCTGCTGCGCCGCGACGGCACGGGCATGAGCGCCCTGCCCTCCAGCGCCGACGCCGCGGCGCGCCTGGGCTGGACCGTCACCCGCTTCAACCGCAAGCTCGACAACGTGTGCGACAAGTTCGACCGCATCGGCGTGCCCGGCATGCGCGGCGGGGTGGGCGGATCCGCGACCAACCGGCGGGCGCGCCTCGTCGAGCACGTGATCGCCTCGCGCCTCGTCGGCAAGGCCGATCTGCCGCTGCTCGACGTGACGGATGCGGATCCCGGCGACGCGGAGTGACCGGAGCCGACCGGGCGACGGATGGGGAGTCGTCCCCATCGACGGCCCCGTCGGATCTTCCGTAGGCTGGACGAATGCTGCGGGTCGGGCTCTCCGATCCGGACGATCTCGGAGGGGTAGCTGGGCATGCCGGAGGTGAAGGCGGGCCGCTCGAACGCGCCTCAGGACATGATCTGGGAGGTCGAGGAGCACAAGCCGGTGATCGAGGGCCTCGACGCCGCAGGCCGCCCCGACCCCGCGTACGCCGCAGCCCTGGGGCTCGTGCGCGCGCCGTTCGGGCGCCGCGCGGCGTCGGCGGTGATCGACGCCGCGATCTGGTTCGTCGTCCAGCTGCCGCTGTGGTTCGGCGCGGTGCCCTTGCTGCTCAAGTTCGCCGCGGGGACGATCTCGCTGTACGGATTCGTGAACCACCCGGACTTCCGGCTCTCGGTGATCATGGCCGCGGTGACCGTCGTGCTCAGCCTCGCCTTCGCGGTGGCGCAGCTCGTGCTGCAGGGAGTCCGGGGGCTCACGATCGGGAAGGCGATCACCGGCCTGCGCCTCGTGAGCGTGCGCACGCTGGAGCGCGCGGGCGTCGGCGCCGTGCTGCTGCGCTTCCTCGTCCTGGTGGGTGCGAGCCTCGTGCCCCTGCTGGGGGTCGTGTTCCTCCTCTCGCCGCTGTTCGACCCGGAGGGGCGCGGCCGCGGATGGCATGACAGGGCGTCCCGGGTCTGGCTCGTCGACGTGCGCAACGGCCTGAACCCGCTCGACGAGAAGCGGATGCGCCTGGCCAGGAAGATGGTGAAGGCGGATCCGGTGCCGGAGCGCTCCGCGCTGCCGTCGCTCGCCACGCCGGTGGGGCCGACCGCGGCTCCCGCCTACCGCCCCGGCAGCCGCATCAGCGCCGGGGTGCTCGGCGTCGCCCGACCGCATGCCGCGCCCGGCGGCCTCGAGGCGCCGGCGACCCCGACGATGACGCCGCTCGCGCCGGTGGCGGTGCCCGACCCGACGCCCGTGCCCACGGCCGCCCCGCAGCAGACGCCCGTCACGCCGGTCGCGTCGCCGGCACCGGTGGCTCCGCCGCAGACGCCGGTCGCCCCGCCTGCTCCCGCGGCTCAGCCGACCGTCGCGGCTCAGCCGACCGTCGCACCTCAGCCGACCGTCGCACCTCAGCCGACCGTCGCGCCGCAGCCGACCGTCGCGCCTCAGCCGACCGTCGCGCCTCAGCCCGCGCAGCCCCCGGCCGCGCCGCAGACCCCGTCCGCGGCGCCGGTCGCGCGCTACGCGCTGCGGCTCGACACGGGGGAGAGCATCCCGGTCGTCGAGGCCGTGCTGCTCGGGCGGAACCCGGATGCCTCGGGCCACCCGGACGCGCGCCCGCTGCCGCTCGCAGATGCCAGCAAGTCGCTGTCGAAGACCCATCTGCTCGTGCGGCCGGTGGCGGCCGGATTCGAGATCACCGACTGCGGGTCGACCAACGGATCAGGACTGATCCGCGACGGGATCGAGTACGCCGCGCCCGCCGGAGCCCCGGTTCCGGTGCGCGACGGCGACACCATCCGCATGGGTGACCGCCTGGCGACCGTGGTGGCGCTGTGAGCGGATCGGGAGGGCCGAACGCGCGCGGCGTTCGGCCGAGGGGGGATGAAGGACACGCATGAGGCTGAAGCTGACGCTGCACCGGCCGGTGGGCGAACCCGCCGACATCGTGATCACGACGGACTCGACCGCGACGGCCGGTGATGTGGCGCGGCACGTCGCCGCCGCCGATCCGACGCGCGCCACCCCCGTCGCGGAGGGGGACGTCGTGACCCTCGCGGTCGCGCCGCCGAACGGCAAGCGGCTGATCCCGCTCGAGCCGGATGTGCCCATCGGCGAGGCGGGGATCGGCTCGGGATTCGCGGCATCGATCGTCAACTACGGCCCGGAGTACGCGGCTTCGGGACGCAACGACATCGTCGGCATGCTCGTGGGGACGGCCGGCGCGCTCGCCGGACAGGAGTTCCCGATCCGGTCGGGGCACGTGATCCTGGGACGCGACGCGGCGAGCGATGTGGTCATCGCCGACCCCATGGCGTCCAAGCGGCATGCACGGCTCGAGGTCGGCGCGTACATCGAGGTCGTCGACCTGAACTCCGCGAACGGCGTGCTCGTCGACGGCGTCGCGGTGCAGCGCGTCCGCATCGAGGAGGGCGAGCCGTTCGTCATCGGCAGCACCACGTTCGTGCTCCGCCTGGTCCGGTCCTTCGACGGCTCCGCCACAGAGGAGCCGATCATCGAGCGCGGCGGCGGGCTGCTCTTCAACCGGAGCCCCCGCGTCGAGGTGCGCTACCCGGGCACGCGGTTCACCCTTCCGCGCATCCCGACCGAGCGGATCGGCAAGCTCTTCCCCTGGCCGATCATGGTGACGCCGATCCTGATGGGCGCGGCGCTGTACATGATGAACGGCAACCCGCGATCCCTGCTCATGATCGTGATGACGCCGCTCATGGCGTTCGGCAACATCATCAACCAGTCGGTGCAGAGCAAGAAGACCGAGGGGCACGAGATCGGGGTCTTCGAGCGGCAGTTCGAGCAGCTCGAGGAGGACTTCTACCGCGGCAAGCCCGAGGAGGAGAAGGCGCGCAACGCCGAGGCGCCGCCGGTCGCCGAGATCTTCGACCACGCCCTGCGCCTCGGGCCGATGCTGTGGACGAGACGGCCGGAGCACTGGAACTTCCTCGGGCTCAGGCTCGGCAGCCGGCAGCTGCCGGCCCGCAACGACGTCGACGAGGAGGACAGCCCCGAGGGCCTGCCCGAGTACGTCGATCGCATCGATCGGCTCCGTGCCCGCTACGAGCACGTCGACGACGTCCCTGTGTTCGACCTGCTCAGCGACGCCGGCTCGATCGGCATCGCCGGGCACCAGGGGCCGGCCGCCGATACGATGCGCGGCGTCGCCGTGCAGCTGCTGGGGCTGCACGCGCCCAACGACGTGGTGGCCGTCGCCTTCGCCGACTCCGCCTGGACGCCCGAGCTCGACTGGCTGAAGTGGATGCCGCACACGTCGAGCGAGCGGTCGCCGTTCCGCGACATCGCGCTCGCCGACTCCGCCCCGACCTCGGCGGCGCTGCTGAACCAGCTCGAGGAGCATGTGCGCCGGGCGGCCGGCGAGGGGCTGGACTCGGAGCCGCGGGGCCCGTTCAAGGAGGACTGGAACCCGCTGCTGTACGGCTCCGACGTCGCCCGTGCGGCGACCGAGCACAAGAAGACGCCGCCGGTCTCGGTGATCGTCTTCGTCAGCGGGGACGCGCCCGTCGACCGCGGCCGCCTCACGGACGTCCTGGAGCGCGGCGCCGACCACGGCGTGCACGCGGTGTTCGTCGCCCCGACCGTGGAATCCCTGCCCGCGGTGTGCCGGAGCTACATCGACGTCACCGCCGGACTCGAGTCCGCCACGGTGGGCCTGGTCCGCAACGGCGAGAGCTTCGACGACGTCCGCGTCGAGGGCGTGTCGAACGACTACATGAACATGCTGGCCCGGCGGCTGGCGCCCGTGGTCGATGCGAGCACCGTCGTGCACGACGCCTCGGACATCCCGGGATCGGTCATGTTCCTCCAGCTCGTCGATCCGCAGATCGCCGAGGACCCGCAGGTCGTGATCGAGCGGTGGCGGCAGAACAACACGATCGTGGACCGCTCGCCCAACCCTCGGCCGCGGCTGAAGAAGGCGGGCACTCTCCGCGCGATCATCGGCCAGGGCGCGAGCGATGCCATGACCCTCGACCTGCGCACCCAGGGCCCGCACGCCCTCGTCGGCGGCACGACCGGCGCCGGCAAGAGCGAGTTCCTGCAAGCCTGGGTGCTCGGCATGGCGGCGGCGCACAGCCCCGACCGGGTCACCTTCCTGTTCGTCGATTACAAGGGCGGATCCGCCTTCGCCGACTGCGTGGAGCTTCCGCACTGCGTCGGACTGGTCACCGACCTCAGCCCGCATCTGGTGCGGCGCGCGCTCACCAGCCTCCGCGCCGAGCTGCAGCACCGGGAGCACCTGCTGAACCGCAAGAAGGCCAAGGACCTTCTCGAACTCGAGAAGCGCCAGGATCCGGAGTGCCCGCCGGCGCTGGTGCTCGTCATCGACGAGTTCGCGGCTCTGGCCTCCGAGATGCCCGAGTTCGTCGACGGCGTGGTGGACATCGCACAGCGCGGCCGGTCGCTGGGCATCCACCTGATCATGGCGACGCAGCGTCCCGCCGGCGTCATCAAGGACAACCTGCGGGCGAACACGAACCTGCGCGTCGCGCTGCGCATGGCCGACGAGGCCGACTCCCGCGACGTCGTGGACGACCCCATCGCCGCGACGTTCTCGCCGACCATCCCCGGCCGCGCGATCGCCAAGACGGGACCGGGCCGGCTCGTGCCGTTCCAGTCGGCGTACGCGGGCGGCTGGACCGGTGCCGACGAAGCGGCCGTCGCCGACGTGCGCGTGGCCGAGCTGCGCTTCGGTGCGACCGCCGAATGGGAACCCGATCGTCCGGCCGATTCCGACGCGCACGAGGAGGACCTCGGCCCGAACGATCAGAAGCGGATCGTGTCGACCCTCATCCACGCCGCGGACGTCGCGGGGCTCCCGCGGCCCCGGCGTCCATGGCTCGACGACCTGCCGCTGCTCGTGGATCTGAACGACCTGCCGAACGACGGCGACACCCGGATTCCGCTGGCGCTCCTGGACGTGCCGGAGAAGCAGCTCCAGGAGGCGGCCGTGTTCGTCCCCGACCGCGACGGCTCGCTCGTGGTCTACGGCACGTCGGGTTCGGGCAAGTCGACCCTGCTCAAGAGCATCGCCACCGCGGCCGGCATGCGCCCCGATCGGGGGCGCGTGCAGGTCTACTGCCTCGACTTCGCCTCCGGGGCGCTCGGTTCGCTGAACACCCTGCCGCATGTCGGGTCGGTCGTGGACGGCGGCGACGTGGAGCGCATCCAGCGGCTGCTCCGCACGCTCGACAGCGAGATGGATCGCCGGTCGGCCCTGTTCTCCGCCGCCAGCGCGGCCTCCGTGCAGGAGTACCGCGAGCTCGCGGATCCGAACATGCCCCGCATCCTGCTGCTCGTCGACAACTACCCCGAGTTCAAGAAGGACTGGGAGGTGACGGCAGGACGGGGTCCGTTCTACCGGATCTTCATGCGGATCCTCGGCGAGGGACGCACGCTGGGCGTGCACACCGTGATCACCGCCGACCGCGGCAACGCGGTGCCCAGCGCGGTGGCGGCGAACATCTCCCGTCGCGTCGTGCTGCGCATGGGTGACCCGACGCAGTACATGCTGCTGGGCGCCCCGCGCGACGTCCTCGATGAGCAGTCGGCTCCGGGCCGCGCCGTCGTCGACGGGCACGAGGCGCAGATCGCGGTGCTGGGCGGCACGATGAACGTCGTGGAGCAGACCAAGGCGCTCGGCGCCCTCGGAGAGCGCCTGCGTGCGCAGGGGGTGCGCGACCTTCCCGAGATCGGCGCGCTGCCCACGCTCGTGCCCGTCTCGGAGATGCCGGCGCAGGTCGACGGGCTGCCGGTCTTCGGCGTCGCGGACGACACTCTCGCGCCGTACGGCTTCGAACCCGTCGGATCCTTCGTGATCGCCGGTCCCCCGGCCTCGGGCAGGACCAACGCCCTCAAGGCGCTCGTCGTGGCCATGGAGCGGTTCAACCCGCGGATCCAGATGTACCACTTCGGCACCCGGCGCTCCGAGCTCAAGGACTTCCGCCCCTGGACGCGCAGCGCGATCCGCCCGGAGGACGAGAAGGATCTGGCGACCGAGCTCGCGGAGCTGGTCGTCAGCGACGCCCCGGGCGGCCGGATCCTCATCGTCATCGAGGACATCCCGCACCTCGCGGACGGTCCCGCGGATCGTCCCATGCGCGCCCTGCTGCAGGCCATGAACAACAGCGATCACATGCTGATCGCCGATGCGGAGATCAGCCGCGCGAGCGGCAGCATCGGCGTCCTCGGCGAGTGGAAGGCGGGGCGCCAGGGCATCGTGCTGAAGCCCGACACCTACGACGGCGACACGATCTTCAAGACGCCGTTCGGCCGGGTCAAGCGCAGCGACTTCCCCGTCGGCCGCGGCATCTTCGTGCAGGCCGGCCGGGCCGTCACGATGCAGATCCCCTTCGTCCCCGAGGCGCCTTGAGCGCCCGGGAATCGGGGATCGGCCGATGGGTAGTTCTCCCCATGTGCGGTCGGCGGATCGTTGGTTAGCCTGGGGGCAATGGGCTGAGCAGCCTGATTGAGAGACAGACCTGGAGGGGTTCGCATGGCCGGACACGATTTTGGCGCAACGTACAGCGAGATGGAAGGCGCGGCGTCGCGTCTGCGTGACGGACGCAGCAGCGTCACCGACACGCTGAAGGAGCTGCAGGGCGTCATCGACGACCTGGTGCAGGACGGCTTCAAGACGGAGAACGCGTCCGACGCGTACTCGTCGGCGTACGAGGAGCTCACCACCTCCCTCGACGACGCCGCAGAGGCCGTGAACGACATGGCGCAGGCGCTGGAGCGCATGGCGGACCAGATCCGCGACACCGACTCCAGCATGGCCGGTGGCGCCTGAGCCAACCCGCTGCCCGGGGTCGTGATGTCGAGAGGATCGACGTCACGACCCCTTGCTGTGTGCGCGCCCGGTTCGTGCGCGCACACGGCGGCGTCTGCGCCTGCCGGCGGGCGCCGCATAGAATCGCCACGAGCACGATCGGAGCGCTGGACGGATGAGCGGAACGCAGAGCTACTACTGGTACACGTTGTCGACCCAGATGGTCGTCCAGGCGGACGAGCGGCCCACGGAGGACTCGATCGGGCCCTTCAGCAGCGCCGCCGAGGCCGAGGACTCGCCCGCCCTGCTGATCGAGCACGCGCGCGCCTGGCTCGAGAGCGAGGAGAGCGAGCCGTTCCGCGAGATGGCCGCCGAAGCCGACGAGAGCGCCGACTACGCGTGACGACCCCGTCGAACGCCGGGGTGCGCCGTCACGAGATCCGCAGGCGGCTCCTCGCGGCGGTGCTCGTGCTCCTGCTCGCCGCGGGGCTCGCCGCCTGCACCAAGGCGCGGTCGGGGAAGGCCTCGGCGGGGCCGGTGGCCGGCACGAAGGTGGTCGTCGGATGGGCGGGGGCATTCACCTCCGCGAACGCGGCGCAGTCGCCCACCGCGGGCAACCTCGACATCGCCGCGGCGACGCGCGGTCGGTTCGGTGACGTCGTCGATGGGCAGTTCGTGCCCGACACCGGGTTCGGCACGGTGAAGATCGTCTCGGAGTCGCCCTTCACGGTGCGCTACGACCTGGCCCAGCCGGCCTGGTCGGACGGCATCCCCGTCGACGCCGCCGACCTGCTGCTGGGATGGGCCGGCGCGTCCGGCCGCCTCGACCCGGCTCCCGGAGCGGACGCGCAGGAGGATGCGGATTCGGTCCCCCGGATCGACGAGTTCGCGCGATCGATCGACGTCACGTTCCCGCACCCGAGGATCGACTGGCAGAGCGCGGTCGGCGCTCCCGTGCCCGCCCATGTCGTCGGGCGCCTCGCCTTCGGGCTGGACGATCCGATGGAGGCCAAGCAGGCCGTCATCTCGGCGATCCGGAAGGGCGATCCCACCGCGCTCGCCGAGATCGCCGAGGTGTGGAAGAAGGGGTTCGATCTCCCGAAGAAGGGGGCCGTCCCGGACCGGCTCCTGCTCTCCAGCGGTCCGTTCCGGGTCGATCGGGTCGAAGGCGCCCCGGGCGGGCAGAGCGTGCGACTGGTCGCGAACGCGGGGTACGCCGGTGCGCCGAAGCCGAAGGTCGCCCGCATCGATCTCGTTCCTCCGGGCGCGCAGCCGGTGGCCGAGGCGGGCGCCGGGCTGGACATCGTCCAGGTGGCTCCCACGGCCGAGAACCGCGCGCCGATCCACGAGCTGGAGCTCAAGGACTTCACCGTCACGACCACCAACGACGGAACGCTGTGGACGATGATCCTCAACCCGGCCGGGGTGTTCGCGTCTCCGCAGGCTCGTACCGCGTTCTTCCACGCGGCACCCGCGAACGCGATGATCCAGGGCGGCGGAGGCGAGTGGGCATCGGCCTACGCCGGCACGTCGTCGATGGTCACCTCACCCGATTCCGCGGCCTACAAGGTCGTGGACGAGGGCTCGGGGTTCGCCTCGGCACTCGGCACGCCGGGCGACGATCCGGCGCTGCAGCGCCGGACGGCGGGAGTCGACGACGGCGCGCGGGTGTGCGTGCTGTACGACCGCGGCAGCGAGTTCGCGCGCGGGGCCTTCGCCGCGCTGCAGGCCGCGGCGGCCAAGGAGGGGTGGGGCGTCGCCGACTGCGGCAGCGACGATGTCGCCGCAGCCCTGCCGCAGCGCGCCTGGGATGCCGTGATCACCCGGGTGCCGCTTCCGCAGACGCCCGACCAGATCGCCGCGCAGTGGGGGGCAGGAGGGTCGGCCGCCCTCACGCCGTTCGCGGATCCGTCCCGTGATCAGCTGATCGCGCAGCTCGCCAAGACCACGGACGTGTATCAGGCGCGGGACCTGCGCGCCCAGATCGAGGCATCGATCGTGCGGTCCGCCGTGGCCCTCCCGATCGCGACGAACCCCCGGGTCACCGTCGCCGATCGCGGCACCGGGGGCGTGTCCGTGCGCAACGGAGAGGCCCCCTCCCTGCTGGGCGGCGCGGCCGCCTGGACCTCCGCGCGCTGAGCGGCGATGGGGAGTTCTCCCCATCGCGTCGTCGGGGGACGCTCTCGTAGGGTCGAGGGGAGGGGTCTTGGAAGGTCAGCGTCCGGAGGTGCTGTCGTGGGAATGATGTTGCCGAATGAGCTTGTCTGGGTGATGGAGAAGCTGGGTTTTGATTGGCCTGATATCGATGAGGATGAGGTCAGTAAGGGTGCGACTCTGG